>NZ_JBQFPE010000002.1:0-376248 GCF_056534225.1 Ruegeria sp. E1 | reverse complement strand
TCTCATCTCCACTCCTTGGCGGTTACGATGAGCCAGAAACCCTCTCTTATCAAATCGACCTAAACTGTCCCATTGGTGCTGACGTCAGACAGGCAGGACCGGGAGTTGACCTCAGCAGTGGCTGCAAATACGTAGCGTTACCCGCCAGAAGCAGTCATTGACCTAACTATGTAGATGCCTGAGGCAAGATGCTGACAAAGTCAGTGTTGCTTCTGCTGCGGTTCTTCGCCACGATCCTGATTTTCAGCTCTACAATTGGGGGAGTTATAGCAAGGACCGGGTTACGTAACTAACCGTAGTGCGTAACGCTTTGGATGACTTCGTCGACAAGTCTTTCTACCGAAGGAACAGACTTACAACCAAATTCAGAGATTGCCACCGACCTAGGGGAGACGTAATGTTCCCAAAAAGAAGATACGGTGAGCCATCGGCTACCAAATATTGGATTCCATGGATAAAAGCTTCGTACAGCGAAAAATATACAACTGGTTACAGCGAGAAACCGGTTCATCAGGTGTTCGCAAGGTTGCTTCATTAAGGGGAGCAATAGCCAGCGAGATTGGAAACGTTCGCAGCGATAACCAAGACAAGGCAATAATCTTCAAAGGCGTTGACGCCCAAGCAAGAGAGTACGCAGTTGCGGTGGTTGCTGATGGGATAGGTGGAATGAATGATGGTGCAGCGTGCGCAGCACTTTCGATTGCATCGTTTGCCTCGGCAATTTGCGAGCTTTCGCAGAGGAACAACCTATCTCCGGCTGCGCGAATGGTGGAGGCGGCCAATTATGCCAATGAAGCAGTTTATCGCGACTATCTTGGAAGAGGCGGTTCGACTTTAGTAGCCGTGATGTTTTCTGCTGAAACACGTGCTCTTTGGGTGAGCGCTGGAGATAGCCGAATTTACTTTCATTCAAGGAATTCACTGAAGTTACTGACTACTGACGATACTATTGCTGGACAGTTGAAGAGAAGCGGGGCGGTTCCTGCGGAACATTCAAAAATTCTTCAGTTCGTCGGAATGGGGAAAGACCTCGAACCTCATCTGGGAGATGTAGACGGAGCTTTAGCAGGTCAGCTAATCTTAACAACTGACGGAGTTCACTACCTTGAAAATGGCTCGGACTGGTTCAAGAGCATCATACAGAATGCACCAGATGCAGGCGCTACCGCTAAGCGGTTAGTCGAGGTGGCCAAATGGTGCGGGGGGCCGGACAATGCAACAATAGCATGTATTGGGGTCCCATTTCAGCCTTCGGAACGCCACGCGGTCGGCGATGGAATACAGATTTGGGATGCGTTTGGTGAGCTTGACATTCAACTACCACCTAACCTGACCACAAATCGGCAACAGGGCACTGGCGTTTCACCCAAAAATTCAATCCAAGCACAGGCTAAGGTCGTTGATGATGACGTAGAACCACAACTGATTGAGGAAGAAGAGCGAGAACTTTTGCCCCCCACTGGTAAAACTATTAGCAAGGCTACTCCCAAAAAACCTAAGAAGAGCCGTGCAAAAAAGCCGACGGATAATGACACGCCTCAACTGGACATTGAATTTTCCAAAAAAGAGTAATTTTCATGAACTTGCCTGAGCGATATGCCATTGATGGCAACGCAATGGATGGTGGCATGGCAACTGTTTTTAAGTGCTATGATCGCATTCTAGAACGTCCAGTAGCCCTGAAGGTGATGCCAAGGCGTTTTGAAACACGCCGGTTGAAAGATGAGCTGGAAGCTCTGTACACGATACGCTCGAAGCATGTTGTGCAAGTATTCGATATTTGCGTAGACAGCACCAGCGTTGGCATTGTGCAAGAATTCGTAGACGGAAAAGATTTGTTTTCCGATGACCTCGCACCCCAATCTACCAACGATTTCCTTTTTGTCGTTTGGCAAATTGCATCCGGAATCGCGGACATACATAAGGCGGGATTGATCCACAGAGACCTCAAGCCGAACAATATGAAGATCGACCAAGAGGGAATTCTCAAGATTTTCGACTTTGGGCTGGCTCGAGAAGATGGTCCGGACGCAGCGACAGTTGGGTTTGTCGGAACTGTGGGCTATTCGGCTCCAGAACAATATGTGGCAGGTACGCAATTTACACAGGGCATCGACACGTTTGCATTCGGGGCAACTGCATTATATTTCGGAACACAAGTACAGTGCGCCGAATTAAGCTCTACTCCACCGAGTGTCTTCGCCAGCAATCCTTTTTTGAATTTACCATTCCCGATACCGGCGGATGTGGCTGACATACTTTTTGATTGCATGCGGCATATCCCCGCCGACCGCCCAAAAATGAGCGACGTTTGCCACGCCATCGAGAAACACCTTCTTTTCAATCGACACAGAGCTTTAGTGGTGCTCAATGGGAAGCCATCATATCTAGACAAAGACAACACTTCTGTGAGCCTGAGATACGGGACAGTCGCGAGCGTGAAAATTGAGTATGACGGCCTATCATTTTGTGTTGCGAGCGTTTCAGGCGATGTGTTTGTGAACAACGCATTTGCATCGGTGGGCGATATTCTTCCTGGCGCATGTGTTCTAACCCTTGGCGGGCCTGAAAGAAGAGCGAGCGAGCGAGCATACGTGACTTTTGACCTATCTAACCCGGAGATCGTCGCATGAGTGGCCCTCTAACTTCAGGTCAAACCATTGGTGGTCGCTATGTCGTTCAAAATTACCTCGACGAAGGCGGTATGCAATTTGTGTATGTTGCTAAGGATTCTGTGACAGACAGAGTCGTGGCCCTAAAGACCCCAAAGAATCCGTCCGCAGAAAAACGATTTAAACGCAGTGCAATTGTTGCCGCAAAAGTAAATCATCCCAATGTGGCGAAGACTCTAGACTATGTCGAAGAGAATAGTTCAACCTTTCTAATTGAGGAGTTGATCGCAGGCAAAGACCTGAAAGCAGCGCTGCTGAAAAGAACCAAATACCTTGACCCTTACCTAGTCGCCAAAATTTTTCGTCATTTGGCAAAGGGGGTCGCTGCTGCCCACCATAATGGTGTAGTTCACCGTGATCTTAAGCCAACAAATATTATGGTCGTCGGCGATTATAATGTGTCAGAATTGAAAGTAACCGATTTTGGCATTGCAAAAATGGCTGAAGCTGAAATGGAAGAGGCTGCTGAAGGCGGTGACGCTTCGCTCTCCGCCTCCGCAACCGCCTTGGGGGCAATTCCATACATGGCCCCGGAAGCAATCGACGCTCCTGAAACTGTTGGCTTACCAGCAGACGTATGGTCAATCGGAGCGATTGTTTTACACGTCTTGTACGGTGACTATCCTTACGGCTCCGGCCTTCGTGCTATCGGCAACATTACTAAAAACACACCTATCAGCACCCCAAATTTTGTTAAATCAAACTCACAGTTTAGGCCACTCGCTGAAGAGATCATCGAAATTGCCAACCAATGCTTGCAATCCGATGCGACCAGCCGGCCCACTGCCGACCAACTTGTTGAGATGTGTGATGCGCTTTGCTACACGGTTTCGGATCGAAAAATCGGCACAATCAAGAATTACATGTATAACTCATGGGGCTTCATTAGAACTTCAGGTGACGACGTATTTTTTCACAAAGACAGCGTTTTTGGCGATTTGCCTAAGGTCAACGAAAACGTAGTTTTTTCCTGCTACGATGGTGGTCAGGCACCACGTGCCTTGCCTGTTCTCAAGCTGAAGTGAGTGCAGCTTGTCTGCAGTTCACTGTCAAACTAAGTCAGAAAAATTAAACTTGCGTCTTCCTCTAGAGCACACGCGGCAAACAGTTTCGCTGCCCAGTTTGGCCAAAAAATAGTTGGTCCTACCAATTGCTGGTAACAGGACCCAATCACCCCTATCAGGGTGAAAAGGGTCGCGTTGGCGGCCCTAGCCATTTCACCTGATCGACAAAGCATCCCCTAGCGCGGCTTCAATGTCGGGGCGATGCATACTGTAGTGCTTCTTCAACACATCTTCCGTAGTGTTCACCGCCTCGGCAATGATGTTGAAGGGCACGCCTGCGCGGACCATGTGTGTTATCGCTGTGCGCTTCATAGTGTGATGAGAAACGGGCTTTTTGACGCCTGCCTCCTTGGCGACTTCGGCCAGACCTTTCTTCAAACTCTTCACGGGTTTTCCATTGTAGGAAATCACATACGGCTGTTCCCGATCACCGCCAAAAAGCAAGTAATTCATCAAGCGCCAGTTTTGGCCTATCGGGATCGCAGGGCGTCGCTTGTTTCCACTGCCCGCACCGAAGTCGATATAGGCCCCACTGACGTTTTCGCCTGTTTCATAGTTCAAAGGCGAATTCCCATACTCCAACAACGCAGACTTGCGAGGTATTGCCTCATTGCCGTACGCGTCATGGGCAACGCTACCGCGAATTTCGCTGGCCTTCTTCAAGACCGGCTCAGGAATGTACACCTGATCCCACTTCAAAGAAAGGATTGCTTCCTTCCTTGCGCCAGTAGCGTGCGCGATCAACAGAAACGCTTCCAAGTGGGACCGGTCGCGTTCCCGGTCAATTTCCTTTCCGTTAACGAAAATGGGCTTGGGTTCGCAGGCGGCAACCATCCGTTCCAGTTCTTCCGCAGTTAGCCATACCTTGGTTTCACGGACCGGCTCACCTTCCTTAATGGAGAAGTCCGGCGGATAGCTGGTGTATCGGTTCTTGCGTGCGCGCGTTAGCGCGGCGCGAAGCACACGCAGGTCCTTGCAAGCAGTATTGCGGCTAGTTTTGCCAAACTGCCCCTCGGACTTTTGGTGTGCGATCCACCGTGGTTTCTCCATGCGCCATTCAATGTATTCATCCACGGTGTCCTGTACGATTTCATCCCAGAACAGATGCCCGAGATGTTCTTTCAGTGGTGCCACGTTTGCGGCCATTGGGCCTGACGTGGACTCCGCTTTTTCCCGGCAGATGTAGTCGTAATACTGATCAACCACCCACGTGATTGTCGGTCGGGTAGGTATTTCCGGTTTTGCTAGTTCTTGGATGAATACGGTATGCGCCGCCTCTGCCGCGACTTGCAACTTAGTGCCGTGGGATTTCCGGCGCGTCTTTCCGTCTTCCGTCCATACGGATTCCCAATATCCGTCTTTGCGGCGGCGCAGACGTGGGGCATCAGGATCGACCGCGTCAGCGGTTACGACCGGGTCAAACTCGGATAGCTTTTTCTCCGCCTCCGCTTGACCTTTGGTACCTGTGGCCTTGCGCTTCTTCTTGCCCGTAGTGGGATCGTCATAGACGATTTCCCAGTAAGAATCAGACCGTTGGCGCACATATGGGGCAGGGTTCTTCATAAGAACATCCTCGCGAATTTGTGCAGCTCGTGCAAGATTGCACCAGTTGCAAGTTTCAATTTTCGCGTAAGTTCTTGATTTTATTGGTCGGAGTGAGAGGATTCGAACCTCCGACCCCTGCCTCCCGAAGACAGTGCTCTACCAGGCTGAGCTACACTCCGACCGTGGCGGGTGATCTATACCCGGTGATTTGGATGCGCAAGGGGGATTTTCGATCCATTGGGCCCGACCACGCGCATTGTTTGCACTTGGGAATCCGTGTCCTACCACGTTTGCGTTGGACCCTACGTCATAGGGGATCAGTGCGATAGAGGCGGATCTTTGTGCCTCCGTGGTCAACGACCGGACCAGGAGCGAGCAGGGGCAGGCGAGTGGCGCGCGCGAGTGTGGGGTTGCTGGTCACAATTCCGACGCGCCAGCCTTTGAAGCGGGTCATCAGGGTTTTGCCGAGACTGCCATAAAGAGAGCGCAGGCGCTTTTCGTCACCGATCCGGGCGCCATAGGGCGGATTGGTTATGATCAGCCCGGTCTGGCTGGATGGAGGTTTGATATCGCTGACCGCGCATTGCCGGAACTGGGCGGTGCGTTCGACCCCTGAGCGATGCGCGTTCTCGATAGCGGCGTCAATGGCTCCGGCGTTTCGGTCGGATCCATAAAATGCAGGATCGGGTGTCTGGGCCGGTGCGCCGCTGCGCATACTTTGCCAGATGTCACCGTCGAACCCGGCAAGGTCCTCGAACGCAAACCGGCGCGACCGCCCGGGATTTAGACCGGCTGCGAATTCAGCCGCTTCAATAACAAAAGTGCCGGAGCCGCACATTGGGTCCATAACTGGTTCGGATCCGGTAAATCCGCATTCACGCAGGAACATCGCGGCCATGGTTTCACGCATCGGCGCCTTGGCGACGGCGGTTTTGTGACCGCGTTTGTGCAGAGGCTCGCCTGAGCTGTCCACCGAAAATGTGCAGATATCCTTTTCGATTCGCAGCATTACGCGCAGGCTCGCCTCGGAAGAAATGGGCACCCCCAGAGTTTCGGCGATCGCGCGTTCAACGCGCTGGCGGGCCGCGCCAGCATGATAAATTCGTGACTTCCGGCTCACGGCCTCAACCTTCACCGGAACATCCTGTCGCAGAAACTCGGACCAGGGAAACTTGCGGGCTCGTTTATCCAACTGTGCCAGATGCACTGCCGGGAAACTGCCCAAACGAACAAGAACCTTGGTTGCGCCGCGTAGTTCCAGATTTGCGCGCCAGACTTCGGACCACCCGCCTTTGCAGGTGACACCGCCGGACACAATGCGCGGCAAGGAAAACCCGCGGTCAATGGCTTCGGCACACAACGGTGCTTCGAGGCCGGGAGTTGCAATCAGAAATATGTCCAGTTCGTTCGCTTGTTCCATGCCCGGTGATTACACCGGTTGCGCGGCAAGCGCGACACGCAAATCCTGCTCGCAGGTAGACTCTGTTAGCCCATCTTTGCCAGAATGTGTTATTGACAATGCACTTTAGGCGGTAACGGGTTTGCGTTTAATCTCATCCCCGCGTAAAGGGGCCGTAATCGGAATAACGCCCGCGGATTCTTGTCGGCACCTCGCGCATTTGCGTTGTCGCTGTTTTGACTATTCGCATTGTTCAAAGCCGTCGCGCGATGGTAGGAAACAACTGGCGCAAGAAAAGAGGCTTGGAAGAACGTAGCGACATGCAAACTTTCAAACTGAAAAAAGGGCTGGATCTGCCGGTTGAGGGCGCCCCCGAACAAAACATCCAACCAGGGCCAGAGTTTTCCACCGTCGGAGTTTTGGGCAGCGACTATATCGGGCTCAAACCCAAGATGCTGGTGCAGGACGGCGATGAGGTTAAACGCGGTACGCCGCTGTTTTGTCACAAGGATGCCCCCGATGCGATGATGGTTGCGCCGCTGACGGGCAAGGTCGTGGCCATCAATCGGGGCGCTCGGCGTGTGCTGCAAAGTGTGGTCATCGAAGTAACGGACGCCAACGACATCGGAGTGGACTTTTCCGGCATCGGCGATGATGCAAGTGCCGAGGGTGTCACCGCCAAGCTGTGTGCCGCAGGTCTTTGGACCGCATTTCGGACCCGACCCTATTCCAAGATGCCTGAGCCGGGCAGTAAACCGGCTGCGATTTTCGTGACCGCGACTGATACCGATCCTTTGGCTGCCGATCCCGCTTTGATCATAGCAGATGCGGGTGACGCGTTTGCCGCAGGGCTTGCGGCGGTTTCGCAACTGACCGATGGCAAGACCTATCTGTGTCAACAAGAGGGTGCGTCGATCCCCGGGGCCGATCAGCCCGGGATTGAGGCTGCGGCGTTCTCCGGCCCGCACCCAGCCGGTCTGGCAGGCACGCATATCCATTTTCTTGAGCCGTTGGTCGGCGACAAACAGGTCTGGACCATCGGGTATCAGGATGTGATTGCCATTGGCCGTCTGATGCAGACCGGACATCTGGATCCGAATGTTGTGATCGCGCTGTCTGGCCCCGGGGCGCGCAATCCCAGATTGATCCGCACCGTCATGGGAGCCTCGACAGAGGACTTGACGCGGGATGAGGTCAATATTGAGGGGACCGCACGGATTATCTCGGGATCGATCCTGTCGGGTCGCCATGCCGAAGGCCCAACAGCCTATCTGGGCCGCTTTGCACGTCAGATCGCCGTTATCCGCGAAGACCATGATCAGCACACTCTTGGCTGGATCCTTCCCATGCCGTCCAAATACGCGGTGCAGCCGGTTTTGGGATCGGCGTTTGCCAAGAAGCTCTATGCTTTCACGTCAAACCTTAACGGTGGACGGCGCGCAATGGTGCCCACGGGTGTGTTCGAAGAACTGATGCCGCAGGACTATCTGCCGACACAACTGCTGCGGGCGCTTTTGGTGATGGACACCGATACGGCGCAGGCGCTGGGTGCGCTGGAACTGGATGAAGAAGACATGGGCCTTGTGGGCTTTGCCTGTCCGGCGAAATATGAATACGGGCTGGCGCTGCGCGACTGCCTCAGCAAGATTGAAAAGGAGGGCTGAGCCACATGGGTTTGCGCAGCTTCTTTGATCGGATCGAGCCGAACTTTACCAAGGGCGGCAAGTACGAGAAGTATTTTCCTATCTACGAGATGGTGGAAAGCTTTATCTACACTCCGAAAACCGTCACCACCGTCGCCCCGCACGCGCGGTCTTATGTGGATATGAAGCGGATCATGACCTATGTCGTGATCGCGACAATCCCTTGTATCCTATGGGGAATGTGGAACACCGGCTATCAGGCGAACTCGGCCATTGCCACGCTGGGACCTGAGGCCGCAACCGGTTGGCGGATTGCCCTGTTGCAGATGTTCGGCATTTCGCTGGACCCGGCCAGCCTGTTTGCCAATCTGTTCCACGGGATGTTGTATTTCCTGCCGATCTACATCGTCACACTGGTCGCGGGTGGAATCTTCGAGGTCATCTTTGCCACCGTGCGCGGTCATGAGGTGAACGAGGGCTTTCTTGTAACCTCAATGCTTTACACACTGATCATGCCGGCGACTACGCCCTTGTGGCAGGTTGCTCTTGGTATCATTTTCGGTGTTGTGATCGGCAAAGAGGTGTTTGGCGGCACCGGCAAGAACTTTCTCAACCCTGCTCTTGTGGGGCGGGCGTTTTTGTATTTCGCCTATCCGGCGCAGATGTCGGGCGACGCGGTCTGGACACCGGTTGACGGTTTTTCGGGCGCGACCGCGCTGGCAGTGTCCGCAGCCGAAGGCGTACAGGCGCTGGCCGCCGAGGGGATCACATGGTCCAGCGCGTTTTTTGGCACCATTCAGGGCAGCTTTGGTGAAACCTCGACGCTGGCCTGCATGATCGGTCTGGCCTTTCTGCTGATGACCAAGATTGCCAATTATCGCCTGATTGTGGGCTGCTTGGCGGGAACTATTGGTTTCTCGCTGCTGCTGAACCTGATCGGGTCAGATACCAATCCGATGTTCGCGATGCCCTGGTACTGGCACATCGTACTGGGCGGTTATGCCTTTGGTCTGGCGTTTATGGTGACCGAGCCTGTTTCGGCCAGCCATACCAATACGGGCCGCTATATCTATGGTGCGCTGATCGGTGTCATGGTTGTGATGATCCGCGTCATCAACCCCGCTTTCCCAGAAGGTATGATGCTGGCTATTCTGTTCGGCAACGTCTTTGCCCCGCTGATCGACTATTTCGTCGTGCAGGCAAACATCAAACGGAGGGCGCGTCGCCATGTCTGATACGCAATCCCCTGAACCCAAGGGCGCGATTGCCCGGTTCCTGGCGGCCTCGCCGGATTCGGTTGGCAAGACGATCTTTATCGCTGTCGCCGTTTGCCTCGTGGCATCCATGGTTGTGTCTGCGGCGGCAGTAAGTCTACGCCCGGTACAAGAGATCAACCGGCTGAAAGACAAACAGGTCAACGTGTTGCAGGTTGCAGGCGTCTACGAGCCGGGCATCGACGTAACCGAGGCATTCGCCGCGTTCGAACCGCATGTGCTTGAGCTGGCAACAGGTGAGTTCGTCGACGATCGGTTTGACCCGGCTACATTCGATGACATCGCCGCTGCAAGCGACCCAGAGCTGAGCGTAGCGCTGGATGATGATCCGGCGGGCATTGGCCGCAAGTCGAAATATCGCGTGATCTATCTGTTGCGCGACGACGCGGGTGGTTTGGACAAAGTGGTTCTGCCGCTTCACGGCTATGGTCTGTGGTCCACGCTCTACGGTTTTATTGCGCTGGAAAATAACGGCAACGATATCTACGGATTGCAATTCTATCAGCACGGCGAAACCCCCGGTCTTGGGGCCGAGGTTGACAACCCGCGCTGGAAAGCGCTGTGGAATGGCAAGAAACTGCGCGACGACAATGGTGATCTGCAGATCACCGTCGCCAAGTCTCAACCCGCAGCCGGGCCTGATTTTTACATCGATGCGCTGGCCGGGGCCACACTGACCTCTGTCGGTGTCGACAACCTGGTGAAATTCTGGATGGGCGATGCGGGCTATGCTCCGTTCCTGGCCAAACTGCAAGCAGGAGAGATCTGATGTCCCAGACCAAGAAAGAGATGCTGGTCGACCCGCTTGTCGACAACAATCCGATCACGCTGCAGGTACTAGGCATCTGTTCGGCGCTGGCAGTGACGTCGTCGCTGCAGGTGTCGATGGTGATGGCGCTGGCGGTGATCTTCGTGACTTCGTTCTCGTCCTTCTTCATCTCATGTCTCCGTAACCAGATTCCGGGCTCGATCCGGATCATCGTGCAGATGGTCATCATCGCCTCGCTGGTGATCCTGGTAGACCAGATCCTCAAGGCTTACGCGTTTGAGATTTCGAAAACCCTGTCCGTGTTCGTGGGCCTTATCATCACAAACTGCATCGTGATGGGCCGGGCCGAGGCGTTTGCGATGAAGAACCCGCCCGTCGCGTCGTTCATCGACGGCATGGGCAACGGTATGGGCTACGGCCTGATCCTGCTGCTGGTCGGCTTCATTCGCGAGCTGTTCGGCGCGGGCTCGCTGTTTGGCGTGACCATCCTGCAGACGGTGAACAATGGTGGCTGGTACGTCCCGAACGGCATGTTGCTGCTGCCGCCCTCGGCGTTCTTCATCATCGGCCTGATCATCTGGGCCTTCCGCACATGGAAGCCGAACCAGGTTGAAGAACGTGAATACAAAATCCAGCAGGTAGAGGCGCACTGATGGAAGCCCTGATTTCACTGGCCGTAAAGGCCATCTTTGTCGAAAACCTCGCGCTTAGCTTCTTTCTGGGGATGTGTACCTTCATCGCCGTGTCCAAGAAGATCTCAACGGCGCTGGGTTTGGGTATCTCGGTCATGGTCGTCCAGGCCATCACTGTGCCTGCCAACAACCTGCTGCTGAATTATTTGCTGAAACCGGGCGCTCTGGCCTGGGCCGGGTTCCCGGATGTTGACCTGACATTCCTTGGCCTGATCTCATATATTGGCGTGATCGCGGCGATGGTGCAGATCCTTGAGATGGTTTTGGATAAGTATTTCCCGCCGCTTTATAACGCTCTGGGGATTTTCCTGCCGCTGATCACAGTGAACTGCGCCATTCTGGGTGGCTCGCTGTTCATGGTGGAACGTGACTATAACTTTGCCGAGGCGGCGACCTATGGCCTGTCCTCCGGCTTTGGCTGGGCTCTGGCGATCACCGCGATGGCGGGCGTTCGGGAAAAGCTGAAATACTCGGATATTCCCGACGGTTTGCAGGGGCTGGGTATCACTTTCATCACCGCAGGTCTGATGGCGATGGCCTTCATGTCCTTCTCGGGCGTGAAACTGTAAGGAGGGCGCAATGGAAACTTTTAGCCTAGGCGTCATCCTCTTTACCCTGATCGTTCTTGCACTGGTGGCCATCATCATGGCCGCGCGGTCCAAGCTGGTTTCGACCGGCAACGTCAACATAACCATCAATGGCGAGAAAACCATTTCGGTCCCCGCTGGTGGCAAGCTGCTGCAAACGCTGGCGGCGGAGAAACTTTTTGTCCCCTCCGCCTGCGGCGGCGGCGGCACCTGTGCGCAATGCCGGGTGCGGGTACATTCGGGTGGTGGGTCGATCTTGCCGACCGAGGAGAGCCATATCACCAAGCGCGAGGCATCCTGCGGCGATCGCCTGTCCTGTCAGGTCGCGGTCAAGCAGGATATGGATATCGAGGTCCCGGAAGAGGTCTTTGGCGTCAAGAAATGGGAGTGCACGGTCCGCTCGAATGAGAACGTTGCGACCTTTATCAAGGCCCTGACACTGGATCTGCCAGAAGGTGAGGATGTGAATTTCCGCGCAGGCGGCTACATCCAGATCGAAGCACCCGCGCACCAGTTGGCCTACACGGATTTCGATGTAGAAGAAGAATATCGCGAGGACTGGGACCGCTTTAACTTGTGGCAGTACAAGTCTGTGGTGAACGAACCGATTGAGCGGGCCTACTCGATGGCCAACTATCCGGACGAAAGGGGCATGATCATGCTCAATGTCCGGGTCGCATCGCCACCTCCGGGAGCGGAGGGGATCCCACCGGGTCAAATGTCGTCTTATATCTTTAACCTGAAACCGGGTGACAAGGTGACGATCTCGGGCCCATTCGGCGAATTCTTCGCTCGCGAAACCGAGAAAGAGATGGTGTTCATTGGCGGCGGTGCGGGTATGGCACCTATGCGCAGCCACATCTTCGACCAGCTAAAACGCCTTGAGAACCGCAACCGCAAGATCAGCTTCTGGTATGGTGCGCGGTCCAAGAAAGAGATGTTCTTTGTCGAGGATTTCGACACTCTGGCCAAAGAGTTCGACAATTTCGAGTGGCACGTTGCATTGTCGGACGCCCAGCCCGAAGATGACTGGAAGGGCTATACCGGGTTCATTCATAACGTGCTGTTCGAAGAATACCTTAAGAACCACCCGGCACCGGAAGACTGCGAATACTACATGTGTGGTCCACCAATCATGAACCAGTCGGTCATCAACATGCTGCTGGATCTGGGCGTGGATCGTGAGGACATTATGCTCGACGATTTCGGCGGCTAACAAAAAAGAAAAACCGGCGCCAATAGCGCCGGTTTTTCTTTGATGGCGGTTCTGGCTGATACAAAGGAATCTGCGTCGGGGCTCGCAGCAAATGGTAACGAAATTTATCAAAAGACTATTCTCCGCGCCGGTGGAAGAGGATCAGGAGGACGCACTACAACAGCTTGCGCCTGATGAGCGGTTCTATGTTGTGGGTGATGTCCATGGTCGCTTCGACCTGCTGCAAAGACTGTTTGCAGAACTGGATGCGGATTGTCCGATAGTTTGCGTCGGGGACTACATAGACAGGGGAAAAAACAGCGCGCAGGTTTTGCGCCATCTGCAGAGCCTCAGCTGCGATGATACCCGGCGTGTGATCTGTCTGAGCGGCAACCACGAAGACATGCTTTTGCAGTTTCTCGACGACCCCGAAGGAATGGCCCGGATGTGGGCGCGGAACGGCGGTTTGGAAACGCTTGCTTCATTTGGAATAGATACGCAGTCTATTCCCGAAGGTGAGGCCGAAAAGATTGCTCAAGACTTGCGCATCGAGATGGGCGAATCCTTGTTGGATTGGTTGACGAACCTTCCACTGAACTGGACCAGCGGGAACGTCACAGTGGTTCACGCAGCACTTGATCCGGCCAAGCCGGTCCAAGATCAGACCCGGCAGGTGTGCCTTTGGGGTCATCCACGATTTCCCGAACGCCCGCGCAAGGATGGGCAATGGGTCGTTCGGGGTCATACGATTGTAACTGAGCCAACGGTTAGCCATGGCGTGATTTCAGTTGATACCGGAGCGTTTGCATCCGGACAGCTGACTGCAGCCGAAATCTCCCGAGGTCAGATCCGCTTCCTGTCAACAGATCGGCAAGGTGTCACGCGCCTGTAGGACGGGTCCTGCTGATTTGATCAACCGACGATCATCTGCTTCATTCGGAGCGCTTCGTACTCCAGTTCTTTCAGGCGGAAATGAACCACATCTCCGATGGTTATAACGCCGCGCAATTTACCGTCGCTCATCACAGGCATATGGCGAAAGCGTCCTTCGGTCATGGTTTTCAGAACATCGTTCAAAAAGTCCTCGGGCGCGCAGGTCTTGACGTCGCGGGTCATCAGATCCTCGACCGACTGCGGCAGGGTCTGGCCGGGTGTATCGGCCATGCGGCGCACAATGTCGCGCTCAGATAGGATACCCTGCAATGTTCCATTCTGGTCCGTTACCACAACGGCACCGATACGCTTGTCCCGCAGGATATCAACGACCGAGTGGATGGTGTCATTGGGGCGAACGGCGATCACCGCGTCTCCTTTGCCTTCCAGCAGCTTGGCCACGGTCGTATTGGTATGCGACAAATTCGACTCGACGGACTGGCTACGGGTGGCGGCATCGGCCTTGTCGCCACGTGTGGGCGGCTGGTAAGAGCTTGGGGCCATGGGCGGTCTCCTCCGACTTGGAAAATGGCTGTCCCTACTACCTTATCGCAGGGGAAAGCCCTGTATAGGGTGCAATTTCGAAATCTGGCGCAACTCCGCCACATCACAGGGATTTTCACGCGATGAGCCAGCTGTTTCTGACCCCGCCAGTGGCTGCGCTGATCTTTTTGAGTGTCGTCGTTTGTGGCCACAATTTTCGACGCTTGTGGAAGCAACAACCACCTGGCTGGCAAAAACGCGCATGGCTCTACGGCGTTCCCGCCGCCATCGGACTGTTGGCGCTGGGGTTTCTGCCGCTGAAGATCTAACCCCGGTTTGACTCTGATTGGGGACGCTGGCATACGCCGATCACGATATTCCCACGAGGTTTCAAGATGCGCCAACTGACTGCCCTGGCTTTAGTGTTCATTGTGTCCGGCTGCTTGTTCGACAAGGAACCAGATGTTGTTCGTCTTTCCGGCGAGACCATGGGCACAACGTTCAATATCACGGCGATTGGCGATGACCTTGACGAGAACACTCTTGCAGCCTCGGTTCAGCAGACTTTGGCCGAGGTCAACGGCAAGATGTCCAACTGGGATCCAAACTCAGAAGTCTCAAGCTTCTCGGCATCGACAAGCACTGATCCCATCGCAGTTTCCAAAGAGTTTGCGCTTGTTCTGACGGCAGCAAATGAAGTGCATGAAAAGTCAGGCGGCACGTTCGACGTCACGCTCGGCCCACTGATCGAGCTGTGGGGCTTTGGCCCGCGCAAACCTGAAGATCCCGTGCCTTCGGACGAAGAGATCCAGACTGCATTGAATGCTGTGGGGCAGGATCGTTTGCTCTCGCTGAACTCGGAAACCGGAACATTGTCGAAGTCGGATGGCAGCGTTGGCATCAACCTTTCGGCAATCGCCAAAGGCTATGGTATTGATGCGGTTGCAGCGACGTTGGCTGAGGCTGGTATCGAGAACTATATGGTCGAGATTGGTGGCGATCTGGTTGCCAAGGGCGAGAATGACAAAGGCGAAAGCTGGCGAATTGGCATCGAAAAGCCCGAAGCAGGTGCGCAGAGCATTCAGCTTGTCGTCCCGGTTGCGGATCGGGGCATGGCCACATCGGGTGACTACAAAAATTTCTTTGAACATGATGGTGTGCGCTATTCACACATCATTGACCCCACAACGGGGCGTCCGATCACGCATCGGACGACTTCGGTGACAGTGTTGGCAGAAAACGCGATGATGGCGGATGCGTGGGCCACCGCGATGCTGGCGCTGGGGCAGGAGCGGGGAATGGAACTGGCCGAGCAACATGAACTTGCCGTGTTTTTCATCGCGCGGGATGTGACAAGCGGCGAAGATGCCTATATCACGGTACAAAGCAGCGCGTTCAAGGATGCGTTGGGGACCAACTGACCGGTAGGAGCCGTTATGACCACCTTCATCCTGGCCTTTTTCCTATTGCTGATCGTGATGATTGGTATGGCGCTTGGCGTGATGCTGATGGGCAAAACCATCAAGGGCAGTTGCGGTGGCCTGAACGCCATTTCGGGTGCCGACAAATGTGTTGTGTGTCAGAAGGATATCGATCCGGATAGCCCACTGCGCGATCAGTTGCAGTGCAAGCGTGCAAAAAAGATGCTGCAGCAAATGGAAGGCTAGGATACCACTCTTGGCATGAGCAAAGCCAAGAACATCCTTTTCATCATGTTCGATCAGCTACGCTGGGACTACCTCAGTTGCTACGGACATCCGCATCTTCATACTCCGAATATAGACCGGTTGGCATCGAAGGGTGTGCGGTTCACGCGCGCCTATATCCAGTCGCCGATTTGCGGCAGTTCACGCATGTCGACCTATACTGGGCGCTACGTGCATTCACATGGCGCATCGTGGAACAACATTCCTCTGAAGGTTGGTGAGATCACTCTGGGCGATCATCTCCGAAAGGCAGGGATGGATTGCTGGTTGGTCGGCAAAACCCACATGGCTGCCGATGCCGAAGGCATGGCGCGTCTGGGGTTGGAGCCAGACAGTATCATCGGCGCGCGGGTGGCTGAATGCGGGTTTGACGTGTTCGAGCGTGACGACGGGCTGCGTGCAGAAGGGCCGGATGGTTTTTATGACCCTGACGGAGCCAAGAAATACAACGAATATCTGGCCGCCAAAGGGTATGAGAGCGACAATCCCTGGCACGACTTTGCGAATTCGGGGTTGGACAAGGACGGTAACGTGCTATCGGGCTGGTTTCTGAAAAATTCGTCTGAGGCCGCAAATATTGCCGAGGAAGACAGCGAAACGCCTTATCTGACCACACGTGGCATGGAATTCATGAAGGGCCATGCCGGACCGTGGTGCTGTCACCTCAGCTATATCAAGCCGCATTGGCCCTATATCGTGCCCGAGCCTTACGCTTCGATGTATAATCCCGAACACGTGCTGCCACCGGTTCGGTCCGATGCGGAGCGGCAGAATGCACATCCGGTCCTCAAGGTATTTATGGATACAAAAGTTGGTCAGGCCTTTTCGCGTGACGAAGTGCGCGATGCAGTGATTCCAGCCTATATGGGTCTTATCAAACAGGCCGATGACCAGATGGGTCGCTTGTTCGACTGGATGGAAGAAACTGGGCGGATGCAGGACACCATGATCGTGCTGACCTCGGACCATGGCGATTTTCTGGGCGATCATTGGATGGGTGAAAAGACATTCTTCCATGATGCATCGACCAAAATGCCGCTCATCATCTACGATCCCTCGCCGCAGGCTGACGCCACACGCGGTACAACTTGCGACGCACTTGTCGAGGCCATCGACCTGGCCCCGACCTTTGTTGAAGTTGCAGGTGGGAAGATTGCGGATCATATCCTCGAGGGTCATTCGCTGCTGCCCATCCTGCATGGGCAAGCCGACCAAACCCCACGCGATGTGGCGATTTGCGAGTATGATTACTCGGCCTCTCCGATCGCGCAGAGGTTGGATGCGTCGGTCCGTGATGCGGTCATGTTCATGGTCGCGAACAAGAAATGGAAACTGATCCATTGTGAGGGTGGGCACAGGCCCATCCTATTTGATCTCGCGAATGATCCTGATGAGTTGGTTGATCTGGGCAACAGCCCAGATCACAGCGACGTCATTGCCCAGATGTACGAGCACCTGTTTGCCTGGGCCCGTCGTCCGTCCCAGCGAACCACGCGGTCAAAAGAACAGCTGATCAACATGAGGTCAAAAAGCGGTGGCACCGGAGTAGTCATTGGGATCTATGACGAAAACGATACCCCTTTAGAGCTGACGGTGAAGTACCGGAACCGCAAGACCCGCCCGTTTGGTGATCTCAAAGACGGCACAGATTAAAACTGTGCGTCCTTGCGCAAAAGGCGGTTCACCCTTGTGGAAGCAAGGGATAGAAGAGAAAGCACGAGCAGCGACCGGAGAACTAGACAGATGGCCAGGCCCAAACCCGTAGTTTTGTGCATTCTCGACGGTTGGGGCCTGTCCGACAGAACCGAGGCAAACGCGCCCTTTTTGGCCCAAACGCCCGTCTTCGATGCGATCATGACCAATGGACCACATGCCAAACTGATCACCCATGGCCCCGATGTCGGGTTGCCCAGCGGGCAGATGGGCAATTCCGAGGTTGGTCATACCAATATTGGTGCAGGCCGGGTGGTCGCTATGGATCTGGGACAGATTGATCTAGCAATCGAAGATGGTTCGTTTCGTGAAAGCGCCGCCTTGCAGGATTTCATTGCCCGCGTCAAAGCGGCGGGTGGGTCCGCGCATATGATGGGTTTGGTCTCGGACGGCGGTGTGCATGGTCATCTGAACCACATTGTCGCAGCGGCACAGACCATCACCGATGCGGGTGTTCCGGTTGCCCTGCACGCGGTCACCGATGGGCGCGACGTGGCCCCGAAATCTGCGCTGACATATCTCTCGGAACTGGAAGAACGCCTGCCCGACAACGCTCGCATAGTGACTGTATGTGGTCGCTACTTTGCGATGGACCGAGACAATCGCTGGGAACGTGTATCCGATGCCTACGCCGCAATGATCAAAGGACAGGGTCGGGTGGAGCAGACCGCACAATCGGCGGTGGACCACGCGTATAGCCTTTCAGAAACCGACGAGTTTATCGTGCCGACAGTTCTGGCCGGGTATGACGGTGTTCAGGATGGCGATGGGTTTTTCTGCCTGAATTTCCGGGCAGACCGGGCGCGTGAAATCCTGCGCGCACTTGGTGAACCGGGCTTTGTCGATTTTGACACCGGGCCACGCCCCGATCTTTCCGCATTATTGGGCATGGTCGAGTATTCCGAGGGGCACAACGCCTACATGACCACCGTGTTTCCCAAGCGGGATATCGTGAATACGTTGGGTGAATGGGTCGCCAAACAGAGCTTGAGACAGTTTCGATTGGCCGAAACCGAGAAATACCCTCATGTGACCTTTTTCCTAAACGGTGGTAAGGAACAACCCGAGGTGGGGGAAGACCGCTATATGCCACAATCCCCCAAGGTTGCGACCTATGATCTTCAGCCCGAAATGTCCTCGGCCGAAGTGACAAAGAAATTTGTCGAAGCGATTGAGGCAGGCTACGACCTGATTGTCACGAACTATGCAAATCCTGACATGGTAGGGCACACTGGTGATCTTCAGGCCGCGATCAAGGCTTGCGAAGCTGTCGATCAGGGGCTTGGGCAAGTCGTTTCAGCCCTTGAAAAGGCAGGCGGTGCGATGATTGTGACCGCTGATCACGGCAATTGCGAGATGATGGTCGACCCGGAAACCGGGGGGCCGCATACGGCGCATACGCTGAACCCTGTGCCGGTCGCTCTTGTCGGCGGCCCCGTCGGGGCCTCTTTGCACGACGGTCGCTTGTCTGATCTGGCCCCAACCATTCTCGATCTGATGGGTTTACCCAAACCGCAGGAAATGACCGGAGAAAGCCTGATCTCATGACGCTGCGGGCACTTCTGATTGCGATAGTGCTTTGCCCGGTGACAGCGACGGCGCAAAACGATCCTGCAACAGCAGCGCTTGAGGCTGCGACACTGTTGGAACAAGCCTCGGTGGCGTTAACCGAAGCCGAAAGTGCACGCGACAGGGTGCAGGCGCTGACAGATACCATTCAGGCCTATGAAACCGGCCTGTCGGCTATGCGGGATGGATTGCGCCGTGCCGCTTTGCGAGAATCACAGCTGACAGCCGAATTGCGGATGCGCGAAGATGAAGTGGCCCAGTTGCTTGGTGTGTTACAAACAATCGAAACCACGGCACCACCAGTTTTGATGCTGCATCCATCTGGCCCGCTGGGGGCTGCACGTACCGGGATGATGTTGTCCGAGGTCACGCCGGGACTAAATGCCCGCGCTCAGGCATTGGCGAGTGATCTTAACGAAGTACAGACGCTGCGAAACCTGCAACAAAGCGCGGCTGACACGCTGGCCGATGGTCTGTCCGGGGTTCAGGAGGCCCGAACGAAGCTGAGCACCGCGATTGCTGATCGCACGGATTTACCGCGCCGCTTTGTTGAAGACCCGGTGCGAACCGCCATTCTGATATCGTCAACGGAAACCTTGGACGGATTCGCCAGCGGCCTGTCCGAAATATCGGATGGTGAGATCGCAAGCACTGAGGCCGATGTAACGGATCAAAAGGGCGGGATTGCGCTGCCGACACATGGAATCGTGCTGCATCGTGCTGGCGAAACCGATGCGGCCGGTGTCACGCGGCCCGGGATGATTTTGGGAACACGCCCTCGTGCGCTTGTCGTGTCACCGACGGCTGCCACGATCCGTTATCGCGGCCCGCTGTTGGATCTGGGGAATTTGGTTATTCTTGAGCCGCAGCCCGGGTTGCTTTTTGTATTCTCAGGCCTGCAAGAAGTTTACGGCCAGACCGGTCAGGTCATCCCCAAAGGCACCCCGGTTGGCCTGATGCCAGGGGAAACGCCGGGAATCGGCGCTATTATGTCAACAAGCGGTGATGGCACTGGAACTGACCGATCAGAAACGCTCTATATAGAGGTAAGACAAGACAACAGCCCCGTGGATCCGGAATCGTGGTTTCGGACTGACAAGGATGGATAGACGAGTATGAAAAAATTTGTGATGGCCGGTGTGGCCGGAACCGTGGCAGGGATAATCGCAACCACACAGATCGCAGGCCCTTTGCTGGCGCAAGAGGCCGAGCGCAAGGCGGATGTGTATCAGCAACTGGACCTGTTTGGTGACATTTTCGAACGCATCCGTGCGCAATATGTCGAAGAGGTCGAAACGGACGAACTGATCGAGGCGGCGATTGACGGGATGCTGACCTCGCTTGATCCCCATTCCAGTTACCTGTCGCCCGACGATGCCGAGCAGATGCGTGTACAGACACGTGGCGAGTTCGGCGGCCTGGGCATCGAAGTCACGCAAGAGGAAGGCTTTGTCAAAGTTGTCTCTCCTATCGATGACACCCCTGCCGATGAGGCCGGGATCGAGGCAGGTGATTTCATCACCCATGTGGATGGTGAAAGCATTCTGGGCCTGACACTGGATTCGGCCGTTGATCTGATGCGTGGGCCCGTTGGCTCCGAGATTGTGATTACGGTGGTTCGCGAGGGCGAGGCCGAGCCGTTCGACATCACGATCATTCGCGACACGATCAAATTGACCGCCGTGCGTGCCCGTACCGAAGGTACCAGCGTTGTTCTGCGTGTGACCACATTCAATGATCAGACATACCCCAACCTCAAGGAAGGGCTGGAAGAACAGATCGACGAAGCGGGCGGTCTGGAAAACGTCAATGGTATCGTGCTGGATTTGCGCAACAACCCTGGCGGTCTGCTGACTCAGGCCATCAAAGTGTCTGACGCGTTTCTCGATGAGGGTGAAATTGTCTCAACCCGTGGCCGAGACCCCGCGGATGGTGAGCGTTTCAACGCGACCGCGGGAGATTTGACGGGTGGCAAGCCGATTGTGGTGCTGATCAATGGCGGCTCAGCATCAGCGTCCGAGATCGTGGCAGGGGCCTTACAGGATCACAACCGGGCCATCGTGGTCGGCACCAAGAGTTTCGGCAAAGGGTCCGTTCAGACAGTTATGCCCTTGCGGGGCGACGGGGCAATGCGCCTGACTACATCGCGCTACTACACGCCGTCCGGCCGGTCGATCCAGGCCCTTGGTGTCAGCCCTGACATCATCGTTGAGCAGCCGCGCCCAGCACCTGCGACTGAGGAAGAGGAAACAAACACCAACACCCGGTCCGAGGCCGATTTGCGCGGCAGCCTGAACAATGACAGTCTGAGCGAGGATGAAATCCGTCAGATTGAGGAAGACCGGGCCAAGGCAGAAGCAACCGCCGAACTGCGCGAGCAGGATTATCAACTGGCTTACGCCATCGATATTCTCAAAGGCCTGTCTGCCTTCCGGCCGAACGGTCCGTCGCAGTAATAGAGCTAAACCAGATGCAAGGGCCGCACGCGTTGCGGCCCTTTCCCGTTGCGGCTATCCCTCGACCTTGTGCAGCTTATTCTCATCCAGCATTCGCGCTAGCACGATGCCAAAAGCGACCGAGAATGTGGCAAAGACAAAGGCCATGTTCATACCACTGTCAAACGCTCTGGCCAGAGCGGTTTTGACCTGTTCCGCCTCACCGGTGCTTAGCTTTTGCATTACGGCGCGGGCGGAATCGGTTGTAAGCGTCCCACCGTTGATGGCTTTTTGATCTGTCTCGGACAGCTTGATACCTGCATCAGACAATCTGGACCGCAGGCTGGACAGGCTGGCCACATACATGATCGCTGTTGCGCAGGCGACCGAAATGGCACCATAGACCAGATGGGTCATGAAGCTTAGCCCGCCCACAAGGCCCGCGCGTTCCGGCTTGACAGCGCAAACTGCGGCGGTGCCGGATGGCCCCACCGTCAGCGTGGCCCCCAGCCCAATCATCGCCATGCCCGGCAGAATCTGAAAATACCCAAAGCTTGCTGGGAGTATCACAACACTGATGGCGCCCACGGTCGCGCTGACATAGCCCCAGGTCAACAACCGCTTGGGGCCAAAGTCATTATAAAGAGTGCCCGAAACGATCGATCCCACGGCCAGCAGCACGGTCAGCGGCGCCAGGCCAAGTGCCGAGTGGAACACCGACCAGCCCAGAACTTTTTGCATATATTGCGGAAAATACAGCAGCCCCACAAACGCAGCCGAGACGTTGAACATGTTGAGGCCCAGTGTGATCAGAAATTCGCGATTCTGCATGAGTTGCGGCAGCAACAATGGTTCTTTCACGCGCCTTTCGACCTTTGGAAACGCAACAAAAAGCACGGTGCTGACAAAGAACAACAACAGCACAGGAACTGACACCCAGCCCCAATCCGCACCAACGTCCAGTGCATAAAGCAGTAACAACACAGCGAAGGACAGAACGCCGATCCCAGCAAAATCGATATGCTCGCCTTTCTTGTGCTCGGTCTCGCGTTCCATCAGCAATATCGCGGTGGCCATCGAAATGCTGGAAAAGATCACATTGGCCAGAAAGAACATCCGCCAGTCACCGAAATTGACCGCCGCGCCGCTGATCATAGGCCCGAAAACGTTGCCGGTGGTCACACCCGCAAGGATCAGGCCCATCACCAGCGCGCGATGTTCCTCGCGCGAAACCTTGGTGGCCCCGAAGGCCAGCGTACATGGCCAGACACAACCCGCTCCGATCCCCTGCAGCGCCCGTGCGCCGATCAGGTAGTCCAGACCTGGAGATACGAAACACAGGATCGAGGCGAATAGAAAGATCGACAGCCCGATGATCATCATCTTGCGATGACCGAACATGTCGCCCATGCGCCCCCCGGCAACCATGGTCATGGCGAAGAACAAGGCGTAGATATTCAGCACCCATTGAGTGCTTGTGATATCCGCATCAAAGCTGTTTTCGATGGCAGGGACCAGCATCAGCGCACCGGTAAAGTCGATGCCGATGCCAAAGCCCGTTATCATCAGGGCGATGACCTTGATGATACTCTTTCGTTCCATGGGACCACCTGAAATGTTTGGCCTTCCTCATCTTTGCATGGAAAACGCGAAAAAAGATACAAGAATCCGGTGCTTGCAGGTTGGACAAGCGCGCCGAGTGTCAGTTGTCTGATGTGTTCGAACGGCGAAAAGCGCGTTTCAGCATGTCCAGTTCGGCCCGTAGCAGCGCAACTTCGGCCCGTAAATCTTCGGCGGCAGGGTTACCGGCGATGATGGTGAAATCGCCCAGTTTCCGGTTCGCAGCCGCATCGCGAATAACCACGCAATGAACCCCATCTGACAGGGCAGCTTTTGGCACCGGCACGCGCAACGTCCAGCCGTCGCCGTTTTGTATCAGCTCCACATCAGGCAGTGGTTCACCCAGATAGATTGCGTCGATCTGCGGTTTTTGATCGCTGGTGACATATGCTTGCCAGATGGCATTTTCAAAACGAGTTGGGGTCAGAGTTGTATCTGTCACGCTTGCCCTCCCTAAAGATCGGCCCGATGATGGCGGCAAAGGGTCAGATCGCGCAGAACGATCCGGTTCATTTCGGGTTGCTCGACGATCAGATCCAGCCACAATTTTTCGATCCGCCGTTCATTCAGGGTCAAATGCGCCAGGTCGAAATCAACCGATGCCAGTGAGTCTGAAGGATCGAGTTCGCGTAACACTTGTTCCGTATTGGGTCCGTGCTGAATGTTCAGGCGGGCAAAAATCTTGGTCGGGCGCTCGGTTTCGACCAGACAGTCCACCCGCATCAGGTGCTGACGGGTCAGGCCTGTTGCGGCAACCGCTGGCAGTTCGATGGACAAAGACAGAAATGACCCGGCAAATGCGAAGGTCTCGACCGACAGGCTGAACGGGGCCAGATCCTTGTCGCGTCGATTGCGGATTTGCCGCATCGAAATTTCGGCAAAGCCACAATCGTGGAACAAAGTCACCTGTCCATCCATACGGGCCTTGCGTGGGGCCGAGGCCAGACCCGGCCGGGTCAGCGGCTCGCGCCACACATCCGGACGCCACGACCAGTCCGTGCCAAGCGGTGTCGCAAATCGGGTTGAGCCAATCAATGGTCGCAGCAGTCGCCCGTCAGCTTTCTGAATCAGCTGATCCAGATGTGACTTAAGCTGGCGCGCTTCGTCCCGTTGTCGCCGCAGATCGGGTAGGGCGGTTTGATCCGCCTCTTGCCCCGCCCGCAGCCAGCGCGCCAGAATCCGGCGATGTAATTGACGATCAAATACTCTGCGCATGACCTCGGTTTCCGCAATTCGCCCTCTGTTTAGACAATGTCGGGGGCAGGGTTAAAGACGTCTATACCGGTTTGGTCCTGAAAATAGTCCAAATGTGAATGACGCAGCTGTTGGGAAGGTCAGAAGACCATCTTGCAATCGGCCCTTCTTGCATTAGATCAGCCTGCCGCGTACCTTCGGCGCTTGCGGGATGCGGAATGCTCGAATTTGCCGTAAAACACCAAAATCCAAGACAGGGCTGGGCATGGAACGCACCCTCTTTTCGTTCATCTGGAAATACTCGAAAAAGCAGCAATTGGTGCTGCTGGTCCTTACGGTCCTGTCATTTCCATTTCTCTATGCTTCGTTAGAGTTGCCAAAGCAGATCATCAACGATGCGATCGGCTCGCCGACTCCGACGGTCACGGTCTTTGGAATTACCGTTTCGCAGATTCAATACCTGCTGATCCTGTGCTGCGCTTTTCTGGCGACCGTGATTGCAAGCGGCCTGATGAAGATGCGCATCAACACGATGAAGGGCATTCTGGCCGAGCGTATGTTGCGCCGGTTGCGTTACACATTGATCAATCGATCAATGCGCTTTCCAAGGTCTTACTTCGCCGCCACCAGTCAAGGAGAGCTGGTGTCGATGATTACCTCCGAAGCTGAGCCGATGGGCGGTCTGATGGGCGATGCGATTGCCCAGCCGGTGTTTCAGTTCGGACAGATGATGACGATTGTCACTTTCCTGTTCATGCAAAGTGTCTGGTTCGGGTTGGCGAGTATCGCGTTGATCCCGTTGCAAGCCTGGATAATTCCCAAGTTACAACGTCAGATCAACTTGTTAAACAAAGACCGCATCCAAGAAGTCCGCCGCCTGAGTTCCGAGATTGGCGAAAGCGCAGCGGGCATCAGCGACCTGCGCACCAATGGCGGTTGGCGCTATCGTCTGGCCCAGTTCAGCCATCGCCTGGGCACCTTGTTCGAGATCCGGTTCAAGATCTACAACAAGAAATTCTTCATGAAGTTTCTCAACAACCTGATCACACAGATGACGCCCTTCCTGTTTTACTCGGTCGGCGGCTATCTTGCGATTACGGGTGAGGTGACGGTGGGTGCACTGGTGGCCGCGCTGGGGGCCTACAAGGATCTGAGCGGCCCTTGGAAGGATCTGCTGACCTACTACAATCAGGTTCAGGATATGTCGCTACGGTGGGAAATTGTGACCGAACGGTTTGCACCCTCCGATATGATTCCAGAAGAGCTGTTTGATGGAGAGCCTGAGACGATACCGCGTCTGACCGGCGATATCGAGTTGCGCAACATCACCGTGCGTGACGATGACGGTAAGACCATTCTGGAAGACATCGATCTGACCATCCCGCAAGGTGCGCGGGTGGCGATTCAATCAACACATGCCTCGGAACGCACCGCGCTTGCACAATTGCTGACGCGTGAGGTTCTACCGGTTCAGGGCGATGTGATCTTGGCGGGGCACAAGCTGAACGCTTTGCATCAAAAAGTGATCGCCGCCCGGATCGGCTATGCCTATTCGCGCCCCTATCTGTTTGACGGGACATTGGGGGATAACCTGCTAATGCCGCTGCGAACCCACCCGCAGCGAGAAGGTGATGCGTTGAGGGCCCCAT
The DNA here is from genome assembly GCF_056534225.1 of Ruegeria sp. E1. NCBI lineage: Bacteria > Pseudomonadati > Pseudomonadota > Alphaproteobacteria > Rhodobacterales > Roseobacteraceae > Ruegeria > Ruegeria sp. E1. Next base: position 350,106 of record NZ_JBQFPE010000002.1, on the reverse strand, counting down.
CGCGCCGACAGATCGAAGCGGTGCGTGCCGGTAACCCGCCGGATTCGCTGAGTGACGAGTGGATTGATCCTGCGCTGGCCGGTTTGGATGATATCGAGGAAATTCGCGACTGGTGGTTCAAGCTGGTCGAGGCCATGGGCATTGACGAGTTCATGTTCCGCCGCACGTTGCGGTCGCAATTTGATGCCGAACTGCATCCGATCCTTGCGCAAGAGATCGTAAACCTGCGCGGTACCATCGCCGAGCGTTTGCGCGAGAAAGGGTTGGACCAATACGTGTATCGTTTCCACCCCGACCGGTTCAATCCGGCGGTGCCTTTGGGCGGGAACCTTCTGTTTTCGGCCCCGTCGCGGGATATCTCACCCGAGATTTTGGCGGGCGATGGCCGGTTTCTGTCGATGTTGACCGCCCACGGTCTTGACGACGAAGCGTTGAGTATTGCCGAGGCCGTTCTGGCCACGCTCAACCAGACCTTTGGTCGCGATGGAACCGATCACCCGCTGTTCCTGCGTCTGGGTTTGTCTAAAGAGATGTATCATCGTTTGCTGGACCTCGAAGAGCGTCGGAATGCAAAAGGCGATGCGGATCTGAGTGATCAGGAACGGGCCCTGTTGCTGACCGTGCCCTTCTTGCTGACGGCCGAGCAAATCGGACCGAGCTTTCCTGAAGAATACAAGGACAAGATCCTGTCCATTCGTCGCAATCAAGCAGAGCAGTTGCGCAACACCCTGGAAGGCATGTTTGTTCCCGTTGCACCTGATGTCTATCTGCCGCGTTTGACGGCCCTGGAAAATGCGCTTTACGGGCGGGTGTCCTTGATGGCCGGGGCAAAGGCAGAAGAGATTGAAAATCTGGTCGCCGAGGTGCTTAACGAGGCAGGGTTGCGTCGTCGGGCGGCGGCCATCATTTATGATTTGCCGTCCGGTCTGGGCGGAAACAACCTGCCCACCGTGTTTCAAGAGCGGGTCGCATTCTCGCGTGCTGGCATCAAACGCCCGGATATTCTGATCCTGGACAAGGCCTTGGCCAGCCATGATTCGGAAAGTCGCCTGCGCACGCGGTTGAAATTGCGCGAGCTGCTGCCGCAATCGATCATGATCTTCATGGAAGATCACTTTGCACATCCCGAAGCTTATGACCTGTTTGTCGAAATCAAGGATGGACGTATCGACGGCGTGTCGCGCACCCGCCCCGAGATCGAAGAGGGCGTATCAGATGACCTGAGCCGCAAGCTCAAGATTATCTCATCGACCGAACTATTCTCGCGGCTTGACGGGCGCAACCAGCGCCTGCTGGCCTTTTCCGCGCAATGGTATGAGGCCGCCGCCGGTCAGATCATCTTTGCGCGCGGACAAGCTCCGGATGCGGCGTATCTTTGTATTTCCGGCAAAGCCAGCCTGAACTGGCTGAAAGAGGATGGGGAAATTCAGTCCTTGTCCACCATTGAACCCGGTCGCCTGATCGGCGATCTCGCCGTGATCACTAATGAACCGCGTCAACTGGATCTGGTCGCATCCGAACCCTGCACGTTTCTGCGGATCGGAGCCGAGGAATTGCGAGCTGTTGTCGAAAGCGATGCCACCGTTGCCATGCAACTTCTGGAGACTGTCGCAGGCTATTTGACGTCGCTAGGCGAAAGGCTGCGAACCTCCGATATTTCCCTTGAGGAAGAGGCCAACGATGCCGGATAGAACGCTGCGCGCGGCCTATTCCCGTCATGAACAGTTGGTCAGTGCCGTGCGGCGTTATCCCGAAATCTGGCGCTTGTTGGTTGGGCTGGCTGTTATTGTCGTTGTCGTTTCAGCCCTGAACGCGATTCTGTTCGTGGCCATCGTCAGTCTTGCACCGTCCGACTGGCCGGATACCCTATTACAGGGATCAACCCCTCTGGCATTGCTGATCATTCTAAGCAGTTTCGTCTTTGTCATTTTGGGCGTCGCTCTGGCGGCACGGTGTTTGCAACACCGGGCACTTATGTCGGTCATCGGTCCGTCCCCGATGGCGTTCAGGCAATTCTGGCGTGTTTCAATGTCGCTGATTGTTCTGGGTTTGATCCTGATCGCCCTGCCGCCATACGATATGGGCGCGCCACTAAAGCCAAATCTACCCTTGCAGGTGTGGCTATTGTGGTTGCCGCTTTCGGTCGGGGCAGTCCTGATTCAGACCAGCGCCGAAGAGATTCTGTTCAGGGGATTTCTGCAACAAAGCCTTGCCGCCCGGTTTCGCTCGGGGCTGATATGGATGGGCCTGCCAGCAGTGCTGTTCGCTCTGGGCCACTATGCCCCGGCAACGGCTGGTGACAATGCGGTTCTGATCGCGATCTGGGCCGGAGTTTTTGCGGTACTAACCGCCGACCTGACGGCCCGGTCAGGCACACTTGGTCCGGCTATCGCCTTGCATTTCTTCAATAACGCCTCTGCCTTGCTGCTTTTTTCGCTGCCAGACAACCTTGGCGGATTGGCGCTCTTTCATCTGCCATATGAGTCGTCGGATACGGAATTGCTGCGCCGGTGGCTCTATGTTGATTTTGCTTTGATGATCGTGGCGTGGTTAACAGCGCGGCTTGCGCTCAGGCGCTGATTGCATTTCCTGCGTCGGCGTCTTATTTGACGTCAACACCGCATCAGCAAGGTTCCGACATGAACTGGATCACAAATTACGTCCGCCCCCGGATCAACTCGATCTTCTCGCGCCGGGAAGTGCCTGAAAACCTGTGGCACAAATGCGATGAATGCGGGACGATGCTGTTTCACCGCGAGTTGGCGGAAAACCAGAACGTCTGCACCCAGTGTGACCACCATATGGCGATCACGCCGCGTGACCGGTTCGGGCATCTGTTCGATGGTGGTATCTTTACCGAAGTGGCGGTTCCTGCGCCCAAGGACGATCCGCTGCAGTTCCGTGATCAGAAGAAATATCCCGATCGGATGAAAGCCGCGCAGAAGAAAACCGGCGAGAAAGAGGCGATGCTGGTCGCCTCGGGCGAGATCGGGCGCACGCCCATTGTAGCTGCGGCGCAGGATTTCTCGTTCATGGGCGGGTCGATGGGCATGTATGTTGGAAACGCCATCATCGCCGCCGCGCAAGAGGCGGTGAAGCTGAAGCGCCCACTGATCCTGTTCTCGGCGGCGGGTGGGGCACGGATGCAGGAAGGCATCCTGAGTCTGATGCAGATGCCGCGCACGACGGTGGCGGTTGAAATGCTGAAAGAGGCGAAACTGCCCTATATCGTCGTGCTGACCCATCCGACCACGGGCGGCGTTACGGCGTCTTATGCCATGTTGGGTGACATTCATATCTCGGAACCCAATGCCTTGATCTGTTTTGCCGGGCCACGCGTGATCGAACAGACCATTCGCGAGAAGCTGCCCGAAGGTTTCCAGCGGGCCGAGTATCTGCTGGATCACGGGATGCTGGATCGGGTGACCAAACGCACTGAAATGCGAGAGGAACTGATCACGATCACGCGGATGCTGATGGATCAGCCTCCGGCTGTTCGGGGAGATTTGCCCGCGCCTGAACCGGAAGCGGCCGCCGAGGCGTCGGCAGAAGGCTCGGACGAGAAATGACAAGCCAGTCGTCGGACGTCATCCTTGACCGGATGATGGCGCTGCACCCCAAGATCATTGACCTGACGTTGGATCGTGTCTGGCGTTTGCTGGGGGCCCTCGACAATCCGCAGCTCAACATGCCACCGGTGATCCATATCGCCGGGACAAATGGCAAGGGCTCGACCCAGGCGATGATCCGCGCCGGGCTCGAGGGGGCAGGGCGCTTGGCGCACGCCTATACCTCGCCCCATCTGGCACGGTTTCACGAACGTATTCGACTGGCCGGAGAGTTGATCTCGGAACCTGATCTGACGAAGGTGCTGGATGAATGCTACGCCGCCAATGGTGGCGAGAATATCACCTATTTCGAGATCACCACCTGCGCCGCCCTGCTCGCCTTTGCGCGCACCAAAGCTGACTACACGCTGCTCGAGGTGGGTTTGGGCGGACGTCTTGACGCAACCAACGTGGTCGAACGGCCCGCAGTGACAGTGATCACTCCGATCTCGATCGACCACGAACAATTCCTGGGCAACACTCTGGGCAAAATCGCTGCTGAAAAGGCGGGAATTATCAAGCCCGGTGTGCCCTGCATCGTCGGCCCGCAGGAAGATGAGGCGCTGGAGGTGATTGAATACACTGCCGCCCGCCTTGGCGCACCCCTGATGGTTTGCGGTCAGCACTGGCATGTGCACGAAGAAAACGGCCGCCTTGTCTATCAGGATGAAACCGGCCTGCGCGATCTGCCGTTACCGAACCTGCTGGGCGCACACCAGATCCAGAACGCCGGAGCTGCCCTTGCTGTCCTGCGCCACCTGCAGATGGGCGATACCGCTTATGAGGCCGCAGTCACCAAGGCCGAATGGCCTGCCCGGATGCAGCGCCTGAAAGCGGGCCCGCTGATCGATCAGGCCCCACAGGCTGAACTGTGGTTGGACGGCGGCCACAATGCTGCCGCCGGTATCGCTCTGGCGGATGTATTGGCAAAACTGCCGCAAAAGCCGACCCACATGATTTGCGGGATGCTCAACACCAAGGATGTCACCGGCTACCTTGCGCCTCTGGCCAGGCAAGCCGCTACGCTGACCGCCGTCTCGATTCCGGGCGAGGCCAATACCCTCAGCGCGGAAGACACAGCCACCGCCGCTGCACAGGTCAACCTGCCAGCCTCAACCGCAAGCAGCGTTGATGAGGCCCTGAGCGCCATCACAACAAATGACCCGCAAGCCCGCGTGCTGATCTGCGGATCGCTCTACCTTGCGGGCAATATCCTGCGTGAAAATCGCTAGGGCTTCATCTATCCAAAAATATCCCGGGGGAGTCGCCAAAGGCGACGGGGGCAGAGCCCCCTACTGCCCCCAATCCTGACCTTGCATCTCACGCAGACGCGAAGCGGTACGCTCAAATTCAAACGTCCCTTCACCTTCGACATACAGCATTTCGGGTTCGGCCGCAGCGGAACAAACCAGACGGACCCTGGCCTCATACAGCGCGTCAATCAGCGTGACGAACCGCTTGGCTTCGTTGAAATTGTTGCGCGACAGGCGCGGGATATCCTCAAGCACCAGCACTTTCAGGGATTCCGCAATGGCGAGATAATCTCCGGGGCCCAGCATTCGCCCGCAGAGGTCATAAAACGAAGCCCGCCCAACGCCGTTGCGAAAAGCCGGCAGCACAACCTCTCGACCCTTCACCTTTAACGTCAGAGGGGTCGCCGGCCCGCCGGACAGATCGGTCCAAACGGCCCGGATTTTTTCTCGGGCCTCCGGACCGATGGGCGTGAAGTAAACAGGCGAGCCTTCAAGCCTGTTCTGTCTGTAATCGGTGGGTGAGACCAGTTCCCAGATCTGTAGCTGCTCTTTGATATGATGGATGAATGGCAGGAACAATTGGCGATTCAGACCATCCTTGTACAACTCATCCGGATGCCGGTTCGATGTGGTGACCACGGTAACGCCACCCGCATGAAGCATGTCGAACAGGCGTCCAACGATCATGGCATCGGTGATGTCGGTGATCTGCATTTCGTCAAAGGCCAGCAGACGGGCGGATTGAATCACCTGTTCGGCCACAGGGGCAAGAGCGTCTTCGACACCGTCCTCGCGTGCCTTGTGCAGTCCTGCGTGGATTTCCTGCATGAAAGCGTGGAAATGGACCCGCCGTGCCGGTATGTCGCCCAGCGTTTCCACAAACATGTCCATCAGCATCGACTTGCCGCGCCCGACACCGCCCCACAGGTAAAGCCCCTGAGGCGCAGGAGGGGGTTTGCGGAAAAAACCGCGCTTGACCGGCTGAGCCAATGCCGCATGGATCCGGTCGAAATGGGGTAAGACCGCCTCTTGCGCGTCATCGCGGGTCAGCGAGCCATTTGCAATGCGCGCTTCGTAAAGCGAAGTCAGATCCATCATACCCGAGCCATAGCGCCCCGATTCCTCGTTGAAAAGCAAGCTTTTTCCTCAGGCATCAAATTTGCTGATCCGGGTCCTCAAAACTCCTGAATTGACGGTTTGATCCGAACGGTTACTCTCCGACCGAAAATTTCCGAGAGTTGTGATGTCGCAATCTGCGCGCCTGTTAAATCCTATACTGATCGTAAGCTGCGTCATTATCACCGTGAGCTTTGCGGTTCGGGCATCCTTTGGCGTGTTTCAAATCCCTATTGCGGATGAGTTCGGGTGGCTGCGAACCGACTTTTCGATGGCAATCGCGATCCAGAATCTGGCATGGGGAATCGGGCAACCGATTTTCGGTGCGATCTCAGAAAAACTGGGCGACCGCCGCGCCATTGTGCTGGGCGCGCTGACCTATGCGGCTGGTATGGTCCTGTCGGCCTGGTCTGTCACGCCCTTTGAGCATCAGATGTACGCGTGGCTTGTTGGTTTTGGAATTGCCGGAACCGGCTTTGGCGTGGTTTTGGCGGTGGTCGGTCGTGCCTCATCGGATGAAAACAGGTCTATGTCTTTGGCGATTGTCACTGCGGCCGGCAGCTTCGGTCAGGTGATCGGAGCGCCCACGGCGGAATGGCTGCTGAGCTTCTTGCCCTGGCAGCAGGTATTCATCTTGTTTGCCGTTGCCATTCTGGCGCTCGTTCTGACGCTGCCTTTCATGCGTGCGCCACAACCGGTTAACAAGGTCGAGCTACAGGACAGTATGGCGAAAATCCTGGGGAAAGCCCTGCGTGATCCGTCCTATGCGCTGATCTTTGTGGGCTTTTTCAGCTGCGGCTATCAACTGGGCTTTATCACGGCGCATTTCCCGGCCTTTGTGACCGAAATGTGCGGCCCTATCCAACCCGGCGGTGTTTTGCATTCCATCGGGATCACAACGACGTCGGCGCTTGGGGCAATCGCGATCTCTCTGATAGGATTTGCAAACATTGGTGGCACACTACTGGCAGGTTGGGCCGGCAACCACTTTCCCAAGAAATTCCTGCTGGCCGTTGTCTATACAGGCCGGACCCTGGCTGCCGCGTTGTTTATCCTGTTTCCGATCACACCTTTCACGGTAATCGTTTTCTCGCTGGTCATGGGTTCGCTATGGTTGGCGACCGTGCCGCTGACATCCGGTCTTGTCGCCCATCTTTTCGGTTTGCGCTATATGGGCACGCTTTACGGGATCATTTTTCTTAGCCATCAGGTCGGCAGTTTCCTCGGCGTCTGGCTGGGCGGTCGGATGTATGACCATTATGGCGACTATACCATGGTCTGGTGGCTTGGCGTGGCCATCGGAGCTTTCAGCGCAGTTGTCCATCTGCCGATCCGCGAGAACCGGAGCGCTACGCCAACTGCCGCATAGATCAAACCGCTTGCTCCGGCTGCAATAGCCCTTCGTTCACCAGTCGATCTGCCCAACCTTGGGTATCTGTAAAGTGATGGGTCTGCCATCCCCGGGCCCGGGCTGCGTCGATATTTTCGATCCGGTCATCGGCAAACAACAGGGTCGACGGAGCGAACCCACAATCGGCCTCGACCATTTCATAAATCGGGGGGTGGGGTTTGACCGTTTTCATGCGGCCGGAAACGTATTGCCGGTCAAACTCGTTTAGAAAGGGGTAAACGGTTGTTGCATAGTCAAAATTTTGCACCCCGAAATTAGTCAGCGCAAAAACCTGTACGCCGTTTGTGCGCAACGCTCGCAGCAAGCGCACCGAGTGCGGAATGGCTGGTGCGGCCATCTCGATCCAATTGTCGTGCCACATGCGAATTTCGTCCCGCCATTCAGGGTATTTTTCGGCCCATGCATAGATCGTATCAGTAAAGTGATGCCCCTGATCGACCAGATCGTTCATGCCGTGCAGGTCGACCTCGGAAAACATTGCGCGGCGACGGTCCTCTCCGATCACGCGGTCATAATAACGTTCGGGTTGCCATTCGATCAGGACGTTTCCGATGTCGAAAATGACGGCTTCGATGGACATGTGATGATCCTGTCTTTCAGTTTCCTGCGGGCCCCGACTGAACCAAGCGCGACGTGAGAGTTCAAGTCGCAAACGCTGTGCGTAACGCTGAACGGTGCGAGCGCTAGGTTCGTTTGGCGGTGCGCAATTCACGCTCCAGCGCGTCCAGAAACCTTGATCGGTCAGCCTTGCCAAAGGGTTTCCCACCGCCGCCCGCACCCAAGGGATTGGCCGCCCGCAAATCTGCCATCAGATCGCGCATTGCAAGTTGTTGTCCTATGTTGGCCGCAGTAAATGCTTCGCCATTCGGGCGCAGCACGCGGGCACCGGCCTCGACGCATTTGGCCGCAAGCGGAATGTCGGATGTAACCACCACATCACCTGGTCCGCAGCGTTCGGCGATCCATTTGTCGGCCTCGTCCGCGCCCTCTGCCACGACGACAATCTGCACAAGCGGGTTGGCCGATGGCCTGAGGCCGCCGTTCGAGACCAGCGCCATGGGCACCTTGTGCCGGGTCGCGACGCGCTCGACCTCGGCCTTGACCGGGCAGGCGTCGCCATCGACGAATATCGTCGTCACGCTTTTTTGGCCTGCTTTTTGCGCACTTTGAACTCGTCGGGTATTGGCATCCGGTTGAAAGCATCCAGCCCGGCGATCTTGTAGGCCTCGGCCAGTGTTGGATAGTTGAACGTATTCTGGACGAAGTAGTCCACCGTGCCTTTCAGGTTCAGCACCGCCTGCGCGATGTGGATCAATTCGGTTGCACCTTCACCCACGATCTGTACGCCTAACACCCTGCGGGTCTTTAGCGAGAACAGCATCTTCAGCATCCCATGTTCCAGCCCCATGATGTGTCCGCGCGAGGTTTCGCGAAACCGCGCCACGCCGACCTCATAGGGAATGCCGCGTTCCTGCAATTCCTCTTCGGACATGCCGCAGGTTGAAATTTCGGGCACCGAATAGATGCCATAGGGGTACCACGGGCTTTCGGGCAGCGTCGGGGTTTCCAGCGCATGACAGGCGGCGACCCTGCCTTGTTGCAGCGAGGTCGACGCCAGCGAAGGATGCCCGATCACGTCGCCGGTGGCATAGATGTGCGGCACGGCGGTCTGATAGGTCTTGCGATCGACTTCAATGCGGTTGCGGTGGTCGGTTTTTAGCCCAACCGCGTCCAGATTCAGGGCCGAAGTCGCACCCATACGACCGGCGGCAAACAGCAACATCTCGGCCCGGACATGGCGGCCGTTCTCAAGGCTAACCTCGACATGGCCCCCGGCATCCTCGATTTTTTCCACAGCTGAACCGAGGCGCAGGTCGACGCCGTTTTCGCGGATCTGGTGGGTAAACTCATGAATCAGACGGCTGTCGATGAAGTCTAGGAACGTATCGCGCGGCTCGATCAGCGTGACCCGTACATCCAGAGCAGAAAACATGGTGGCGTATTCCACACCAATCACACCTGCGCCGATCACCACCAGCGAGCGCGGAATCTCGGCCATTTCCAGAAAGTCATCGCCATCTACAACGGTTTTGCCGTTGAATGGCACATAGTCCGGCCGGTAGGTTTTCGTGCCCGTGGCAATCAGGAACTTGGCTGCGGTCAGGCGTGTAGTCTCACCCGCGTCGGTGGCGACCTCGATCTCATGTGGGCCGACAAATTTTGCCAGACCGTTCAGTGTCTCGACATGGTTGCGGTTGAACTGATGTTCAAGCACGTCAACCTCGTGATCCAGCGTCATATGCAGGCGCGCCTTGAGATCCTCGGCCCGGATCTGATCCTTGACGCGATATGACCGGCCATAAAAGCTGCGCTCGCGCCAGCCCGAAAGGTTCAGTACGGTTTCGCGCAAAGTTTTGGACGGGATGGTGCCTGTATGAACAGAAACACCGCCCAAACGGTCTTTGCGGTCGATCACCAGAACGCGCCGCTGCAGCTTGCCCGCCTGAATCGCAGCGGAACGCCCCGATGGCCCTGAGCCGATGATGATCAGGTCGTAGTCGTATTCGCTCATACCTCAGTCTCCGTACAGCGCTTCGGCGTGGAATGTGATGTGGTCTTCCATGAAGGTGGAAACGAAGAAATACGAGTGGTCATAGCCGGGCTGAAGTCGGAATATGGCCTGTTGGCGGCGTTCCGCGATAGCCTGCGCCAGCGCTTCGGGGCGCAGCAGGTCGATGAACTGATCACTTGCACCGGTGTCGATCAGGATCGGGCCATCAAAGCCTTTTTCCCTCATCATCAGCGAGGCATCGTGCATTGACCAAGCCGCTTCGTCATCCCCCAGATAGGCTGACAATTGCTTGCGCCCCCAATCAGCCCCGGTGGGGTTCGAGATGGGCGCAAAGGCCGACACAGACCGGAACCGCCCCGGCAGGTTCATTGCCAGCGTCAACGCGCCATGGCCGCCCATCGAATGCCCGGTGATCGCCTGACGGTCGCCGTCAATGGCGAAATTCTCCAGCAGCAGCGCTGGCAGTTCCTCGGCCACATAGTCCCACATGTTGAAATGAGGGGCCCATGGTGATTGCGTTGCGTTCACATAAAACCCGGCACCTTGGCCCAGATCATAGTCCTCATGATCGGCGACCCCTTCGCCACGTGGCGAGGTGTCGGGAAATACCACGGCAATGCCCTGTTCTGCTGCCCATGCCTGCGCCCCAGCTTTGGTCATGGCGTTTTCGTGGGTGCAAGTCAGACCTGACAGATACCACAGAACGGGAACCGGGCCGTCCTTGGCCTCGGCTGGCAAAAACAGCCCAAAGGTCATGTCGCATTGGCACGCGGACGAGGTGTGGCGGTAGACGCCCTGCACGCCTCCGAAACAGGCGTTTTCCGAAAGGGTTTCCATCTGGCTTTTTCCTTACGTTTGATTTGCGACATGGCTAACCTCACAAAGGCGATGCGTAAAGTCATCGCTCCTCATGTCGAGATGTATTTTTAGCCGAACACGGATCAGACAGACCCGACCCAGGCAATGACCAGCGGCACGCTGAGTATACTGGCAATGGTAGATAGCAGAATAGCGGCCGAAGCCCGATGAGGTGCGACATTATAGTAGGCCGCCAGCATATAGACGTTGCCAGCGACGGGCAGGGCTGCTGCGGCAATCGCCAACGAGGCCGGAAAAGCGTCAATCGGGATGATCCAGATCAGAGCTATGGCAACGAACAGAGGATGCAATACTAGCTTGCAGAAACTTAACCAAGCGGCGATTTGAACACGTTCGGCGGATTTGCTGGCCAGTGACGCTCCAATTGCAAATAGCGCACCCGGAGTAGCGGCCCCTCCGAGGATAGTCAGGAAATCATTTAACGGCCCGGGAACCGGTATTTGCAAGGCCGACCAGATCAGGCCGGCAGAGATCGACAGGATCATGGGATTCCTGAGCAGACCCATTCCGATCAAGCGAAAGGTGCCAACAGCCAAGCGACCATCGCGACCGCCGTTTATCAAGATCACGATCAGAGACGAAAACACCACCAGATCAACGGTGAGGACCAGCATGACTGGTCCTATTGCAGCCTCGGTAAACAACAGGGACAGCATCGGCAGGCCCAGAAAGCCGACATTTCCGATGGCGGCACATTGCGCTTCGATGGCGGCGGTCGGGGTATCCAGCCCCCGAAACCGGGCGATCAGCGTTGCCAGCAGGTAGACGGTGACAGTCCCCAGAAGATATCCCAAGACAAGCCTACCGTTGAAAATCTCGGCGAACGGAAGTGTAGCCGCAAACCGGAAGAGCATCGCGGAGAGCGCAAAAAAGAACACGAATTTAGTCAGATAAGCCGTTGCTTCGGCGGTGAAAAACCGGCTGCGACCGGCCCAGTACCCCAGGCCGATGATCGCAAAAAAAGGCAGAGTGCGCAAAAAGATATCGGCCATCGCCAAGTGGTAGCACGGATCGCGAGCGCTGCAAGGTTTGGCAGTGTTTTAGTGCGCTATTTGGTCGGCTTTGTTGGTCTTGGCCGAAAGCCATGACACCTGACGCTTGTGCCAGCGCTATAAACGCTGCAGTCGACCGACCACATAGTTCCAAGTTTTCTGGAACGGCGTGCTGCATATGTGAAAGATCAGCCCCTGCGGGGCGATTGTAGATGGATTTCTTGGCCTAATTCAGAAGGCACCGAGCCTCCGGCTTCGCGCGGTCACGGTAGCCAAGACATAAGTTGCTGTGACAAGTTGAAGTCAGATTTTGGTGCGTCACATGGCAACAAAATCCGTTCGTCAAAACAACTAAAGAGAGAGTTTAACGCTCGTAAAGAAGTTGAGTTGCACGCGGTATCAGTGGGTAAGTTCAGCATTTTGGGCGCTGCTTTTCTTGGCGCCGAAAACTACGTTCTGTACTATTGGTACAAGTACGGTGACGGCAACTCCTACAATTGCGTAAACAAGGAAAGCAATCAGTATTCCATGCCCGGTCAGCATTAACGAGACGCCGGATAGCAAGCCAAAAAGAATACCCAGGAAGAGAGATCCGATCACCGATTTGCCCTTAGACATTTTGCCGCGCAATAGCTCAAGCTTGAGATTAGCATAAGACACCCAAAAGTTGAACAGTTGGTTAACGTCTATTTATGCGAATATTGGCAAAGTACTGCCCGTCACCGGCGATACTTTGCCGGAATCGCGCGCGATTTCACGGGTGAGGCAAATTTGATCCTAGTTGACTGGATCCCCGATCTTGAGCGTGTCGATCGGTCGATCTTAAATCGCGAAGGCGATAGTCAGTTGGCGTGTTTTTTGAGTGACTGGACCAAGTATTCAGCGATGTCGATTATCGACACTCATAAAACGGAGTCGGGCGGCCGAAAAAACGACCGCCCGAAGAGAGTTTTACAGATCGAAGACTTCGACCGTCACCGTGGCTTCGGACAATTGCCCGTTCTCGTCAGTGACCCAGTAGGTAAAACTGTCCGTACCTTCATAGCCATGATGCGGATCGTACAGCAACCGCCCGTCGTCCTGCATGTAGACGTCGCCGTTGTCGGGATCGGTGAAACCGTTGACAGTCAGGACGTCGTTTTCAAAGTCGGTGTCGTTGGCAAGAACATCGATCAGAATTTGCTGGTCGTTGTTGGTCCTGAAACTGTCGTCCCGTGCAATTGGCGCGCCGCTGTCCAGATCGATGATTCCATTGTAGTTGCCGTTGGCAAAATCATCGACCTGCGACTGGGGCATATCCAACGTGATTACATGCGTGATTTTCATCATTTCGCCGGTTGCCCGGTCCGTAATGAAATCGTCGATCAACATCACATTTTGCCCGTCCTGCGTACGGTAGTACCCGTCCTGCTGAAGCATCGGAATGATGTTCCAGTAGAAGTCGATCTGCAGGGGCTCGATCTCGAAGTCCCGGCTGATGGTTCCGATCGAATCCGTGATGGTTCCGTCGAGGTTGAAGTTCTCATACGGTCTCAGAGTGGTGTCACCGTTATGGGTGAACTGCAGACGTCCCTGTGTCAGGTCATCGGATGTCAGAAGCTGGTGGATGCTGGGATCATAGCCCTGCAAGTCAGTTCCGTTATTGATACCTTCGAAGTCGATGATAACGTGGCGAATATCGCTATCAGACATTCCGTGCGTGAACTCTGGCAGCAGGTCGATACCTTCGTCAAAGCCTTCCACTCTCAGTCCGTTGATCACCAGATCATAGGTGTTCGAGCCAAAGTCAACACCTGTGTGCCTTACATCCCCGATGCGCTCGCGGGTATTGATCAGATCAAAGTCCAGCAGCGTATAGTGCGCGGTGTAAGTGATGTTCGCGCCCATGGCGGTTTCCCAGTTCAGGAACCCATCAAAGACCGAGCGCTGATCATGTTGCATCTGCGGTGCAAAGTTCTTGATGACCGTGATGCCGGTATTGGTGCCAAAAGCCTCGTTGTCGCGGAAACCCTGAATGGGAGCAAAGTTGTTCTGGATGGTCTCGGTGCCGCGCGCGATCTCAGGATGATCGAGGTTTTCAGACAGCGGATCCGCCTTGTTGTTGCGCATCATCCAAACAAAGCCATTGTTTGTATTCGCGGCGACGTTTTCCGCAGCCTCGACCAGACGACCGGCAAAGAAGAAGCCGTCGCCGGTATGGCCTGTGTCCTGAGATTGGACACGCTGGGTGTTTTTCACTTCCCAATCGCCCCAAGCTGTTCCTTCGGCCCGGATCGCCATGTTGCGAACCCAGGATCCGGTCTCGTCACCTGCTTCGGCAACAAACGCTGCGCCGAATACATCGAAAGCAACGTTGTCATAGAAGTTCGCGTTGCTCGAATGGTGCACAAAGCCCCAACCCGGCGAACCGTCAACGGTGTTGCCGACCGCCATCGCCGGGTTGCTTTGATCTTCGGTTCCGGTTCTGTGGAAGTGGAACGAATAACGGCCCTGAACATTGCTGTCTGGCTGGACAGATGTCAGATCCGCAGTGCTCAACGCGGCCGGAATCGACTTGTCGGTACGGCCAAGATCTTCGAAGGCCGCATAGCGTACATCGACATCGTCATTGTGCATGAACATGACATGGCCGCGGTGGTGCGTTGCGGTCGCCTCACCATCTTCGCTTGAGAAGGTGATGTTGCGCGACATGTTCGCGACATAGGCAAACAGATCATCACGAGGTGTATCGTGATCATGATCCAAGGGGGGTTCGAAAGTGATCTGATTGCCGTTGATCGCGGTGATGACGATCTCTTCATCTTCAGTTTCAAGATAGCCAGCCCCGGTGCTGGTGTGGCCTCGCTGATGAGTTCCAGTCAGCACCAACGTGTCGCCGACCTGCCAACCATCCGGTATCTCTTGCAGAGACATGGTCGTGTCGCCCGTCATTGGCGCTTCTGACACTCTCAGGAACGAGGTTTTTTCAGCGCCATGGATTTCGACCTGACCATGAGAGATCACGCCGCGCGACAACAGGGACGGATCCCAGCTGACATCGATATCGCCATTGTTTGCGATCACGATTTCAGCATTCACATTGGCGGCAATCGGGTCTTCTTCCGTCCCGATCTCCAGGCGGCCCGATGTATCGACGACCAGGGTATCGACGACCATTCGGGTGTCGACATCGGGCGCAAAGGAAAGCTCTCCATCGACCCTTACAGTAAAGAGCGAGGCGTCGCTGACCCCGTCGTAAGTGACAGCGATGTTCTTTGGAATTAGAACGTTTGCACCCGCGTCCGGTATGCGGCCTTCGTGCCAAGTGTTGGGATCGAACCAGTCACCATCCGAAACGGCAACATGCGTCGCTTCCGAGCGGGGAACGAGGTCAAGCAATTGACCATGTTCCGTGGCCATACTGCTGTCATTGCCGTGGGCATGTGCGTTTGGTTCGGCCATTACCGCCGCGACAAATGCGTCTATTTCGTCAGGGCTTGTGGGCTCAGGAATGGTGCCGGGAATGTTGGCACCGCCATGGTCAACCTCATCCGAGTCACCATGCCCGCCATGCCCGCCGTGGTCGGTGTTGTCTCCAGAGTCCGATCCATCATGTCCACCGTGATCGGTGCCATCGCCGGAGTCCGATCCGTCATGTCCGCCATGGTCGGTATCATCGCCGGAGTCCGACCCATCATGTCCACCGTGATCTGTGCCATCGCCGGAGTCTGAACCGTCATGTCCACCGTGATCGGTGCCATCGCCGGAGTCTGATCCGTCATGTCCACCGTGATCGGTATCATCGCCGGAGTCAGACCCATCATGTCCACCGTGATCGGTGCCATCGCCGGAGTCTGAACCGTCATGTCCATCGTGATCGGTGCCATCGCCAGAGTCCGAACCGTCATGTCCACCGTGATCGGTGTCATCACCGGAATCCGAACCATCGTGCCCGCCATGATCGGTGTTATCGCCATCTGCCGAATGGCTCAGACTTTCGCCATCAATAAGGGTACGTGCCCCATTTGTATCAGGGCCGCTCCATTCCAACCTGACGGTCTGGCCGCCCCAAAGTTCGAAGTAAAGCAGTTCGAGGTCGTGCTCGCCGGCTGCCAGCTCTAGCGTGACTGGCACCATTACATTGCCGTGTGCACCATCGTTGTTGATGACACGCTGTCCATTCAGGTAGAGCGCCGAGCCGTCGTCAGAGGTCAGGTAGATCGTATACAGACCGGCGGTTTGGACGTTCAACTTACCGGTGTAACGCGCGGCAAAATGCTCGGTCGGGCCGCCGTCCCAGAACGGATCGTAGGAGTTTTCGATATCGAGGTCCGAAACCACCGCAACGGAATCAGGCGTTGCATTGAAATCAATCTCTCCAAGGCTCATTGCCTCGTGCGACAGGGCGAAGAACTGTGCCATAAGGCCCGAGCGGTGGGTCGTTTGATCATCATGCCCACCGTGATCGGTGTCATCACCTGAATCCGACCCGTCATGCCCGCCATGGTCGGTATCATCGCCGGAGTCTGCTCCGTCATTTCCACCGTTGTCGGTGCCGTCACCGGTGTCCGACCCGTCATGTCCGCCGTGGTCGGTGTCATCACCGGAGTCCGTTCCATCGTGCCCGCCGTGATCTGTCCCGTCATCCGACCCAGAGTCGCCAGAATCGCCCTGATCACCTGAATCTGTGTTGCCAGAATCGGTTCCGTCGTGTCCGCCGTGGTCAGAGCCGTCGTCTGATCCAGCGTCGGGCTCTGCATCGCCGCCGTCGGCGTCATCTTCAGATCCGCTATCGTCGGAGCCGGTTGTATCGTCGGTATCGCCCGACCCGGAATCGCCATGCCCGTCATGATCGGTGTTGTCATCTGACCCGGAATCACCTTGGTCAGTATCGTCCGCGCCAGCATCCGCATCGGGGTCCGGATGGCTCAGGCTGTCTCCGCTGATGGTCTCCCGGTTCCCGTCGGTGTCCGGGCCAGCCCATTCCAAAACAAGGGTTTGCGCGCCGCGATATTCGAAATAGCGCAGTTCAATATCATGGGCTCCGGCCTCGAGGTCGAGAGTAACCGTCAGCAGCCTGCTGCTGTGGCGTCCGTCGTTATTGATGACTCTTTCACCGTCGATATACAGCGCCGACCCATCGTCTGAGGTCAGGTAAAAAGTATATTCACCAGCAGTTTCAACGTTCAGCTGTCCCGTGATTTCGGCAGCGAAACGGTTGCGAGGGCCGTCCGTCCACCAGGGATTTTTGCTGCGTTCAAAGTTGACCTCGGTCAGAATTTCCTCGGCGGCGGGTTCAGCTTCAAAGTCGATATCGTCCAGTTCGGACACGCCTCTTTTGATTTGGAAAAATTTGGCAGACAACCCAGCAGCCGCGGCTGAAATCGCACCAGATGTGTCATCTGCGCGGGCGGTGTCGGCAGCGGTCTCTGCGGCTCCGTCATCTGCATCCGATGGTCCTAGGGCTGCATAATCCACAACATCCGAGGAAACCAATCTGGTTTCTCCATCCGTGTCTGGGCCAGCCCATTCAAGTTTCAAAGTCTGTACGCCACCGCTTTCGAAATAGCGGATCTCCACCTCATGCGCGCCAGCCTCAAGATCGACAGTCACTGGAATAAGGACATCAGCGTGATTGCCGTCGTTGTTGATGACGCGCTGACCGTCGATGTACAACGCCGACCCATCATCCGACGTCAGATAAAAAGTGTATGTTCCGGCTTCGGATACATTCAGGTTGCCGGTATAGATCGCGGCAAACGAGTCCAGAACGCCATTTTCCCAAAATGGGTCGTTAGATCTTTCGATGTTGAGTTCTGAAACAATCTCGACTGCATCCGGCGTCGTTTCGAAGTCGATTTCAGCAAGGCTCGATACTGACTGAGGCAAAATGAAGTACTGGGCAACAAAGCCTAAACCTTCAGGCGGAATCCCAAAGTTCCGAGTGTCAATACTGCTCATGACGTGATCCTTGGTGTGCGTGGCTGAAGCCTGGAAGGGCTCCAATGGTTGTGGTGGCGAGTTAGGTTGTAGATTTACAGGTGGGCAAAACTGCGGCGCGTTTCTGGCCGAAGGGCAAGTTTGTGGCGAAACCTGGGCTTCTTGGCGGAGTTATGGTCGGCGCAAACGCCAATACCGCCGCTCCTGCGGGTATTGTTTCGTGTGAGTTGATCATTCTGCTCGTCGCTTAGTTTTGGCCTATTTTCCTTGCCCGCGGCCTTTTGGCCACGAGAGTTCAGATCGACTTTTTTACCGAAAAACTAATTTAACCATCCCTGCTAACTCAGATACTCAGGGCCATAATTACCGGCAACCTGATAAGATCAGCGCCTGAAAAGCAGGCGGGACATTGCCGAGAGGGTTCAAAAATCCGCCGAAGAGGCGGTGTAAACGAGCATTTGAGGCGAATCTAAGGCAGTTAATTCCGCCTTTAGTTTAAGAAAGATTAAAATTGCAAGGGAATCAGGTGATTGATCTGTTTCAAAACTGGTCAGTTCGACCTGATTGCTCTTGCGCGTGGGGTTCAGGCCTTGGGCGCGCCATATTGATGCCATCGTTAATCGGAAAATTGCTTTTGTTGTGAAGTGGGCTTTGAGTATGCAAACGCAGATTGCCTATATGGACATTCTCATATGGCTGAGCGAGCAATGAGGTATCATGATTTTCAAGTTGATTTGGTTTTGTTAATTGCGATCAGGACATGACTAATTCCCAACCACTGACCGAGCCGGAATTCCTGGCCTTGATCAGCCACCCCACAAAGACCGAGCTATTAGATAGCGTGGCGGGTTTCTGGCAAAAGGGGCAAGGCTTCACGCTTGCTACGTTAAATCTGGATCACATCGTTAAGATGCGACAGATGCCTAGGTTTCTAGAGGCCTACAAGTCGCATAGCCATGTGGTTGCAGATGGAAACCCGATTGTCTGGCTATCCCGACTGGCAGGCCGGTCGATCGAATTGATGCCAGGATCCGATCTGATTGCGCCACTTGCCAGTCTGGCGTCAAAGCATGATGTGCCGGTCGCGTTGCTTGGTGCGACCGAGGAAACTCTGAACGCGGCGGCTGAAAGTTTGATGCGCCTATATCCTGGTTTACGCGTGGTGGCGAGAATCGCTCCGCCATATGGCCTGGACCCGGACGGGGACGAAGTGACTGGATATTTGGAAACAATTCATACGTCTGGCGCAAGATTGTGCTTTCTCGCGCTTGGCGCGCCGAAACAGGAGATATTAGCGGCGCGTGGCCTGGAACTCGCACCTCAGTGTGGATTTGTGTCCATTGGGGCGGGTTTGGACTTCATCGCAGGAAGTCAGGCGCGGGCGCCCATTTGGGTCAGAAAGCTTGCTCTGGAATGGGTGTGGCGGATGCTGAGTAATCCGCAAAGGCTGGCTGCGCGCTATGGGCGATGCATTCTGATCATGCCCGATCTGACGTGGAAGGCGCTTCGCGTCCGGTTTGCACGCTAAGCTTTTTCGCAATCTGCCAATTGTTCGAGGGGGCGGCTGATATCTGTGTAACCCAGTCTTACAGTCGGCAAAATATCAGGCACCGTAGCGCGCCAGAAACATATCAACGGCCTGAATTGCGACCTCATTGATTTCTTCAGGAGTGAATTTCTCTTGAATCCCGAAAACCGCCTTGTTCCAGATCCGCACTTTACACAGCTCTGAAAATTGTGCTGCCGCGACCTGCACGTCGTCAATGGACAACTCGCCTTTGGCAACCGCCTTTTCAAGGTATCGCGCCATATGCTCCTGTCCATTTCTGGGGCCCGCATCATAGAACGATCTGCCAAGTTCGGGGAAGCGTTCACGCTCGGCCACGCAGACACGAAAGACCTGCTGCGAAAACTCTGACACCAAAAAACTAGCCAGCTGTGTCGCGGTGATCATCAAAACCTCGCGCACCGGCTTTGTCTCATCGATCATCGAGATCACACGTTCAGCCATCCTGCTGCATTCAGTTTGCGCAACTTCGACGAACAAAAGCCGTTTGTCGGGGAAATAACTGTACAGCGTCGCCTTCGAGACCCCGGCGGCGCGCGCGATATCATCGACGCTGGCACCTTCAAACCCGTCCGCCATAAATACCTCTCGCGCGCCTTGCAGGACCTGATCAAATTTACGGCCCGTGCGAAGAATTGTGGCGGCTTGGGTCATGATGTCTCCTGAGCGTGTCTGCAGGGCAAGGGTATAAACCGTTCGGTTCAGGTTCAATGATTTTGTTGCGCTGCCGCGGCTCGCTGACAATGTAATCAATAGCTGTGGCGAGGGGCGATTGTTCAGCCGATTGCTTCAATCGAACATGGCTTGGCTGCCTATTTCGTGGCGCAGGAACCTCCGCTTGGCAGAAATCGGTCGCAACAAAGTTGACAAAATCGCAGGTCGCGCAAACAAACGATTTGTATTGATATATTTGGAAGACAGCGCGCTTATCGCGGATTGAGACGTTTGTGACCATGAAAATAGTGCCTCTTGCTATCTCGGATGTTAAACTCATCACGCCCAAGCGCTTTGGCGATCAACGTGGCTTTTTTGAGGAAACCTATAATCTGGACAGCTTCTCGGCACAGGGTATCGAGACAGTATTCGTTCAGGACAATCACTCTTTGTCGGACGCCGTTGGCACGGTGCGCGGCCTGCATTTCCAGTCGCCTCCGCGCGCGCAGGCCAAACTGGTGCGGTGCGGACGCGGTCGTTTTTTTGACGTGGCGGTCGATATTCGCAAGGGTTCACCGACCTTTGGTCATTGGGTGGGCGAGGAATTGAGTTTTGAAAACGGCAATATGCTGTTGGTGCCCGCCGGATTTGCACATGGGTTCATGACTTTGGAGGCGGATACTGAGATCATCTACAAGTGCTCGGATACCTATGCACCTGAGACCGAAGGCGCAGTGCGTTGGGACGATCCCGATGTCGGGATCAGTTGGCCGCTGGAGATTGCGCAGCCGCTTTTGTCCGAAAAAGACAAGGATGCTCCGCTGCTTCGCGACATCGTATCTCCTTTTTCGTTTGAGGTCATTTGATGAAAATTCTGGTCACAGGTGGCGCTGGCTTTATCGGTTCGGCGGTGGTACGCCGCGCAATTGCGGATGGTCATTCGGTTGTGAACGTCGATGCGCTGACATATGCCGCCTGTCTCGACAATGTTGCATCGGCGGCCTCGTCGCCGAAATATTTGTTTGAAAAAGCGGATATTCGTGATGCTGCGACGATGACCGAAATCCTAAAAAAGCACAGACCGGATGCGATCATGCATCTTGCGGCAGAAAGCCATGTCGATCGCTCGATCGATGGTCCGGCCGCATTTATCGATACAAACGTGACAGGAACCTATGTTCTGTTAGAGGCCGCGCGGTCCTACTGGATCGAGGCGGGGCGGCCCGACAGTTTCCGTTTTCACCACATATCAACGGATGAGGTGTTTGGATCGCTTGGAGAGACGGGGTTTTTCACCGAAGACAGCCCGTATCAGCCAAACTCGCCCTATTCGGCCTCAAAGGCGGGGTCGGATCATCTGGTGCGCGCTTGGCACGAAACTTATGGCCTGCCGGTGGTGATGACCAACTGCTCGAACAACTACGGGCCCTATCAGTTCCCGGAAAAGCTGATTCCGGTGGTGATCCTCAACGCTCTGTCTGGTCGACCCATTCCTATTTATGGGGCAGGGGATAACATTCGTGATTGGCTGCACGTTGAAGACCACGCCGAGGCTCTGCTTTTGGTGCTGGAAAAGGGAGAGTTGGGGCGCAGTTACAATATCGGTGGTGAGAATGAGATGACCAATCTCGACCTCGTTAAGATGTTGTGCGCTATCCTTGATCGGTTGAAGCCGGGGAGCGCTCCTTATGCCGATTTGATCACCTTTGTTACCGACCGGCCCGGCCATGACCAGCGCTATGCGATTGATCCGACCCGGATCAGGCAAGAGTTGAACTGGCGTCCATCCTATACTCCGCAGACCGGATTGAATCAGACGGTTCAATGGTATCTCGACAACGGCGACTGGCTGAACGCGTTGTTGCAGCGAACTGGTGTCGGTGAACGCCTTGGGGTCGCCAAATGAAGGCGCTTGTATTTGGTCGCACCGGGCAGGTTGCCACCGAGTTGCGCCGACGTGCGAATGCGCACAGCGTGGAGGTTGTGACGCTTGGTCGGTCTGATGCGGATCTTGCTGATCCGGGGGCTTGTGCCGATCTTGTCCAGCAAACCGATGCATCAGTGGTCATCAACGCAGCGGCTTATACTGCAGTGGATGCTGCCGAAGATGATCGTGCCCTGGCGCAGGTGGTCAATGCAGATGCACCGGGCGCAATGGCCCGCGCTGCCGCCGATCGTGGTTTGCCGTTTCTGCATGTTTCCACGGATTATGTGTTTGACGGATCAGGGTCTCAGCCACGGACCACGCTGGACCGTACCGGCCCGTTGGGCGTCTATGGTCAGACCAAGCTGGACGGAGAACGACAGGTGGCCGGGGCAGGGGGCTGGCACGCGATCCTGCGTACAAGCTGGGTATTTTCTGCGCATGGAAAGAACTTTGTTAAAACGATCCTTCGACTGGCTGAGACGCGGGATAGATTGACCATTGTCGCCGATCAGGTTGGAGGGCCAACACCTGCCGCAGATATTGCCGATGCGCTGCTGGTGATCGCCAGAGGTGGCGCGCGGGCTGAAGGCGGGGTTTTCCACTACGCGGGAGCCCCGAATGTCAGTTGGGCTGAATTCGCACGCGAAATCGTGGGGCAGGCGTGCCTGACCGTTCAAATCGAAGACATCCCCACAACCGACTATCCAACTCCTGTGGCACGCCCGCTGAACTCACGTTTGGATTGTGCGCGGATTCGTGAGGTTTACGCGATTGCCCAGCCCGACTGGCGGGTCGGTTTGACCGACGTGTTGGCCGAGCTGAAAGCCTCAGGCAACTGAAGACCGAAAGGAACGATCATGCAGCGTAAAGGTATCATTCTTGCCGGCGGCTCGGGCACGCGGCTTTACCCGATCACGATGTCGGTCTCAAAGCAGCTGCTGCCGATATACGACAAACCGATGATCTTTTATCCGCTGAGCGTTCTCATGCTCTCAAATATTCGAGAGATTGCAGTCATCACAACGCCGCAGGATCAGGAACAGTTTCAAAGCCTGCTTGGCGACGGCAGCCAATACGGGTTGTCACTGACATGGATCACCCAGCCTTCTCCGGACGGGTTGGCTCAGGCTTATACTCTGGCCGAGGAGTTTTTGGCCGGGGCACCATCTGCCATGATCCTTGGGGACAACATATTCTTTGGCCATGGTTTGCCGGATCTACTTCGCGAGGCTGATGCCCTGGACAAAGGCGGGACGGTTTTCGCATACCGCGTCGCGGATCCCGAACGGTACGGCGTGGTCGATTTTGACGGTAACAAAGCCAGGGCCATTATCGAGAAACCCAAGGTGCCGCCATCGAATTACGCCCTGACCGGGCTCTATTTTCTGGACGGGGATGCCCCTGCGCGCGCACGGCAGGTCCAGCCATCGGAACGGGGTGAGCTTGAGATCACGTCGCTGTTGGAGATGTATCTTCAGGACGATTTGCTGGACGTTCAGACCATGGGCCGGGGTTTTGCCTGGCTGGATACTGGTACCCATGGGTCGTTGCTGGACGCCGGAAACTTTGTGCGCACCCTGACAGACAGGCAGGGATTGCAGACCGGCAGTCTGGAAGAAATCGCATGGACAAATGGCTGGATCGATGATGCTGCACTGCGAGAACGGGTGCGTCTATTCGCTAAATCTACCTATGGCGACTATCTCAAGTCTTTGCTGGACTGATCCGCGCAATCGGCGAATCAATTTGTCGGAAAATTGTTTGCGTTGGTGTGCGCTAGTTCACTGACGGCGGCAGATCAGGTGCGTTAGAACTGAATCCAGAGCAAGCAGTCCGATATGGTTTTCAACCTGAGATTGAAGCTTCTGAGGGTGTAATAAACAATCGCGGTCGCACTGCCTAATTGTAGCGAGAATGAGGCGGAATTTTGTCAAGTACGGCGATTGCGACTTTGAGAAGGGGGTTAAATATGTGTAAACTGAGTATTGAAGCGTCGACACGAAGGGGCTAACTACGTGCTCGTTGTATGCTTCTGTAGCGTTGGGGCGTGTATTTGGCCCTTCTGAGCAAGGTTTAGTGGTGAAGCCGATTTTAGGCTTAAGGTTTAAAGGTTAAGTATGTCTGTTCAGGATACCAATATTTCCGCAAAGACCGGAGCGCATCGCGCAGTTCTTTCCTCGAAAAGCGACTCGTTTGGGTCGGTGCGCCTGTACCACAAACTTTTCAAGCGTCTGCTGGATGTCTTTGTTGTTGTTCTGGCTCTGCCCATCGTGCTGCCGATTGTCGTTGTCCTTGCGGTTTTGGCTGCGCGGGACGGAGCGAGCCCGTTCTATGGTCAACGGAGGGTTGGCCGTGATGGCCGGATCTTCACCATGTGGAAGCTGCGTACCATGGTCCCGAATGCCCAGTCGATGCTGGACGGGTACTTGGCGCAGAACCCGGTTGCGCGCCGCGAGTGGGAAGAGACGCAAAAGCTGAAAGATGATCCTCGGATCACTCACTTTGGTCAGCTTCTCCGCAAGACGTCTTTGGACGAGTTGCCGCAGCTTTGGAATGTTCTGATCGGCGACATGAGCCTGGTGGGCCCGCGACCGATGCTGCCCGAGCAGCAAAAGCTGTATCCGGGCAAGGCGTATTTCTCGCTGCGCCCCGGTCTGACTGGCGCATGGCAGGTTTCCGAGCGTAACGCGAGTTCCTTTGCCAGCCGCGCAGATTTCGACACCTCGTACGCAAACGATCTGACCTTCAAAACCGATGTTGGTATTCTGTATGCAACGATTGGTGTAGTCGTTCGGGCGACCGGTTACTAAAGATTAGGCCTGTTTCGTTCGCGATGGTCTCCTTCGGCTTCGCCGCCGATTCTTCTTGCAGTCGACTTTGTCAGATAGCTTACCCAAAGGATGACTCTGGTCTTAGATTTGTCCAAATCTAATGGCAGTATTTCACAAGAGTGATCACGCCCGCGCTTCAAGGAATCGCCGTATTTTTGCCATTCAATGGACGATAGAGGGCTGGATTGTGCGCATATCGGAAACTGTTTTAAAGATAAGGAAAGAAAAAACCCCTGTGTTTCCAAGCAGCGTACCGCGCGATCAAATTTGTTATGGGAACCCCTGTGGACAACAAAGATGCAGATAAGATGAAATAGATGAACAAGCCCCTAATTTTCTGGGGTTACACAGTCGTATCATTGGCATTCCTCGTGACGCCGCATAAACTCAGACCGGTTAATTTATGGATGGTTCAACAGTGAATAATTCTGCCAGGGAAGGTGATATCGCAATCGTTGGCATGGCCGCGCACTTGCCGAAGGCGCCTTCGATAGATGCCTTTTGGACCAACTTGCGTGAGGGGGTGGAATCGTTCCAGTTCCTCAGCAAGGAGCAGCTTTTGGCGAATGGCGAAGTTCCGCACCTGCTGGAGCGGCCCGACTACGTTCCTTATGCATCGCCACTGGAAAATTTCGAGGAGTTCGATGCGGAATTCTTTGGTTTGTCACCCAAGGAAGCCGCGATCATGGACCCCCAGCATCGCCATTTTTTGGAGGTCGCATGGGAAGCCCTTGAAAACGCAGGGCATCCGCCAGAGAATTTCCCTGGTCCCATCGGAGTGTTCGCGGGCTGCGGGATGGGCAGCTATTTCTATTTCAACGTCTGTTCGAACCCGGACCTGGTTGATGACGTTGGATTGTTCCTTTTACGGCATACCGGCAATGACAAGGACTTTTTGTCGACCCGCGTCAGCCACATATTCGACCTGAAAGGGCCGAGTGTGAATGTTCAGACAGCGTGCTCGACGTCGCTGGTCGCAACGCACTATGCCACGCAGGCGTTGCTGACAGGCGAGTGCGATATGGCGATCGCTGGCGGCGCGACGATCGAATTCCCTCATAATAGGGGTTATGTTTACAAAGAGGGCGAGGTTCTGTCGCCTGACGGTCATTGCCACGCCTTTGATCATCGTGCGCAGGGCACTGTGTTTGGGTCGGGTGCGGGCGCTGTCGTGCTGCGTCGTCTGTCCGATGCAATTGAGGATGGCGACCACATCTGGGGTATCATTCGGGGCACGGCGGTTAACAATGACGGGTCCGCCAAGGCCGGATATCTGGCGCCTTCAGTTGATGGACAGGCCGCAGCAATCTCAGAAGCGCATGTGATGGCAGATATCAAGGCGGATACGCTGGACTATATCGAATGCCACGGAACCGGGACCTACCTGGGCGATCCCATCGAGGTTGCAGCGCTGACGCAGGCCTTCTCGGAAACGACGCACGAGACAGGATTTTGCCGTCTGGGGTCCGTCAAAACCAATATCGGACACCTCGATACGGCCGCTGGGGTCGCGAGCCTGATCAAGACATCTCTGGCACTGCACCATAAGGAGATCCCACCGAGCCTGGGGTTCGAGAAACCAAACCCGGCAATCGATTTCGACAACAGCCCTTTCCGGGTGAACGACGAGCTGACCGAGTGGGTGCCTCACAAAGGCCCCCGGCGTGCAGGGATCAACTCGCTGGGTGTTGGTGGAACCAATGCGCACGCAATTCTGGAAGAAGCGCCCGAGCGGGCTGCCTCGGAACCGTCGGATTGGCCGTTCCAGATCTTAACGGTTTCGGCGCGCGGGAAAAAGGCGTTGGACGCCAATAGTACCGCACTGGCTAATCATCTGCGAAACAACACCGATCAGGATTTGGCAGATATCGCGTGGACCCTCAAGAATGGGCGGCGCGGATTTGAAAAACGACGTGTAATAGTGGCCGAAAGCCATGAAAATGCGGCGAAACTTCTTGAGGAAAACGATCCACGCCGGGTGTTCACGCATTCAGTGATTTCTGACGCGCCAGAGTATGTATTTATGTTCCCCGGTGGTGGGACACAGTACGCTGGCATGGCGCGCGATCTGTACGAGACCGAGCCGGTTTTTGCGGACTGGATGGATCGTGGGTTGGACATTCTGCAAACCAAGCTGGACTATGATGTCCGGGCGCTTTGGCTGCCGGAGCCGGGACAAGAACAAGCCGCGAACGAGCGGTTGGATAGCCTTGAAGTGCAGCTGCCGCTGATCCTGATAACAGAATATGCATTGGCGCAACTGTGGATGGCCTGGGGCATTCAGCCAACTGCTTTGTTGGGGCACTCGCTGGGGGAAAACACATCCGCTTGCCTTGCAGGCGTCATGTCGTTTGAGGATTGCATTGGTCTCGCCTACATGCGCGGCGCACTTCTGATTACGCTTCCGGAGGGGGGTGTGCTGAGTGTTCCCCTGCCTGCGGATGAGCTGACACCGCTTTTGGGGGATCAGCTTGATCTGGGGGTTGTGAACTCGGCAAATCTGAGCGTTGCCTCAGGGCCGCCGAAAGCTTTGGACGAATTGGAAGAGCGTCTGGCGCGTCAAGGGGTCGAGTGCCAGCGCATTCCGATCTCAACTGCGGCACATTCGCGGATGTTGGATCCGATTCTGAAGGACTTTGGCGATTATCTGCGGTCCATCGAATTGCATCCTCCAAAAATCCCGTTCCCATCGAACCGGACCGGAGATTGGATCACCGACGAACAAGCCACCGACCCGGAATACTGGGTCGGACATCTGCGTCACACCGTGTATTTTTCGGATTGTGTCTCCACGGTTTCGGAAAAACCCGATCAGATATTCATTGAAGTCGGACCGGGCAAGACATTGTCTTCGCTGACCGGGCAACATGAAAAAGTGGACGCAAATCAGGTCATTGGCACCCTGCGCCACGCAAAGGACGATATTGCCGACGACGCATATTTTCTTGCCATGCTGGGCCGTGTCTGGGCTTTGGGCGGATCTTTTGACTGGGATCAGATCTGGGGCGAAGCGCGGCGCAACCGGGTGCCGCTACCCACTTATGCGTTCCAGCGGTCACCCTATTTCATTGAGCCGGGTAAGGCGCAGACGGAAACCGCCAACCAATGGCCGATGCGCATCGAGAACACCGATGACTGGGGATATCGAATTGCATGGACACCGAAATACGCAGCTTGCGACGTTGATGTCACCGGCGATCTGTCAGAGGCTTCTCAGGAAAGCTGGCTGATCTTTGCGGATGAGGCCGGGTTCTGTACCGGCCTGTCCGAGCGATTGCGGCAGGCCGGGCACAAGGTTGTTACCGTCACGCCCGGTGATGCCTTTGCGCGCGTAAGCGATGATCACTATCAACTTGCACCTGAACGTGGACGCGAAAGTTATGATGCACTGCTGCGCGATCTGGTGGCGCACGAGCGTATCCCGACCCGGATCGTGCATGGCTGGCTGTTGACGCAGGCCGAAACCTTCCGCCCTGGCGGCAGCTTCTTTCACCGTAATCTGGAACAGGGCTTTTATAGCCTGTTCTTCCTGGCGCAGGCCATCGGAGACGAAGACCTGCCCTTGCCTTTGCATATCCACGTGCTGAGTTCCGGTGCATTGCAGGTCAGGGACGAGGCGCTGCCTTATCCAGAAAAAGCAACCGTGACCGGCCCGACCCGCGTGATCCCTCACGAATTTCCGGGTCTAACCTGCGCGCTGCTTGATATCGACCTGCCGCAAAGCGCAGGTAAACGCCGCGCCCCTGCCCTGCCCGAAGGTCTTGCGGATCAAGTGCTGGAAGATTTGCTGGCCCCCCCCGCATCTTTCACGGCAGCAATTCGGGCTGGTAAACGGTTTGAGCAAGGATATCGTCCACAGGTTCTGGCGGAACCTTCGCTGGAAGACTTGCCCCTGCGCGATGGCGGCACCTATCTGATCACGGGCGGATTGGGCGGTATCGGACTGATATTGGCCGAAGCGTTGGTCGAAAAATCTAACGCCAACATCGTCACGCTTGCGCGTGGTGAATTGCCGCCTCGGGATCAATGGGCAAATGTGCTGAAAAACTCGGCGCCGCAGGACAAAACCGCCCGCCGCATCCGGGCGATCGAAACGCTTGAGGCCGCAGGCGGGAAAGTTCTGCCGATGTCGGCTGATGTCAGCAATGTCGAAGAAATGCGCCAGTGCATTGACCGCGCAAAGCAGGAATTTGGCGAGATCAACGGTGTGATCCATGCCGCTGGTCTGGTAGATGACGCTCCGATCATGGCTAAGACCATGATGGAGGTCGAAGACGTGTTCACACCCAAGATCCACGGAACTCAGGTCATTGACCAGATATTCCCGGATGGGTCTCTGGACTGGCTTGTTTTGTTCTCGTCCACCTCAACCGCCACCGCGCCTGTCGGTCAGATCGACTATGTGGCGGCCAACGACTACCTGAACGCCTATGCCCGATCACGGGCTGGTGGGAAAACCCAGGTCTTGTCCGTCAACTGGGGCATCTGGTCAGATGTGGGTATGGCTGCCAACGCGATGGAGGTTCGAACCGGGTCCGGTGAACCTGCTCCGGTCACACCGGCTGAGGCGCCGATGCTTGACTTTGCGACATTTGACGAGACTGGAAACAGGGTTCTGACGGCAACCTATGACGCGCATGATCGCTGGTTCCTGAATGATCACCGCACCAAGGCCGGTCATGCGCTTGTACCCGGTACCGGCTATCTGGAACTGGCGTCCGAGGCGTTGCGTGCTCAGGGTGAAACCGGGCCCTTCGAGATCCGCGATCTGTTTTTCCTGCGACCGCTTGCGGTGCCGGACGGAGAATCTCAGCAAGTTCAATTGCGCCTGCCGCGCAGTGATGTCGGCTATGAATTGACGGTTGAAAGCGGATCGAATGACGCATTTGAACTGAATGCTCAGGCCAGCCTGTCGCTGCTGCCCCTGATCACTCCCGCACCGCTGGATGTGGCGGGCATAACCGCCCGATGTGGTCCCGCACATCAGGCAGAAGGCGCAGGGCGTCTGCATTCTCCGCAAGAGGCGCATCTGAGTTTTGGCCCGCGCTGGCGTGTTCTGACCTCGACCGCGTTGGGACAGGACGAAGGTCTGGCGCATCTGGCGCTGTCCGAGGGGTTCAAGTCAGATATCGAGGCTGGTTATCACCTGCACCCTGCCCTGATGGATCTGGCAACGGGCTGGGCGATGGAATTGATTGCAGGATACCAGCCCTCGCATTTGTGGGTGCCAGTTTCCTACCGTTCTGTCCGTGTTTACAACAGCTTGCCCGCCGAAATTGTCAGCTGGGTCCGCAATGCGGGCGACAACCGCGCCGATGGTGAGACGGCAAGTTTTGACGTCACCATTGCCGCGCCCGATGGCACGATCTGTGTCGAGGTCGAAGGCTTTTCGATCCGCCGCATGGAAAGTGCCGTCGATTTTGCGTTCACCGAAAGCACGCCAGCGGTTACATCCGAGGTCGATGCGCCACCGCCGCTGTCTCCGGCCGAAGAACGCTTGCGGCACAACCTGTCGCAGGGCATTCCGGCGACCGAAGGCCCAGACCTGTTCTTCCGGGCGCTGGCCAGCGGACAGTCGCAGGTCATCTTGTCTTCGCTCGACCTCAATGGCCTGATCGCGCAGGCCGCTGAAAGCGGAACTTCGAACGAAAGCGCGGAACAGAAATTCCAGCGCCCCGAACTGGATTCGGACTATGTCGCGCCGGAAAATGATATCGAACGCCGCTTGGCCGGATTCTGGCAAGAGCTTTTGGGCGTCGATGAGATTGGTGTCGAAGACAGCTTCTTTGATCTGGGTGGTCATTCGCTGATTGCGGTGCGCCTGTTTGCGCAGATCCGCAAGGCGTATAATGTCGATTTCCCGATCTCGGTACTGTTCGAGGCTCCGACCATCCGCAAATGCGCGGATCTGATTGCCGCACGGGGCGTCCCGAAAGACGGGGACGAGGATGATGCCACGGCAGCAGCGACCCCCACAGCTCCGGAACGTCGCTTTACCCATCTGGTGCCAATGCATTCCGGTGAAGGCGGCCCGAAAACGCCGTTCTTCCTAGTGGCAGGCATGTTTGGAAACGTGCTGAACCTGCGCCATCTGGCACATCTGATGGGCACTGACCGGCCCTTCTATGGCTTGCAGGCGCGTGGCCTTTATGGTGGTGAGGAACCGCACCGCGATCTGCGCGAGGCAGCCCGGGATTATATTGCCGAGATGCGGCAAGTTCAGCCGCACGGTCCTTATATGCTGGGCGGATTCTCAGGCGGCGGTATCACCGCCTTTGAGATCGCGCGCCAGCTGACCGAGGCGGGTGAAGAGATCGCGGCGCTGATTATGTTGGATACGGCCTTGCCAGTGCGGCACCCGCTGACAAAACGGGATCGCCTGATGATCCAGTGGCAGGAGATGCGGGACAAAGGCGTAAGCTATCCAATCCAGTGGGCCAGGAACCGGATCGCCTGGGAAATCCAGAAGCGTCAACCCATTGAAGAAACTGCAGAGGCTGGCCAGCAATTTCACGACGCCGAAATCGAGGCCGCCTTTATGGAAAGCATAGGTTGCTATCCGTTGCATCGTTGGGATGGTCCGCTGACCCTGTTCCGTCCGCCTTTAGCTGGGAAGTGGCAACTGGGGCCGGATAAACTGGTGCATCATGAGCGGTATTACGTGACCCATGACAACGACTGGACACCCTGGGCGCCTAATATCGAAGTGCTTGAGGTTCCCGGCGACCATGATTCGATGGTTCTTGAGCCAAATGTACGGGTGCTTGCGGCGCAGATGAAAACATGCCTTGAGAACGCTGAGCGACAGATCAAGCGCCCGCGAGCAATGATTCAGGAGGCGGCGGAATGAGCTTGTCTGCCCCCACGCTTCTGACAGTCATCCTGAACTATAAAACGCCCGAGATGACGTTGCGCTCGGCCAAAGCCGCGCGCGAAGCCATGGAGGGAATCGCCGGCGAGATCATCATTGTGGACAATGATTCACAGGATGGTTCCTATGACGCGATCGTAAGTCACGTTCAGCAACAGGGTTGGGACAAAGACAATCGCGTCCGGGTTATCCAGTCGGGCCATAATGGCGGGTTCGGCGCAGGAAACAACGTGGGTATCCGCGCAGGTCTGTCGGATGGTACCCGCCCCGACTTTGTCTATATCCTCAATTCCGACGCTTTCCCGGCGCAAAATGCCATTCAATTGCTGTTGGAGCATCTGCAAAACACGCCCGAGGCCGGGTTTGCCGGTAGCTACATCTATGGTGATGACGATGTTCCGCACCTGACCAGTTTCCGGTTTCCATCGATTGCCAGCGAATTGGAGGGCAGCCTTAATTTTGGCCCTGTAAGCAGGATTCTGAAAAACAAGGTTGTTCCCATTCCCATTCCAACTGAAACATGCCCGGTCGACTGGCTGGCGGGCGCGAGCATGATGATGCGCCAGCGTGTTCTTGATGAAATCGGACTGTTTGATGAGAGGTTTTTTCTATATTTCGAAGAAACCGATCTGTGTCGGCGCGCAGCTCTGGCGGGGTATCGAACCGACTATGTACGTCCCAGTGAGGTCATGCATATCGGGTCCGCCTCGACCGGTATGAAAACCTGGAACCGGGTGCCGGGCTATTGGTTCGACTCGCGTCTGCATTATTTTGTTAAAAACCACGGGGCATTCTATGCCGCCTGCGCAACTGGCGTACATTTGATAGGCGGATTTCTGTTTTGGCTGCGCTGCCTGATCACACGTAAACGCAGCGGTGTTGCCCCCCATTTTTTGCGTACCCTTGCCTGGCATGACCTGTCGGCCTGTTTTCGCGCGACAGTGCGGAACCGGAAGCAGGATAATCTGCCTCAGCCTGTCATTGGAGAGTAACAATGTCATTCAGCACATTTCTTGTCGGTCACGAGTCCCTGGTCATTCAATGTGGGGAAATGCTGCGTGAAGCGGGGCACGGCATTCAGGGTGTTGCGACCCGCAACAAAGATGTCGAGGCTTGGGCCAAGTCGCACAACCTGCCGCTCTATGCCCCCGGCGCGGATTTGGCGGACCGGATCAACAGGCTGACGTTTGACTGGCTACTGAGCATCGCGAACCTTGATCTTTTGCCTCAAGCGCTGTTGGACAAAGCCGCAAAAGGTGCAGTGAATTTCCATGATGGTCCGCTGCCGCGCTATGCCGGTCTGAATGCGCCTGTCTGGGCCATTCTGAACGGCGAAGCGCAGCACGGAATCACATGGCATATGATATCGGGCGGTGTCGATGAGGGCGGCATTATTGCCCAGAAACTGTTTGATATTGGCGCCAGTGAAACTGCCCTGACCCTGAATACCAAATGCTATGGCGCGGCGATCGAGAGCTTTGCGGATGTGATCCGGGCGCTGGAAACCGATCAGCCTGCGGCCCCGCAGGATCTGTCGCAGCGCAGCTACTTCGCTAAAAACGCCCGTCCCCCGGCGGCGGCTCGGCTGGATTTTTCGAAATCTGCAACTGAGCTGGCGGCCCTGACCCGGGCGCTGGATCATGGCGAATACTGGAACCCTCTTTGCTGCCCCAAGGTCGAACGCGACGGTCAGATCTGGCTGGTTGGATCGGCGGTTGTGCAAGACGATCAGACCGATGCCGAACCCGGCACCATTCTGGCTAACACGCCAGAGTCGGTAACAGTTGCAACCCGCGACGGGGCGATTGAAATCGGCTCGTTCCGTAATGGCCTGGGTGCGCCGGTATCGTCCGATGGGATGATGAATAGTGGCAGCGCGCTTTCGTTGCCAACAACTGAGGGCTCTGAGGCGATAGACCGCGACATTGCAGCAGCTCTGGGTGCCGAACCCAAATGGCGTGCTCGGCTGGAAAATCTGCGCCAGGTCGATATTCCGCTGATCAACGCGGCAGCCCCATCCGGAGCGCCGCGGTTTCAGGTTCTGCATATGCCCGACGGCTTATCCGACAGTGCGGTTCGGGCCACCCTTGCTGTGCTGATCGCGCGCCTGGCAAATGCGTCTGATCTGGATTTGGCATTGCGCCTGGAGGGTGGCGATTCACCCTATCTCAACAGCTGGGTGCCGGTACGATTCGACGCCGGGCAGGTATTCTCAGCCGCGCAACAATCGCTTGAAAAGGCTATCGCAGAGGCGCAGGAGCTTGGCCCATTTGCCTGCGATCTTCCTGCGCGTCTACCCGGCGCAGATCCGTTGCAGCCTCCTGTAATTGGCCTGTCCGGTGATGTGTCGGACGGGCTGGTGCCGGGAACAAGCCTGTGTCTTGCTGTCTCCGGTGGACAGGCAGCCCTGTTTGCCGATAGCGGCCACGTGTCCGAGGCCGCATTGCGATTGTTTGCAGCCCGGTTGGAAAACCTGCTGGCTTCGGTATCACAGGCTGCAGAGGGCGATCTTCAGATTTCCGAGCTGCCTATTTTGCCAGATACGGAACGTGCCCAGATACTGGAAGACTGGAACAACACTGCGGTCGAGTACGATCAGACCTCTTGTGTGCATCAGCATTTCGAGGCGCAGGTTTTGCGCACCCCGGATGCGCCTGCGCTGGTTTTTGAAGGCCTAAGCTTTTCTTATACCGAATTGAATGCGCTGGCCAATCAGGTTGCGCATGTCCTGCGCGACATGGGCGTGGGGCCGGATACGCTGGTGGGGTTGCACGTCAAACGCTCTCCTCTGCTTTTGATTGGGGCGCTGGGTATCCTGAAGGCGGGCGGTGCTTATGTTCCGATGGATCCGGCCTATCCGGCGGATCGGACGGCGCTTTATCTGGAAGACAGTAGCGCGAAAGTGGTTCTGACGGAATCCGGTCTGGCATCAGGGCTGCCAGATCAGGGTGCGCAAGCCTTGCTTTTGGACACAGATCCCCGGCTGGGAACGGCTGCGACCAGCAACATAGATAGTGGCGTGAATGCCGCTAACCTCGCTTATATGATCTATACCTCGGGTTCGACCGGGCGGCCCAAGGGTGTCATGGTCGAACACCGCAATGTGTCGAATTTCTTCACCGGCATGGATGATCGGATTACCCACGATCTGGCGGGCGTCTGGCTCGCCGTGACCAGCCTGTCCTTCGACATCTCGGTTCTCGAGCTGTTCTGGACGCTGGCACGCGGCTTCAAGATTGTCCTCAGTAACGATGAAAACCGCGCCTTGGTGGCGGGTGACTCGACGTCCGGGGGCTCCATCACAGGCCAGGGCATGGAATTCAGCCTGTTTTACTGGGGCAACGACGATGGCGTCGGGCGCGATAAGTACAAGCTGTTGCTTGAGGGCGCGAAATTTGCGGACAAGAACGGGTTCTGCGCCGTCTGGACACCCGAACGCCACTTCCACGCATTTGGTGGGCCTTACCCCAACCCGTCGGTGACTGGTGCTGCAGTTGCTGCTGTGACCGAGAACATCGGTGTGCGCGCAGGTAGTTGCGTCGCGCCCCTGCACCACACGGCACGTATTGCCGAAGAATGGGCAGTGATCGACAATCTGACCAATGGACGTGCGGCGCTGGCCATCGCGTCTGGCTGGCAACCCGACGACTTTGTCCTGCGACCCGAAAACACCCCGCCCGAGAACAAACCCGCCATGCTTGAGGCCATAGGGACTCTGCGCCAGCTCTGGGCGGGTGAAGCAGTTGAATTTCCAACCAAATCCGGCGAGATGCACAGTGTTGTCACGCAACCGCGCCCGGTCTCCAAGACCTTGCCGGTCTGGGTTACGACGGCTGGCAATCCTGATACCTGGCGCGAAGCAGGTGCTATCGGCGCCAACGTATTGACCCACCTTCTGGGTCAAAGCGTTCAGGAAGTTGCCGACAAGATCACCATCTATCATACTGCCCTGCGTGAGGCTGGTCACAACCCGGATGACCACAAAGTCACTCTGATGCTGCACACCTTCGTCGGCCAGGACCGCGAAGAAGTGCGGGAAATCGCGCGGGAACCCATGAAGGATTACCTGCGTTCAGCCGCCGGGCTGATCAAGCAATATGCTTGGGCCTTCCCGGCCTTCAAGAAACCGCAGGGCGTTTCGAACCCGTTCCAGCTGGACCTTGGCAGCCTGTCTGACGAGGAAATGGAAGGCATCCTAGATTTCGCCTTCCTGCGCTATTTTGAGGATTCCGGTCTTTTCGGTACGGTCGAGGATTGCCTGAACAGGGTGGAAGAACTGAAGCGGATCGGGGTCGATGAAATCGCCTGCCTGATCGACTATGGTATATCCGTTGGTCAGGTGATGGATGGGCTGAAACCTCTGGCTGAGGTTCTGCGTCGTTCAAATCAGGATGTCGGGTTGGCCGAGGATGATTTCTCGATTGCGGCGCAGATTGTTCGCCACAAGGTCAGCCACCTGCAATGCACCCCAAGCATGGCGCAGATGTTGCTGATGAACGATGAAGCGCGATTTGCCCTGTCCAAAGTCAAACACATGATGATCGGCGGCGAGGCGCTGCCCGGTTCATTGGTCTCGCAGATCAACAAGCTTTCACCGGCTCATATTGAAAACATGTACGGGCCTACTGAAACAACCATCTGGTCGACGACCGAAACCGCTGTAACGGTGGATGGTGTCGTGAACGTGGGCACGCCGATCGCAAATACGCAGGTATATGTGCTGGACGACGACAGAAACCCTGTGCCAATTGGCATGGCCGGAGAGCTTTACATCGGCGGCGCTGGCGTGACCCGTGGCTATTGGCAGCGCGAAGACCTGACCGCCGAACGGTTCGTTCCAGATCCGTTTTCGGATGGTGCGGATGCGCGGCTGTATCGCACTGGTGATCTCGTGCGTTGGCGGACGGACGGAAAGCTTGATTTCCTTGGTCGCGCCGATCATCAGATCAAGCTGCGCGGATATCGGATCGAACTGGGCGAAATCGAAAGCCTGCTGGATACGCAGTCTGGCGTGCGGCAGTCGGTTGTGGTCGCACGCGAGGATACGCCGGGTCTGGTGCAACTGGCAGCCTACATGACTGTTGATCACCCTGTCGACGAAAAGGCGTTGCGCAGTGCTTTGTCATCCCACCTGCCCGACTATATGGTGCCGACCCATTTCGTAACGCTGGACAGCTTTCCGTTGACCCCTAACCGCAAAGTGGATCGTAAGGCGTTGCCTGTGCCCTCGGATCAGAAACCACGGGTTCCGGCTGCGCCCGCCACAGCTGGCTCTGGCGGGTCGGTCAGTCAGCAAATTGCAGCAATCTGGTCACGAATACTCGGTGTCTCGGACATCAGCGGGCGTGACAACTTCTTTGATCTGGGAGGACATTCTTTGCTGGCGGTGCAAGCGCACCGGGAAATTCGCAAAGAACTGAATGTCACCAGCCTGAGTATTACCGATGTGTTCCGGTTCCCTACTCTGGCTGCTT
Organism: Ruegeria sp. E1; assembly: GCF_056534225.1. NCBI lineage: Bacteria > Pseudomonadati > Pseudomonadota > Alphaproteobacteria > Rhodobacterales > Roseobacteraceae > Ruegeria > Ruegeria sp. E1. Next base: position 313,032 of record NZ_JBQFPE010000002.1, on the reverse strand, counting down.
TGGCCGAAACTGTTGAACAAAAGACCGGTGCCAAAGCGCCCGAGGCCAGTCCGGCGCAGGACACCTCGGAAAGGGCCAGCAGCCGCAGTGATGCCATGGCGCGCCGACGGGAAATGCGGGCGCGTCGGCGGTCTGCATAGTCAGGGAATACGCGTGGGCGATGTGTTTTGACAGGTTGCCCGCGCAGTTACCCTTTGGGGGCTCTCATCAGACCGGGTTCGCATCATGATCACTCGCTATGTTCCTAATGCTTTCACCTCAGTGGCTCGCAAGCTTGGCATAGGGTTCAAAAAACCCATTGGCAGACAAAGCTTTGAAGCGCTTTATGTCGCGCCTTGCCTTGCTGTGCCCAATCCGCAAAAGGTCTTTCACCTTGGCCATAGTCTTGTTGGCCCTGATATGCCCGAAATGCTGATGCAACTTGCCGGAGAGGGACACAGTTACAGCAGCCAGATCGGATGGGGAACGCCTCTGAGGGCGCATTGGGAGCCGGAAGAACCCATAAACGGCTTTGAGGTGCACAATTTACCCGACAGCAGCAAAGATGCCCGAGAAGCCATCGCTTTGGAGGCCTGTGACAGCCTTGTTCTGACCGAGATGGTCGAGATTCGCGCAGCGATCCGATATTTCGACAGCGCCAAATACTTGCACAAATGGATCGAACTAGGCCGACGATCCAACCCGGCGATGCGAATTTTCCTTTACGAAACCTGGCACACACTGGACGACAAGGAAGGATGGCTGAACCGGATTGACCGGGATCTGGATCGCTATTGGGAAAAATCTGTCCTCCGGTGCGCCCTTGCATATGAGGATCAGCCCAAGCCTGTGTATATCATCCCTGCAGGACAGGTCATGGCGCGGTTCGTGCGCGAGGTTGAAAGCCGTGGTGGCGTCGGAAAGATCGTAGGCCGGCGTGATCTGTTTTCAGACGAGGTTCATTTGACCGACTATGGTATCTATCTTGTGGCGCTAACCCACTTTGCGGTGTTGTATCAGAAGTCTCCGCTGGGCCTTCCGTTTACCCTGAACAAAGCTGATGGCAGATCCGCCAATTCACCCGGCCCCGAGGCCGCGCGTCTGATGCAGGAAGTCGTTTGGGATGTCGTCACAAAATATGCCCCAACCGGCGTTCGCCCTGAGATGAGGAAGCCTCCGACAGCCTGAGCCAGTACGCAGGATGCCGCAAAACAACGATGCTGCTATTCGATCTAATGTTGGTAAAGTTCGACCGAGGCGCAGCTGCGTGATGTGTGGTAAGAACCTCTGAAATCAGCGGACTCATTAAACGGATCCATGCCAAACTTATTCGCCCATTTGATGCTCCTGATCTGGCCACTGGTCATGGTTGTGCTGTTCAGGAAACTCTCGGCAGACAGGGCGCTTGTATGGTCTTTCCTTGGGGCGTTCATGTTGTTGCCGCCCGAGGTTTATATTGACCTGCCCCTTGTCCCGACCCTGAACAAATACACCCTGCCCAGCCTGGCGGCGCTAGTCTTGTGCATGACGATGACCGATCACAAGATTCGTCTGTTCCCCGAGTCAAGGATCATTAGCCTATTGATGGTGGCCTATGTACTAAGCCCATTGGTGACGGTTATGACCAATCGTGAGCCACTGTTCTATGCGCACGTCTTTCTGCCGGGTTTGACGATCTATGACGCGATTTCCGAGATTCTCAAACACGCGATAACGATTATCCCGTTTATTCTGGGCTTCAACATCATTTCCACCCAGGCGGCCAGGCGCAACTTTCTTACGATTTTCATGATTGCGGGGCTGATCTATTCGATCCCGATCCTGTTGGAAGTCAGGCTGAGTCCGCAAATCAACAACTGGATCTACGGATATTTCCCAGGTCTCTTTGGGCAACAGATTCGATTTGGGGGTTATCGCCCTACAGTATTCATGGGCCACGGCCTTGTTGTGGCGTATTTTATGCTGATGTCAGTCCTGTCCACGGCAGTCCTTGTTGCGGGATCACAAGGCGAGCAGCGTAGCCGATACTTTGGGCTTCTTCTCTACCTGCTGGTCATTTTGATCCTGTGCAAAACCGTTGCCGCGATTCTGTTCGCGTTTATGTTCGTTCCTATCATTCTGTTCTTTGGCCCACGCATGAAGGGCTGGGCAGTATTGGCCTGTTCTGTCCTTGTGCTCGCCTATCCGGTATTGCGGGCTGCTGACGCCGTTCCGGTAGATCGGATGCTGGAGTACGCAGCGTTGATTCAGGCCGAGCGTGCTCAGTCGCTTGGGTTCCGCTTTGACAATGAAAAGGAGCTGCTGGATCACGCGGCGCAAAAATCCCTCGCCGGGTGGGGATACTGGAACCGAAACCGGTACTTTGATCCGGATACGGGGCGAAACCTCTATGTCCCTGACGGGTACTGGATCGTTGTTCTGGGTACGCTCGGCTGGATTGGGTATATCTGCATCTTTGGCCTGTTGACCGTCCCCTTGATCCGAATGTGGAGGTTGCGGAATCGCGGTATTGAACCGGACGACCCCGATATCGTTTACGGGATCGGTCTGATGTTGGCGATCAATCTCGTCGATCTGATCCCAAACTCGGCGATCAACTATGTGACCTGGCTTCTTGCAGGTTTGCTTTTGTGCTATGTGCCCGGCAGAGTTTCATCAGACGTTGACGCGGTTACCGAAGACGATAGCGAGCCTTTATCCGAACCGGTAAAGCATACGCGTCGCCCACGCGGGAATCGCCCTGCGCTTGCGCCTAATCCGCCGCGCATTGTTAGAACGAAGCGGTCTGATCCGCGCGCATAGTGTCAGGACTTGTGCGTATGCAGGTCTCGGGCAGGTACGCCAGCGACGGTGGCGCCGGATTCCACATCCCGGGTTACAACGCTGTTGGCGCCGACGGTTACATGGTCTCCTATTGTGAGTGGCCCGATGATCTTGGCGCCTGCCCCCAAATCTACATGACCGCCCAGCACAACGGATGAGACCAGAGTAACCTGGTGGAAGATCATACAATTTGGTCCGATCCGCGCGTTTGGATGGATGATTATCCCAGTTGGATGAGGCAACCTCAGACCACCCTCGATATGCGTGTTCAGGTGAATCTCCGATTGCGTAATCACCGACCAGAAGCGATGGACCAACGTCCAGTACTTCGACAACAGCCAACCAAGCGGTCCGCCGCGGGCTTTGGCCTTCTGATAGCGGCGCACTGCTCGCAACAGCTTGTAACCGGGATCCCAGAATTGGCGAACCTCTTCCCGGGACCAATCCGGAACCGTGGCTGAAATCGCAGGCTCCGGGTCGCTCTGGTCAGTCCGTTCGACTATCATATCGCCCTGCATTTGGTAGGGATCAGAAGCCCAGACGCGCAAGCCGTGGGTAGATCCTGCGGTACAAGACAGGTGGCAACCAATTCTCCAGCGTTTCCTGCCGCCGCGACTGACGATCCAATTGATCTTCGGTTCCCGGGCGCGGCTTGAATATGGTCGAATGCGCCTTGCGGCTGGGGTCCCAGGTTGCAGTGTAGTAATAGAGCGCGATGGACTGGCGCGGTTCGCCGTTTGGATGGTTCACCTTCTCGGGGTTTCCGTGGAACGTGTTTGACCCGGTTGAGAAACAGCACATGCGGTTGAACGTAGGTACGAAGCTTTTTACTTTCGTGCTCATGTCATTGCTCCAGATTTCGAAAGAGCCGCCCCATTCTTCGCGCCAGTCGTCATTCAGGTAGATCAGCACGTTTAGCCGCCGCTCGACTATCATCTGCTTGTGCAAGTTGAAATCTGCATGAATATCCAGATGGCCGCCATTTTGAACGCGATGAATGCCAGCGCCGATGTAGTAGGGATCGGGGATGAGACCTTTGATACCGGTCATCTCTTCCAGAAACAGGATGAAGGGGCGCGAATTGAAGGCATGAAATAGATCGCGCGAATAGGTCGGAAGCCGTTCCGGATTGTATTGGGTTTTCAGGTTTTCCTGCGCGCGCTCAAAGGTGTCGCTGTCTTCGTTCTCTTCAAGCGATTTGAGGTCCGACTGGACCTTGCGCAGAACCTCTTCGGGAAGAAAATTATCAATGCAAATGTGGTTGTATGGCTGCCCACTCTGATATTCTTCGGCGAACGGAGCCGCCGCAGCACGGGCGCGTTCTACAGATATGTTCAGACCTTCAGGATCAATTTGATAGATTGCCATTATTCGTTCCTATCTCAACCAAAGTAATACATACTCTTTAGACCATCGCTTGATCCTGACGAGAATGATCAGGATCAAGTAACTTTACCCAGAAAATGGACCCGGACATTCGGAATTGCAATGTGGCATATCCAACGTCCGCTATGAATTCTCTAATCCGAGACGATGGCGATAAAGTGGCAAAATTGTTTGAAATCTTTCAACACAGCGCGTCGGGCCACGGTACAGTGTTTTTTGGGCGTAGGTCCTGATTTAAGCGGCTACCGGTGGCGATTGGAGAATCAACGGGATGAAAATTGTCTGGCGTGACCGTTTTTCTGCCCCTATTGCGTGAAATAGTGATTTAAGTGTCCTTGCCGGTTGAAACAGAGTTACTCATTTTATGCCCAAGTTGTTGATTGTTGGTACTGGATATGTCGCTGACCTCTATCTCAGGTCGCTCCGGCTTTATCCCGACATCGAGGTGATCGGATGCTACGATCGCAATAGTGATCGGTTGGCGCAGTTCTGTGCTCATTGGGCTCTGCCCGCAGCAGACGATTTCGATGCGCTTTTGGCTTTGGGCGGGGATGGAGATATTCTGGTAAACCTGACCAATCCGGCTTCGCATTATGAGATTTCGCTGGCGGGTTTGAAGGCCGGGTATCACGTCTATTCCGAAAAACCCCTTGCGATGGAAATGGAACATGCAGCCGAATTGACCGAGTTGGCGACCAGTCGGGGTTTGCACCTCAGTTCAGCGCCCTGCAGTTTTCTGGGCGAAGCCGCGCAAACGATTTGGGCTGGGTTGCGGGCGGGTGTGATCGGACCAGTCCGATTGATCTACGCCGAGATGGATGACGATTTCATCTCTCAGGCTCCTTATCAGAAGTGGTTCTCCGAAAGCGGTGCCCCGTGGCCAGCGAAGGATGAGTTCGAAGTGGGATGTACCCTGGAACATGCAGGCTACTACCTTGCGTGGTTGTTGCCGATGTTTGGCCCAGTTCGCACGGTGGTCGCTGCATCAGCCGAATTGGCAGACAAAAGCGACGTGACCCCCAACGCGGCCCCGGATTTCTCGGTCGGGACCTTGTTTTTCGAAAGCGGTGTAGTCGCCCGCTTGACCTGCTCCATTCTGGCCGCGCATGACCATGAACTCCGGATCGTTGGTGATGATGGCGTCATCGAAATGGATGAATGCTGGAACAATGCCGCCCCGGTTCGTGCGCGCAAACGCTTTGTGTTGCGCAGACGGTTGGTTAACGCGCCGATTGCCCGACGGCTTAAGCTCAAGCAACCCACCCATGCCAAACTGGGTCGCAAGGGCGCAGCTTCGATGAACTTTGCTCTGGGCATTGTCGAGATGCGGGATGCCATTGTTGAAGGCCGCCCCAGCCGCCTGTCCGCTGACCTGTCCCTTCACATGAATGAGGTGACGCTCGCACTACAGAACGCGGGTGAACATCTTGGGTCTGTCGCAATGAAAACCCGCTTTGAGCCGGTCAAACCGATGCCCTGGGCCGAAAGTCTGGCGTGACGGCATGAGCATGATTTGCATCCTGATACCCGCCAACAACGAGGAAGGTTATATCGGCCCTTGCCTTGAGGGTCTGTTGGCGCAGGTGACGACCTACAACGCTGAGGTCATCGTATCAGCAAATGCCTGTACGGATGCGACGGTGGATATCGCCCACAGCTACAAGGACAGGTTCAGCGAAAAAGGGTGGCGACTTGAGGTCATCGACTCTCAGGTTGGTGGAAAACCAGGTGCGCTCAACCGTGCTGACGCTGCCGCCACAGGGAAGATGCGTGTTTATCTTGATGCAGATGTGATTATGTCACCGATGCTGCTGGATGGGCTGGCTCAAGTGCTTGATACTTCCGAGCCGGTTTATGCCAGCGGCAGGTTGTTTGTCAGCCCGGCCAAAAGCTGGATCACGCGCGCCTATGGGCGGATCTGGGGCCGTTTGCCCTTTATGACCGATGGCGTCCCCGGTGCCGGTCTATTTGCAGTGAATGCGCAAGGGCGCGCAAGGTGGGCCGAGTTCCCCGAGATAATTTCAGACGATACTTTCGTGCGCCTGCAATTTGATCCGGATGAAAGGGTTCTTGTCCCGATCTCCTATTCCTGGCCGCTTGTTGAAGGGTTCTCAGCCCTGGTTCGCGTTCGCAGACGGCAGAATGCGGGTGTAGAAGAACTTGAACAACTCTATCCAGGAATATTGAAGCGTGAGGGCAAAGCTGCGCTGACACCCGGATATCTGGCAAAGCTTACGCTGTCCGATCCGGTTGGAATGGCGATCTATCTGACTGTCAGCCTCGTTGTTCGTGCCAAACGTGGAACCGGTTGGAGCCGCGGAAGATGATCTTAATGTATTGTTCTGCTCAGACAGAGTTATCGGCGCTTTTTATGGCTGAGAGAGGCATTGACAGATGACTCCACAAGACGCCCAATCCTGGTCTTGGGATGTGATTGTCATCGGCGCCGGAATGGGTGGCGGCATGGCAGGTCGTCGTCTGACAGAACGGGGGCTATCGGTGCTGTTCCTGGAAAAAGGACCGGCTGGTTATCGGACCGAACGCCAGCCCTACAGCTCTGATATTGAGGACCCACAGGCCCGGCAATTGCGTGGCTATTGGCCAAAGCCGGTCGAAGCCCGGGACGGATCTACGGTGTCACGCTACTTTGCTCCGCTTGGTAGCGGTGTTGGGGGTTCATCCGTGTTCTATGCAGCAGCGCTTGAACGGCCAGAACCGCACGATCTGGACGATACGCCGGATGCAAAACATCCGACAGGTGGCTGGCCCGTAGGCTTTGACGACTTTCTTCCCTATTTCGATCAGGCAGAAGATTTGCTTTACGTGCGCGGAGGTGTTGACGAACTGTCGGATGTCCCATCGATCAAACTGCGCCCGCATCCCGATCTTACCGCGGAAGAAGAAGCAATGATGGCTGAATTCCGCGACCGTGGAATGCATCCGTATTATTCACACATTGCACAAAAGCGCTTGGAAAACTGCAAGAACTGCCTTGGCGGGAAATGTCCCCTGGCCTGCAAGATGGACGGACGCTCAGCCGGGGTGGAGCCTGCGTTGGCAAGCGGTCAAGCCGCGTTGTTGCCGGACTGCGATGTGGACAGGTTAGAAGAGGACAGTCCGGGCAAAATCACCGGTGTTCGCGTGCGCCACAAAGGCGAGGCTTTTGTCCTGAGGGCCAATACGTATGTTTTGGCGGCGGGGTCTTTTGGTTCACCCACATTGCTGTTGCGTTCGACCGACCAGTCCGAGGCAGGTTGCGCAAATTCCAGCGACTGGGTTGGGCGCGGCCTCATGTTTCATATCGATAACTTCTTTGCCGTCTGGCCAAGACGAGGTTCGAAACCGATCGGGACAAGCCGTGCGATTTCGACCCGTGATTTTTATCATCGCAAAGGACAGCGCCTGGGTCTTGTTCAGTCGATGGGATACGAGGCCAACTACGGAACCATCATGCGGTTCCTGATCATGCAGTTCGAACGGTCTCGGTTTGCGAAATATAAAAAGTTGCAGCGTTTCCTGAATATTCCGGCGCTCATAGCGGCCCGGATGTTTGGCAATGCGGATGTCTTCGTGGCGCAGATGGAAGATTTTCCCGTGCCCGAGAACCGAGTGGTTCTGAACAAAGAAGACCCCGAGGTTTTCACGTTTGAATACTCGGTTGCACAAGATGTTTTCACGCGACAAGCCATCCTGCGCCGCTCAATCCGCAAGGCTGTTGGCTGGTGGCGGATGATGTTCCTGTCCATCAAACCCATCGTGAATGTTGGCCACCCGCTGGGCACGCTTCGGTTTGGAGCAGACCCAAAGACATCCGTGTTTGATCCGGATTGCAAAGCGCATGATCTTGAGAACCTCTATCTTGCGGACGGGTCATTTATGCCAACTTCGATGGGGGTCAACCCCAGCCTGACAATTGCGGCCAACGCCCTGAGGGTTGCCGATATCATTGCCGATCGTGCCCAGAAGCCACATCAGGAGGAGACGACATGACTGATATGAGCCAAAAAATACGCTCCGGTGTGGCCGTTGTCACCGGGGCCGGGGCCGGTTTGGGGCGTGAACTCAGCAGAGCACTGATCGCCGAAGGGGTCCGGGTTGCAGGTATCGGGCGCAGCGCTGACCCGCTGAAAGAACTGGCGGACGAACTAGGAGGAAACTTTCTGCCCGTCACGGCAGATGTTGCCGACCCTGATGCGGTGAAACAGGCGTTTGCCCAAATTACAAGCGCCGTGGGCGAGCCCTCAATTTTGATAAACAACGCTGCGGTTTACCCTCGCCGTGACATACTGGATGAAACCTCGGAAAGCTTTATGCAGACCGTCAACATCAACCTTGGTGGTGTGTTCCACTGCTGTCACGCTGTGTTGCCGGGAATGGTTGAGCGCGGCTATGGCCGGATCGTGAACCTAAGCACCTTCGCGCATGTCGCTCCGGCCCCGACCGCAGCCGCCTATTCGGTGACAAAAGGCGCGGCGCAAACCCTGACCAAATCTTTGGTTGCCGACTTGGGGGATCGCTTCCCTGACATTGTCATCAATGACTGGATACCGGGCGCGTTACAAACTCAGATGGGTATTCCAGACGGGATTGATCCAGCCGTTTCGGCCAAATGGGGCGTGCGGCTGGCCTTATGGCACGATCCAATGCTGACCGGTCGTCTGTTTGATCGGGACACAGAGTTTCTGGAACCTATTTCGCTAAAGCGTAAGATCCTGAATAAGCTTACGGGTAAAAAGCGTGTGCCGTTACGTTTGTCCTGAGGCCCATACTATTTGTTCTAACCGGCTTTGAACCTTCCAATGGCTTTCGAATAAGCTTCAAGCGTTTGGGTCGTAACCGTATCCGGGCTGTAGAATTTCTGGCAATCCATCCGGGCTTGATTGCCCAGAATTGACGCAAGTTCAGGATCATCCAAAAGTCGCTGACAAGCAGCGACCATTGCTTCCAAATCCTGACTGGGAACCAAAAGTCCATTGTCTTCGTGCCTGATAACCTCGGGGATTGGCACCGCATCAGTGGTGACAATTGGGCAGCCCAATGACATCGCCTCGAGCAACATGTAACCCAGCGTTTCATATTGGGTTGCGATGACGGTGAGGTAGTGGCTTTGCCTCAATGCCATGACGTCGGCATGTTTCATGTGACCGCGATAGTCGATGCGCGAGCGCAGCTCTTCATCATAGTTTTGTTCTACAAAGTCCTGGAAATGGACCGGCCCGTCCTTGGTTTGCACACCTGGATCCGGTCCAACAAATGTCAGTGTGAGGTCGGGGTTGGCGGCTGCAAGTTTTGCAAACACCTCCAGGATAAAGTCTCCGCCCTTACGGTTGTCGAATCTGCCGACAAACAGGATCTTGTTGCGATCACTGGTCTCAGCACTCCAAATCTGATCATCCGGGGCTGGTTCGATCGGCAACGGAATGATGGCGCTGTTATCAAGCGCCAGACCATATTGTTCGCGCACGTCATCCAGAACCAAGGCGCTGGATACCGTTATGTAATGCGCCGCAGCGATACCCTGCCCTTCCTGTTCCGTACGATGCTGTTGAACGGGCAGATAGGTATGAGCGTCGCTATATCTTCCTGTCAGGAAAAACGGTCCGTGCAGGCGAACGACGACTGGCACGATATTCTGGCGCGCGATCTGAGAACTCCAGCCAAAGGCTTCTTCGATCTCAAAGACTTCGACACCTTTTTTCTTAACCAACATCTGAACCGTACGGGCGATCTTGGCCGAATGTTCAGCGCTTGCGACTGGAACCGAGGAAAACCTGGACATCAACCGCCGCATGAGACGCGAAATTCGACTTTCTTGGAAGTTGTTGATGTTTATCGTGTATTCGTCGTGTTCTTCTGCGATGGGCGTCACCACATAGACCTCATGCCCCAGCGCACGCAGGGATGTGACCATTTGATCAGTATAGGTGACGATACCCGAAGCCTCGAGGCCGGCTGGCCAGGAAGAAACGTAGATTGCTATTTTCATGCGCGCACCAAGTTAGCTGCCCAAAATCCAAGGAATGGTGAGGTCATGTGCTACGTTATCGCCTCCCACAGTAATGTCATTCCCCAACCCGTTGCGGCCCCCAATGGGACAAGCGGCAAAAGCCGTATCTCGTGAAGCAGGGCAACCCAGCCTTCGTGCTTACCTTTGATCAACAGGATTGCGATCTCGGGAATACGGTGCAGAGCGACGACGAACAACGCTGCAGTCGTTGATCCAAAGCCCCAGATTGTAATCACAAGTCCGATCCAGATCGTCGCTACGCGAACAAGGCTGAGCATGGTCATCTCACGGAACCGTCGCTGTGCGCTATAAGCTTCGCGCAACAAGCCGGGGCCAATCAGGATCAGACCAACCGCAAGGATCTGGATCATCCCTGCCACATCAGCGTAGCGATCATCGTAGATGATATGCACCAGCGTTTGCGCAAAGGTCATAAGCGCGCCAGCCCCGAACATCGCAAGACCATCGAACAGGATGCGATAACGATAGTACTTTTGGCGTAGGCCAGAAACTTCGCCATTTTCGTGGAGCGCTTTAAAGACCTGCAAGCCCATTTGGGCATGAACCGCGTTCAGGAAGGTTTCCACCAGATCTACGATCTGGCGCGCGATATAATAGAAACCAAACGAACTGGCCGACATGGCAAAGCCGAAAACAAAGCGATCGGCCATCGTTGTCATCGCAGTCAACGCCGAATGCCCGATAATCCATTTGCCGCGATCAATGATGATCCGAAAGTCGCTCAGACTCCAGTTCAGTCGCATTTTGGGGCCGGTGAACATGCTGTAGCTCAATACGACACCGATCACCGCGCCCGCCAAATTACCAAGAACAAGCGCCCAGATGTTGCGCAACCAAAGGGCCAGGGCGATGGTCAGGGCCGTTGTCAAAGCAAGTCGGATCAGAGCTTCTTTGCTGACCTGACGAAACTTCATCTCGCGTTCATAGACGAATTTGGCCGGTGAGGCGAAACCGTTGATGACGGACAGCCCGCCAATAGCCGCTATTGCATACGGGAGCGAGGCGTCACCATAGCTCGATTGAGCGGGGAAAATGTCCGCCCCCTGCCCCCATGAAACGCCGAACGCCAGCAATCCACAAACAGCAAGTATGAGAAACCCGCGCGCCACCTGCGCAGTCCAGCACGAGCGTAAGAAACTGTCGTCCAGTTCGCCTTCTCGGGTCAGTATCAATGACCGCACCCCGAGGTCCGAGAACTGCTCCAACATAAAAATAAAGGTGATGACAACTGCGAAGACACCAAAGATTTCAGGCGCCAGAATTCGGGTCAAAACAACAGTCGACAGAATCCTTGCAAAGACCTGCATGACAAAGACCATTGTCGACAAGGCAGCTGACGCAAGGATTTTGCGCCGCAAACTGTCCCTATCCGACAGCAGTTTTGCGACCTGTCGATTCAGAATGCCCATAATCCGCCTGTTGTGCTTGCCCTGTTTGTCTTGCGGCTCATGCTAGTACCCGAACAAGTTGGCCTGAGTGATCCCTTTTTTGACAAAGGCGTCACGATCTGCTTCTGGTTTCCAGTTCAAAACCTGCTTGGTTTGGGCATTGCTGAAAGGAGAAAGATGTCCGCGCGATTTCCAGTCAGCGTAGGACTGGTTCTTGAGGTCGCGAAGCCCGACGACATAGCGTTTGAGTAGGTATTTGATGCTGCCAGACAGATAGAAGGTCCAGAACGCACCTTTTTTGACCTCGATCCTGGCCCCGAGTGCCTCATGGATTGCGTCAAAATAATCCCGCGCGCTCATCATTGGTTCGCCAATGAGGTTGAAGGATTTTCCAACAGCGTCTTCTGAATCGATCATCGCGATAAGCGCATCAGAAATGTCGTCGATTAGAACGAATGGCAGGATGTTATGTCCATCCCCCCAAATCCGAACAGCGCCAGCACCATGCCAGCGTCCGATCCCCCAATGTTGCAAGGGTCCACCTTCGCCAATCACAATGCCGGGGCGCGCGATCACCAACGGCAACCCTTGCTGCCTGTGCATTTCCATCAGGCGCTTTTCGCATTCGGCCTTGGATCGGGCATAGAGGTTTCGGTCGCTCATATCGTTGCCGAACCCTGTGTCCTCGGTGATGGTACGAGACGGGTCAGACATATCGTACGAGGCGATTGTGCCAGTATAGACTAGCCGTTTTACTCCGGCGTCCATGGCGGCCTCAGCAATGCGAACGGCGACCCCTACATCGTTTTCCAGACAACCCTCCCAGGTATTGTCCATCGATTTGGCCAGATTGTAGACGACCTCGATCCCCTCCATCGCGCGGGTCAGACCATCTTTGTCGCGCAGCGAAACGGCAACGGTTTCAACCTGATCGGCAATATCTGAAAAAGGTCCGTGCTTGCCTCGGCTTAATACACGAACCTGACGTCCGGATTTGACCAAAGCGCGTGTCAGGTGCCGACCGATGAACCCGGTTCCGCCGATCACCATCACTGTCGGTTTTAGTGGCGAGTCCGGAGCCACAGGAGCTGGTTGTTTGACATAATCTTCCGGAATCAGTTGGGCGGTCTGTTCAATAGAAGTGATAACCCGGTTAGCGGCCCCTGCAGTAAACCGTCCATCTGGCGCTTTACCCGATGCTATTGCCGAATAGAAAGCGTCAAACGTGCCTAAAAAGCTGAGCGCGTAAGGAGATTTCCGATTGAGCGAAACAAGCTGCCGGGCTCCGTTCACGATACCTTCACGCAGGTGCTGACCGGCCAACCCCATTTGTTGGCGGAACGGGTTAATCACGATGTCTGCGGTGTTTTCTCGCCGTACCGTCAGGGTGTCGCTGGCATAGTCCAGCCGCGCCATCGCAGAAGAACCATGTATAATGACAGACCGGTCATCCATGGTTTCGACCAGATCCAAGTTGAAAGTCAGATCAACGGATCCTGCATGTGCGCGTATCTGGAAGCTCTGCGGGCGCAGCAAGCCACCAGGTAGCGTGACGGGTTTGCCGGCTTCCAGCTGGAAATCCTGAAGTTCACCGAACAGATCCGTCGCAAATGCATAAAGATGCGGCCCAAGCTCAAACAAGAGGTTCTTGGTTTCCTGCAGCATCCACAAGCCATATGGCCCCGATCTGAGCGGCGCGAGGGGGAAGCGCCAATTGAACTCGGCACTGTCAATGCGTCCAAGTGAGCCCGATTGGCAAGCTTGCTTTAGCCTTGCATATGAAGGGACACCCAGAAAATTGTGGCACACGGCCACGTGCCGGCCTGATTGGATTGCGGCCTCTTCCACCACTTCGCAATCTGCCTGCGACAATGCAAACGGCTTTTCCACCATAACGTGGAATCCCGCCTCAAGGCACTGCTGCGCGAGGTTTGCGTGAATATGCGGTGGTGTCAGGATATGAACAGCGTCGCACACATCCGCAGCGGCCATATCCTCAATCGAGTTAAAAGACTGAATTCCATATGTACCGGCAAAGTCTGACGCAGCCGCGGGTGAGACGTCGCAAATTGCGGTAAGCTTCACACCCTTCGTGGCGCGCAGCGCATTGGCGTGCCAGGTCGCGATATATCCGGCCCCGATCAGGCCAACTCGAATTGGATTATGAGACATAATTGAACACTATTGATTACTTATACTCGATGATCTGCATAGGAGCGGCCCTTTTGCGCCGCCAATGAAAAGTCAACATGCCGATAAAGTTCGGCAGTTTGGACAAGGTAAGAAACACAGCCTGCTTTGCTGCAGAATTCTGCCCCAGACCGTCGCGCATCAGGCCCTTGGCGGTTCTCAGATATGACAGTCCGTAAAGCGCCAGAACAGCAAGCAAGATCCAGAAGGACGTTAAAAGGCCGAGAAGTGCGATAAGTGGCAGTGCGGCACCATACAGCCAGACGCGTTTGCGTTCGCGGGTGAAATACTCGGGATGCAGCGCGCCCACTTGCGCAAATCCATGCCCGGTTCGAACAGCGCGGCGCCACCATTGCGAAAAACGTGTCATGGCTGCGTCATGCCGTGACATATCCAGAGGCAACCGCTCGATCTTCCAGCCTGCCTTACGGATGCGCACACATAATTCGTCATCCTCAGCCGCAATCACCGTGTCGTCGAACCCGCCAATCGCTTCGAAGGCTGACACGCGAACCATCATGTCGCCACCGCAAGTCAGGATCGGGCCAGCAGGGCGGTGCCATTCGAAATCGCACATGGCGTTGTAGACGCTGGTTTCGGGATAAATCTCGGCACGCCAGCCAGTTACGATGCCCAAAGCCTCATTCTGTTTCAGCGCATCTGCCGCGGCCTGAACCCACCCGTCCACGATTGCACAATCGCCATCGATGAATTGAACGAAATCAAGCGGGCCCGCCATTGCTTTCAATGCGTCATACCCTGCGTTTCGCGCGCGTGCCGCAGTGAAAGGCATCGACATATCCAACTCGACCACATGCGCACCTGCGTTTTGTGCGTTCTTTACGCTGTCGTCCGAGGAGTTCGAGTCCACGTAAACGACAGCTTCGATGTCATTGGGAACGGATGCGAGACAGCGGACAAGGCGTTCGCCTTCGTTTCGACCAATTAGGACAAGCCCTATTTTTGGCGATGAGGTTTCAGATTTTGTCATTTGAACCTCGGGCAGTTGCTTCACCAGTATCAATAAGCTGCTTCAGGCGGTTGGCCTCAATCTCTTGATTGAAATCTGCGCTGACTTTCTTGCGCCCCGCCTCGCCCATGTGTTTTCGCAATTCCGTGTCCGTCAAAAGATCTCGCAACCGCGCCGTCAGAGCCTCTGAATTTCCCGGCGGCACCAGAAAGCCACTGATCCCGTCTTCGACCAGTTCGGAAATGCCCCCGACCCGTGTTGCGAGGACTGGCAGCCCGCTCGCCATGGCCTCCATCAAAGTAACCGGAACCCCTTCGGCAAAACTCGGCAAAACCAGAAGGTCCGATTGGGCCAACGTGGCGGCCACTTCGGCCTGAGATTTGTAACCGGCGAAAGTCACGACCGACCCGAGGTCCAAAACTTTGGCGCGTTGTTCCAAATCAGCGCGTTCCGGGCCATCTCCTATGAGCGTTACGCGAAGACCGGGAATTTCCTGCGATAGTTCTGCCAAGGCATCCAACAAAACGGGCACACCTTTCACGCCGGCCAGACGGCCAACAAACACCAGATGCGGTCCAGGTTCGGCGCGCGTGTCTCTGGTCAGATATTTTTGTGGATCAATGCCGCAGTGAACAATCTCGAGCTTGTTCCAATACTGCTGATCCGAAAAAATCATGCATTGGCTGCGGCAAAAGTCACTGATGCATGCCACAAAGCTTGCTTCTCGGATCTTGGCATCGATACGCCAGTGTTTTGGTTCAAAGAATATGTCGGGGCCATGAATGGTAAAGCTGAAAGGTATCCCGCTGATCTTGCTGGTCAGCATGGCAACAGTACAGGTCGCGGTTGCAATGTGGTTGTGCAAATGGCGCACATTGCGACGTTGCAAGTGATCGGCCAAAACGGCAGCTTCGGCAAAATAGAACAGCTGGTATACCAACCCCTTCAACCCGGCAGGACGCGTCCCCAGAGCCAGACGCAGAGCCGAAAAGTATCGTCCCGGTGCTTGCACAAGCGCCTTGATGTGACAGCGAACAAGTCGAAGCGGAGACTTTGCCGCGGCCAGTACATAAAAAGTATTTTTGAACTCTGCCTGTTGTTCGGGCCCGACATGGTGTTCGGCCCCTGTTTTGCGGACCGAACAGGTTTCGACGCCCATTCCCTGATTGCGTAACGCCATGATCTCGCGCTGGATGAATGTATCGGTGGCGCGGGGGTATTCGCCCGTCAGATAGGCGATTGGTTGTTGAGTGATCTGCGACGTCATAGGGCGGGACCTTGTTCCTGCGCTAGTGCCATCGCCATGACCTGAGCAAAGGGTGGCTGAGGTGGAATATTCAATCGCGCGTGCAGGTGAGCGTTTTCATAATTCACAGGCTTCATCCGCGCATGTAATACGGATGGCCTGAGTAGTCCGGGCAGCCTGTGGCTCAATCCCGGTACTTTGGCCAGAAGATGTCCAAGTGCATTCAGCAACCTCCAATTCATTGGCAGCACAAACCGAGGCCATCCCCCCGCTTGCAGCGCTTTGACATATGTGGCCCGGTCCGGCAGGTCATCGTCTATGACATTGATCACTTCGATCCCATTTGCTGGAGTGCTTGCAGCCAAAACCAATGCCTGCGCGGTATGGTCAACGTAGCTGACTGGAACCAGCCCCCTGCTCTCCAGTTGAATCAGAACTGGCCCGACGGGATGGCCGAGATGCCCGTTCCACAATCGTGCTGGCCCGAAAACTGCACCGGGCCGCATAATCCACAGCTCGAATCCTGTAGCTTCGGCGGCTGCCCGAATTTCGGCTTCCTGAGCCAGCTTGGTGCAACAATACGTATCGCGCTCTTGCGGTGTTGCTTCCAGTGGGCTTGTCTCAGTCAAAAGGGCGCCGGTTTCCAAAGCTCTTCCATCATAGACCGACAACGAACTGACCAGAACCATCCTCGGCAGAACCTTGCAAGATTTCATTGCGGCAAGAACAGTCTCGGTGACCTTGATGGTTTCGTGAAATTGTTGATTCGGTTCGCCGGTCATTATTGCGGCGGCGTGAACAATTGCCTCCATTTCCGGCAATAGTTCCTCTAGTTGACCTTGCGCATCCCCGGCAGAGAGGTCCACTCTGGCAACTGTAATACCTGGGTCAGAGGCCCAGCTTCCGGGAATCATCTCCGGGTTGCGCACTACTGCAACGACCTCATGCCCGTTACTGCGCGCGACCTCGACGACCCGGCGTCCGATGAACCCGCCTGCCCCGGTGATCAAAATTTTCATGCCTGCCATTATGTTATCAGCACCCAGGCATCCATATGCCTCGTCTGTCCAAAAATTACTTCAAACCGCAACACACACATAACCTTATGGAACCAGAGTAACTCGGACACCCGTATAAAAGGGGACGTTGTCATTTCTGAGATTTTTATAAGATGAGTCCACTAAATTGCGAACAAGCTGTCAAAATAATTCGAAGTTGAGAGCGGGCAGCCGATAAACGCAAAAATCCACAGCAGGATTGCTGATTGGAATCGCAACAAAGGAAGAATTGAACCGTAGAAAACTCAGTTCTGCAGCTGCGTCGACATTTGCTTTGCCTGGCGGGTATTCGACGTCTCACCCTTTGCAAACAGTATTGCGGCGGCACAAAGCATGGCCAGACAACCGATACCGGCGTAGATTGCGATAGCCATCCCTATCGAGGCGCCCGACAGCAAGGCCGTCGCACCCAAAGTTGTTCCGGCAATCATCCCCAGCAAAACTAGCCCAACAATCATGTCGTTTTTAACTCCTGGCTCTGCTTTCTACGATCACGCTATTCGTCGGTTCGGGCAAAGATTGGATGGCAATGTGGCATAATCGTGTCGATATGGATGAATTGCGATACGTTTACGTGGCGTTCGGGCGGCAGAAACACAGTTGAGAAGTAACTTCGTTGAATTTGCCAAGAAACCGTGGAAACTCGGTCAAAACCCGGGCAATATGGGTCGGAAAACCAACTGTTTGAATTTGGTAAACGGTCGAAACGAGACAAAGTAGGGACGGAAGAGTTTGAACATGAAGACATTTTTTGCGCTGTTAGTTGCGTTCGTCATCAGCGCCATAGCATTGCCCGCTGATGCGCAGGGATACCGCATCCAGTCGGGCGATACATTGCGCGTTGAGGTGTTGGAAGACCCGACGCTGAACCGGGACGTTCTGGTGCGGCCCGATGGTCGAATTAACGTTCCGTTGGCGGGTACTTTACGCGCCGGAGGCCGCACTGTTGAACAGGTCGGCGATGAGCTAAAGCAGTTGCTGGCCCCGAATTTTGCCTCTCAGCCAAGCGTTTTCGTGTCTTTGGGCGCGGTTAACGTACCGATTGAACCTCTGCCCGACGAAACAATCGATGTTTATGTCATCGGCGAGGCCGGTTCGCCCGGCAGGCACATGCCGGTTCGAGGCACCACCCTTTTGCAGTTTTTTGGCGAAATGGGGGGCTTTTCAAGGTTTGCCGCTACGAAGCGAGTCATGCTGCGCCGCACCGACAGTTCCGGAAAAGAAAACGTGTATCAGTTTAACTATGATGCGATTCTGGATGGCACAGGAACAGGTGGATCCACAAAGCTGGTTAATGGCGATGTCATTGTGATTCCACAACGGCGCCTGTTTGAATAACCCCGAAAAGGGATAGGGCAGTGAAAAAGAATTCCGTCCTGAAAACAGTACTTCTTGGGACTGTTTGCTTTGTTGCAGGCCCGATTGGCCGCACCGAAGCGCAAAGCGTTGATCTGGACCCGGGTGGGTTACAGATGACATTTGGTATCGCGCAAAGGATCGAAAGCGGTCGAAACCTGCAGTTGGATGTTCCCGAAGAGGGTCACGGTTCAATCGCCTCAACCATACTTTCATTTGGGGTGTCCAGCGAAACGCCGATCCAGTCGATTGGGCTGGACGCCGTTACGGCTTTGCGCTGGTCGGACCTGCCCAACCGGGGCAGCGAGTTCGACATAGGCGATTCGATATTCGATTTTGACTATGCGCGAGAAGGGGCCAATGCGGGGCTCACCTTTGGTGCCGATTTTTCCAGTTACGATATCGGGTTTTTGCGATCGCTCCGAGTGTTTGTCGATGAAGACGGCGTAATTGATCTGCCGTCTGACTTTGATGACCTGACGGGTGAGGGAACCCGGCAGGAATACAACTTGTCATTCGGTATGGATTTCGGCAGGCAGGATCTGGTCGGCTACTATTTCCTCGTCGAACAACAGGGCATCAGCTATCAAGATCAAACAAATCCGGACCTTTTCGACCAGGAGACATTCGAGGCGACAGCAGGCCTCAGCTTTGCTCTGTCTCCCATCACCGAAGCTACGCTTGATTTTGGATATGAGCGATTCGAAGAGGACGATCTGGACGATCGGGATCGAAAGACCAAGGAAGTTCTTTTTGGATTGTCGCATGAATTTTCACCGATCCTGCGATCCACGATTGTGCTGGGATACACTGATATCGACGAGCGTCGGCGCATTTCCGGAGACCTTGAAGAATCGGGCCTGATTGGCAGTCTAGGCATGGTGCGCGATATTCCGAATGGGGATTTGACCTTTGATCTGGAATCCGAACTAGGCACGCCTGGCCGCCTGAACCGAATGCGTGTGGGCGGTAGTCGCGAGGTTTTAGGCGGTACGTTTTCTGCCAGTCTGGGTGTGGCGCATACGGATGACTATGGTGCAGAACCGATTGGTTCGCTGAACTACGCTCAGGAATTCGGCGAGAATGAACTTCGGGTTTTCTTTGATCGCAATATCCTGATCGGAGATGAAGACGACTTTAGCGACGATTATATTCTGGATGTCGGATATATCTGGGGCCTGGGGCCCACGTCGCGCCTGGGCCTGGGGGCCACTCAAATTCTGACCAATGATACAACCGATGATCCCCGCATCAATCGAACCGAGCTGAATGCGGTCTACAGCTATCAGTTGGAGTCTGATTGGGTTATCAATACAGGATTGAACTACCGTGTCCGGGACGAAGAAGATGTCGGTCGTTCAGAAAGCCCACTCGTGTTTTTTGCCATAGGACGTGAATTCGCATGGCGGCCGTGATAGGGCCGCCTTGTGTGCTTTGAGCATCTTATCATGTTCGGTGATTGACACCGATGCTCTGAAACAGTCGTTATTGTTTCCGTTTGACTGATAATAAAACGGGCGACTTCCAGCTAATCTAACACTGGCACAGATGTGTGATTTGACGTGTCAAAGCTGTGGTTTGGTTGGAAACCAACAAAATATTCCTGATTTCTTGACGAATACTCTGCGACTATGCACTGAAACTGCAATGGTATCGCGACAGATAGCTTGCACCAAGCAGCGCAATCGGTAATTACAGTACAATTCCAAAAAAATAAGCAGTGAGGTGTCACGCCCTAAAGAACGATGTCCGCCGAAAACAAGCAGATCAACCAGGACGGTCGCCTTTAATTGTTTTGCCGCCGCGGAACTGATAAGCTTAGCAAGGTTGGAAATACCTGTGAAAATCCAACTATCATCGGATTTTCTTACGGTTGCCGGCGACGACGAATTCTGGGCAATAATTCTCGGATTGATTTGATGTGAGCACCTGCCTTTCACGGTTTGAGGGACAGTGTCATGCTCCTGCGATAGCGCAAGTAAATGAGTACAATGATTTGACTTTCAGCCCTGCCCATACCTCCAGCGAGCCCAGCGTCGACACCTCGCTTGATATTTATACCGCTCATTTTGGGTTGACCGAGCGGCCATTTTCCTTGCTGCCTGATCCTGACTTCATTTTCTGGTCCCAGGCGCACCTGCAGGCATACACGATGCTTGAATATGGGATCCTGACGCGCGCACCGATCACACTGATCACAGGTGACGTCGGTGCCGGCAAAACCACGTTGCTGCACCAGCTGCTGAAGTCAGTGGGAAATGACGTGAAAATTGGCTTGATCTCGAATGCGCATGGCGATCGCGGAGAGCTTTTGCGCTGGGTTTTGATGGCATTGGACCAGCCGGCGCCCAAAGACGCCACCTATGTTGACCTATTCGCGGCTTTTCAGGCGCATCTGATCGACGAATATGCCAAAGGTCACCGTGTTATCCTTATCTTTGATGAGGCACAGAACCTAACGCCTGAATCGCTTGAAGAACTCAGAATGTTCACCAATATCAACTCTAACAAGGATGAGTTGTTGCAACTGGTGTTGGTGGGTCAGCCCGAGTTACAGGACATCATTCGCCGCCCTGAAATGCGACAGTTTGCGCAACGTGTCGCGTCGAGTTTTCATCTGCGGGCGATGGATCGGAAAACCGTCAGAAAATATATCGGGCACAGATTGCAGGTTGCAGGCGCTACGCGCAATTTCTTCAGCCCAGCAGCTACAGATAGAATCTATGAATTGACGGGCGGTGTGCCACGTCTGGTGAACCAGCTTTGTGATCTTGCGTTGGTGTATGCCTTTACGCGAGGCCGCAAGGGTGTTGTGGCCCATACTGTGGAACTGGTTTTGAACGATGGTGCGTTTTTTGCCGCAAGTCTAACGAGTGAAGAAAGTGGACAATCGTCATGATGAATGAGGTTCGGTTTTATCTCTCATTGGTCTTTAGAAGGTTGCCATACCTGCTTTTAATCTTGGTCGGTTGCACCCTCGCGGGCCTGTATATGGCTTTTAGCCTGCCCCCTGTGTACAAAGCGGAATCGCAGCTTGTGGTTGAATCGCCGCAGATTCCCGGCGATTTGGCATCGACAACGGTGCAGGCCAGTACGGTGGAAATCCTGCAGGTCATTCAGCAAAGACTTCTGACAAGGGCAAACCTGCTGGATCTGTCGCGCCGGTACGGGGTTCACTCTGCAGAACAGGGAATGACACCCGACGAGATCGTCGAGGATATGCGGGAACGGATTGAAATCGAACTGCCATTTGATACCCGGAACCGGGCGTCATTTGTCGGTGTTTCCTTTGCCGCCCCGACGGGCGAGATGTCGGCGCAAGTTACCAACGAACTTGTGGAGCAGATACTGGAAGAAAACACCGCCATGCGCACCAGTGTGGCAGGACAGACTCTGGATTTCTTTGTGCAAGAGGTCGCTCGGCTAGATCGCGAACTGGCAGATCAGGGGGCAAAGATTCTTGAGTTCAAGGAGGCGCATAAAGATGCGCTGCCTGAGAGTCTTGCATATCGTCGTGATCGGCAGTCGTCGTTGCAGGAAAGAATCCTGCAACACGATCGCGAGCTGTCCAATTTGCGCGATCGCCGCGCGCGACTGGTCGAGGTATACGAGCGGACCGGGCGCTCGGACCTTCAAGGTGAAAGCCTGACGCCGGAACAACGCCGACTAAGGAGTTTGAGGGATGAACTTGCCTCTGCGCTTGTCATTTATTCAAAAGACCATCCGCGAGTGAGAGCCCTTGAACGGGAAATTGCTCAACTCGAGGCCGAGATTATCAGGCAGGGTCTGGGTACAGAAGGTGCGCCGAACCTTACCGACTATGAGCTTCGGTTAGCGGATATCGACGGTCAAATTGACCTTATAGAGGAACAGAAGCTAACCATAACCAACGAGCTTGATGAGCTTTCTGTTTCGATTGAAGCAACCCCGGCCAATGCCATTTCTTTGGGGACGCTAGAACGTGATTATGAGAACCTGCGCCTGCAATACAGTCAGGCAACTGCCAGCCTGGCCGAGGCCCGTACAGGAGATCAGATCGAAAACCAGTCTCGCGGTCAGCGCATCACCGTAGCCGAGCTGGCTGTTGTGCCAAGCAACCCGTCCGAACCCAGCCGCAAAAAGATTGTTGCGATTGGGATCGCTGCGGGGTTGGTGCTCGCCGGGGGAATTTTTACGCTTTTGGAACTGCTGAACAGTACCGTTCGTCGCCCTGCGGACATTTCCAACCGATTAGGAGAGGTGCCTTTTGGCACAGTGCCCTATATCCCGACGGCAAAAGATACGATGGCGCGCAGTGGTAGGATCGTGGCCAGTCTTCTCATCCCGATCGCCGGGGTTGCCATTGCGTTGCTGCTGATCCATCAATACTATTTGCCGCTTGATTTGTTTGTCGAGAAAATTGCAGAAAAACTCGGAGCCACATCACTGCTTGACCGGCTTGATCTGAGTTAACTGGGGCATACGCCATGGAACGCATACAATCCGCAATCCAGAAAGCCCGCGAAGCACGGCAGGATTCGGATGATTCAAGTAAGAAAAAGGCACCCGCTGTAGCCTCGGGTTCAGACGGGCAGCAGCTTTCCCATGCCCCGGTCAACTTGTCTGAGGACAAGCTGTGGCAGGAGTTGCCCAGACTGGAACTAAAAACAAAACGCCTGAAACGGCGTCGCATCATCGCTGACCAAACCAGTGACGCGGCGGCACCGTTCGATGTGTTGCGCACCCGCATGATGCATCAGATCAACACAAACAACTGGCGCCGCGTGGCAATAACATCCCCCGGTTCTGGCTGTGGCAAGACCACCTTATGTATGAATTTGGCGTTTAGCTTTGCCCGTCAACGGGACATCAAGACAATGCTGGTCGATCTGGACATGCGTCGTCCGTCAGTCGACAAAATCCTTGAGCTCAATAACCGGCACCAGTTTTCGCGCGCTTTGGAAAGGCAAAGTGCAGCAGAAGATCACATGGTTTGCTACGAGGCTAAACTTGCGTTTGCTACAAATTCCAAACCTGTCCAGAATCCTGCTGAGTTGTTGCAGGACAAGGGAGCGGCCCATGTCGTCGATCAACTCGAAGAGCGCTACAAACCGGACGTGATGTTGTTTGACACGCCTCCGATGCTGGCCTGTGATGATACCTATGCATTCCTTGACCAGATCGATTGTGTGATCCTCGTTGCGGGTGCCGAGAGTTCGACCGCGGATGAGCTGGAAAAGTGCAAACGTGACATCGATGCACGGTGCAATCTTTTGGGCGTGGTGCTGAACAAGTGCCGTTATCTCGACAGATCGGATAGCTACGGTTACTGAGCGTCTGACGACTTTCACAACAAAAGTATGTGGTGCGGGTGGAGGGACTTGAACCCCCACGCCTTGCGGCGCCAGAACCTAAATCTGGTGCGTCTACCAATTTCGCCACACCCGCACTCTGGTGCCCAGCACCAGCATGGCGCGCTGCATAACAAAGGATGAAAGCAAGCGCGAGGGAAAAAGTCAGCTATACGCGAGAATATTTTTGTTCAAGGTGCTGATGGGCGAGTGGCACCATAAGTGCCCGATCGGTATGTAGGGATGCATCCTGTGGGGGTCGTCAATGTCAGAAATGATCTTGATGGATTGTGTGGATATCTCCTTTCAAAAATATGATGTGAAAAAGATTAATTAAACCGACTTCGCAACAGTTTGTTTCCAATCTTAATACAATAATATTTATTGTTCTTAATGCGCATCTTACGTTGAGTGAAATTGGAGCAGAACTTCTAGACCCTCAGGATTTTCACATAATCCTGCTACGCGTCGAGGATTGACCTAAATGTTGCTCAAGTGCGAAGCGGTAAAATAAACAATATATATCAGCATGATAAATGGGAATCGTCTGCTGCCACCTGTCCTACTCTTGCTTGGGCGAAGCTTCTGAAGCGGGCTGGAACCTGATAAGTGCAAAGTGATAGATTCAAAGAAACACGCTTAGGTTGAGACATTTGTTTGTACGCTTGTCCTTAATTGCGCCACAATTCAAACGCCAAAATATCCTATTCACGTCAAAATAACACCGCGGTGATCGTAATTTATGGACCGCGGGAGTTAATGAGTCCTTTTCGCCTAAAGGCGTCTTACCAGTTCCTGCTCAACTCCAGAACAAGGGTCTCTATCGTGACCGATCAGACATATACCGCTGCCTCCGAGCAAGACGTCGTAGACCTTGCCCGTGAAAGCTTCGTAGGCGAACTGAAAACGCTCAACAGCCAGCATCCGGGCACCGGATTTGGCATTGCGCTGAAAACTCACTCGGGCAACCGATATCTGCTGGCCAATGCCCGCATGCCGTTGCCTGAACACAAATCACAGGATTTTCCGACTGGTCGTCGCGTGGCTTGTCTGGAAAACGGCTCACATTTCCGCTCGATCGAAATTCTGGCGGATTCCCTGGCATATGAATCGATCTCGCCCAGAACCGAGGCTGCAATCCTCGGGAACGCACTGGACCTGATCGCGCGCATCGACACGCTGGCCGGAACACCGGCGAACGGCGTCGCAACACATATCGCCGCAACTGGCACCGGAGGCTGACAATGGCGCGTAACGATCATCTTCTGTCTGTAGGAAACGAGGCTCTGTCCCCGATGACCGAGACCATGGCCTCGCTGACGACCCAGATCGACCAACTGACAGAGGTGGCCGATGCGCGCTCTTCGGCCCGATTGGCGACGCTGAAGACCAAAATGGAGAACTTCACCGCCAGTGTGACGCTGGTAGGTCAGGTCAAGGCGGGCAAATCCTCGATCGTCAATATTCTTGCGGGTCGTCCGAACTTGCTGCCGTCAGATGTGAACCCGTGGACTTCTGTTGTGACCACGCTGAACATCAATACCCGAACTGAAGGCGACACGCGATCCCGGTTTACCTTCTTTGAACAAGAGGAATGGGACAACCTGATGGTCGGTGGCGGTCGTTTGGGCGAGCTGGCCAACCGGGCGGGCGCTGACGATGAAATGGACGATATCCGCCGTCAGATCGGTGAGATGAAGGCCAAGTCCGAAGACCGGCTTGGCAAACATTTCGACCTGATACTGGGTCAAAGCCATCAGTACGACTATTTCGACGAAGAACTGGTTCAGCGTTATGTCTGTCTGGGCGATGAGGATGATCCCGATATCAATCCCAAAACAGGCCGTTTTGCGGATGTAACCAAGTCGGCTGAACTTTATATGGATATTCCTCAATATCCGATTTCGCTTAAGCTCTGCGATACGCCCGGTGTGAACGACACCTTCATGGTGCGTGAGCAGATAACGCTGCGTAGCCTGCGTGGATCAGAGGTTTGCGTTGTTGTATTGGCCGCAAGCCAGGCCCTGACCACCATGGATATGGCACTGATGCGGATCATTGCGCAGTTCGAGAACCGGCAGATCATCCTGTTCGTGAACCGCATTGATGAACTGTCGGATCCTGTCACGCAGGTTCCGGAAATTCGCGACCGGATTCAGGATACCCTGAAACAGAACAATATCGATAAGGACACCAGCATTGTCTTTGGTAGTGCTCAATGGGCCGAAGCGGCACTGACCGGCAATCCCGACATTCTGACCGAAGAATCCCGCGAGGCGCTGAATACTTTCTATCTGGCTGCTGGTTTTGGCGATCAGGCGGCCTCGCTTGACAAGATCTGGGCTCTTTCGGGTCTGCCGGATTTGTTGCTTGCGATGAATGAGCGCATCGCGGAAGGCGCCGGAACCCGATTGTTGGACCGGGTGCGCCATCGGGCGCGCAACATAGCGAGCCAGATTCGCGCCACATCGGTCGCCAAGACCTTGTCAGCGGGCGAGGGTGTGGTGCGTGATCTTGATGGTGTGTCACCGGAGGAGGCCATTGCTACCGTTTCCGCCGAGTATGACAAGAAGGTTGCGGAACTTACCACGAAACTGCGCGACAAGGTTCTGGAAAGGCTTGCATCAGCCGAGGCTAATTTTGTCAAACGCGCCACGGATTCTCTGATCGCTCATCTGGAACAAAACGGTGAGCAAGGGACATGGCAATATGACCCAGCGGGTTTGCGCACCTTGCAAAAGGCTGCTTATTTCAGCTTTGGGCGCTCGATGCGCAAAGAGGCCGGGGCGCTCTATTCGGCAGCGGCGGCAGATATGGGTGCGCTTTATCACAAGTTGCTGGGCAATCATCTGGGCGAGTTCAACATCGAAGCGCCGATTGTCCCGCGCGTTCCGCCACCATTGGGAATTGGTCGTACCATTGCATTGGACCTGCAGAGCACCTGGTGGCGTCGCTGGTGGCAGAAACGCAAAGGGTTTGAAGCCTACGCGGCGGATTACACCCGCCTGATCGCGTCCGAGGCAAACTCGATCACCAAAGACATTGAGGAAAACCAGATCGCAGCCGTGTTGGAAAACGTGCGTGCCGGTATGGCGGATTTCCTGTCCGAGCAGAAAGATACGCTGCTGAACATCTCGCAATCCGGTGACCGCGAGGCGGCAGGCAACGCAGCCCTGATGGCCGGAATGCAACCTCAGAAATCCAAGGACGACATTCTTGGTGACATCCTCAAAGACCTCAGCAACGAAGCAGCATAAGAAGAGCTATGGCCAAAAATACACACCCCCGCTTCGTCTCTCCCAAGACCTGGAACCGCATCGAGCAGTGGTCCCGTCGCAAACCCGTTTTTGCGCTTATGGGGGAATTTAGTGCCGGTAAATCGACACTTATGAACTTTTTGCTCCGCACACAGGCCCTGCCCACGCAGGTCACGGCAACGCAATTGCCGCCGGTCTGGTTCAGCTGGGGCAAGCGTTCAGCCTATATCAAACGTCACGATGGCAGTACGCAAAATATCACGCTGGACGAGTTGGAGACCGTTGGGGTCAATGATGCGCAGTTCATCCGCATTTTTCTTGAAGCCGATATTCTCGAAGCGGTCGATCTGATTGACACGCCCGGCATCTCGGATCCCAAGATTTCAACCGATGTGTGGCAACGCGCGGTCGGTCAGGCGAATGGTGTTCTATGGTGCACACATTCGACGCAAGCTTGGCGGGAAACTGAACGTGCGACCTGGGTTTCCTTGCCTGAAAGATTGCAACACAAATCACTGCTGTTGATAACCCGCGCTGATGCTTTAGGAGCCAAAGACCGGCAAAAGGTGCTGCGCCGCGTTAATCGCGAAGCGGGCCACCTGTTCAACCGGACCATTCTGTTTTCGGCGCGTGATGCCATAATGGCACGGGACAAGACGGGCGATGCTGAATTGTGGGCGCGCAGCGGCGGCGGAAAGATGGTCGACAGCTTTCTGGAAATCACCGAACAGATCATGGACGCACGTGCCGATCAGCTTTCCCGCTATCAGATCGACAAGTCCCAGTCGGATGAACCCAAGGTACGGCCCATTCGCCCTGCCAAACCAGCAGAAACCGCAGCCGGGCCAGCGCCGCTCAAGCTGGTCGATCCGGTTGAAGATGTCGTACACTCCGAAGTCGATGTTGTCACAAGCTTTCCAGTGCGCCCCGCCCGGGTCGAGCGCCGTTCTGACGAAACCGAGCGCCAAAGAATTGATGCGGACGAGGCAGATCGCCTGCGCGCTGAAATGGTTCAGGAAGAGGAAGAAAACTCCAAAGATGAACTGCGCGCTTTTTTCCGCGATACAAACGAGGATCCGCTGGATCTGAGGGCGCTGGCAAACCCCAGCCTGGATGTCGATGAGTTCGAGTTCTCGGACGATGATGACGAAACCGACGAGCCAGAGCTGATCGTCATCAGCCAGGAAGATGAAGCGCAGGAGCCTGAAGTTGAGGCGCAGGACGAGCCCGATCTTGAAAAATCGGTGTCTTCCATCACTGCTCTGCTATCAGAGCAGGCGAAAAACGATGCCGACGACTATGAGCCCGAACCGGACTCCAATGCGCTGACAGTGGCGTCTGTTGTCACGATCGAGCCAGAGGGCGACCTGCCCGAGGATGAATCCGAGGAGGCAGAGCCCGCCACCACGTCTGAACATCTGCTGGATGCGAACACCGGCACACCGCTGAGCGCGCTGTCGATGTGGCGCGAGATTGTCGCGACAGAACCGTTGCCAGATGACGCTAAGGGCTTGCAAAGTGCCTTTGCCGCCTTTCTGGCCGAGTTTGACCAGATTGCGATGGAGCGTAGCACCGGCGGATCCGAAGAAACCCTTCGTTCTGTGCCAAAAGGCCATGACAATGCCAGAGCGGAACGGCATGTATTGTAGAAACGCAGCGAAACTGGCGGTTCCGGATCCGCGAGTTTGTGGGATGGGCAGCTAAATGTCGATCGAAAAGGCCTTGGCCACAGCGATAGAAACCATACCCGACTGCCTGGCAGCCGGGTATGTTGATATGGAAACCGGGATGTTGCTGGGAGTGAACTCGGCCAATCCCGATGATGCAGAGAATCTGGAAAACCTGGCTTTGGCAGTTGCAAACCTGTTTCAGGGTCGTGGTGTCAAAGCGTTTGAAGACCTGTTGCGCACAGCTGGCTCTGAGGAAACAGAACACCCGGGATTTGGAGAAATCGCAGTGTTTGCCAATGACCGGTTGCATATTTTCCTACGGACGCGGGAATATCCCGATCATGTGGTCTGCTACATCTGTCGCGACAACGCAAATGTCGGGCTGGCCCTGACAAAATCACATCTCAGCCTGGGGCCGGTTGCGGCCACGGTTTAGACGGGACCAGAGGGGGTCACGGCATGATGGATACTGAAATTCTCGAAATGCTCGAAGATATCGGGCGGAATTCGGTCGCGCGATTGTCACCGGCGATCTACCTGAGCGGCGAGACAGCACAGGCACGGCGGGATCAGGTGTTGACTGCCATCCGGCGGACCATTCTGCCCCGAAAGCTTGAATTTGTCGCAGCCGACGGTGCGATGCTGTCAATCGAGGTCAGCAGCTCCCGAATTACGGACGTGTTCGAATGTGGATCTGACCCGATTCCGGATTTTGAAACGGAAACGCGTGAGGATTTGACCGGGAAGCTGGCGCATCTTGTGTCAGACATAGCGACCGCCCCCGGTCCGCTGAAACTGGCATCTCTACGACCGGATACGGCCCTTGAAGCAGACGATGTCGGGCTGACCTTCTCTGATATCGAAGCTGCGTGCGCGCGCATCGACTTGCCGGAAGAACCCCGTATGGCGATTGTGCCGGACGCCGAAGAGGAACCGGTGCCGGAACAGGAGCCGCAGGATCAGCCCGGAGCAGCGCAGGCGTTCTATGATGGCGCGAACCGTTTTGCCCTTGGGCGCATTCTGTTCGTAGAAGAGGACGCAAGTGCGGCGCAATCCGATGGCCTTTGTGCGCACGATCAGCCCCTGAACCCCGATCCGGACCTGCTTGCACGCTTTGCCCGTGATCTGGCTGGTTGGCAGGCAGACAGCGCCACCGCGTCACCGCAGCTGATCGTTTTGCGACCCTCGGGTGGTCAGGGCACAGGGCTGGCTCTGGTGCCCGATGGGGTGCAGATTGCAGCGGCCCTGCACGATGCGCGTAAGCTGGGTGCCGTCGTAAGCCTGTGGAAATCACTGAAATCCGCCGCCGAATGACCGCGTTCCCGCCTAATCGAGTCCTTTTTTGAGAGTTTAACGTAAGAAACGAGTTGTCAGGGTAATCTAATGAGTGAATTGAACCGCCACGAACTTATTCGCATTGCGGAAGATTTGAATGAGATGAGCAATGACGAAACCCGTCATTTCATCTCGCGCATCGTCAGTGATCTTAAGAACCTCAAGCCGTCGATTGCCTTTGTCGGCCAGATAAAGGCGGGCAAATCGCGTCTGATCAACGGCTTTACCGGTCAGGCCGAATATCTGCCATCCGACGTAAACCCCTGGACGACTGTGATCACAGATATGCATTTCGGCCACCCCTCGGGGCGAACCTCGGGGGCCGAATTCCACTTCTTCGACAACCGTCAATGGCAGGCATTGATTGCCGAAGGCGAAGAGCTGCGCAACATGTTCCCTGATGACGAGGACAGCTATAAGCGCGAGATGATCGAAGAGCAGGTCGAGGCGATGAAAACCCGCGCCCGGCTGCGTCTTGGTGACAGCTATGAGCAACTACTTGGCCAGCACCACGATCTTGAGGATCTGACAACCGACGATCTGGCCCGCTATGTTTGCGCCGGGGATGACCCGACGGATGAAGAGGAACATGACCCCGGCTCGGACCGAGGGCTTTATAGCGATATCACCCGCAAGGCCGAGGTCTATTTTGACATCGGCCATTTTCCGTATCCGGTGACCGTAACCGACACGCCCGGTGTCAACGATCCTCTGCTGATCCGCGAAGAAATCTCGCGTCAGTACCTCAAGGAATCTGATTTCTTCGTTGTGGTTCTATCGGCGCATCAGGCCCTGTCGCGCGCGGATCTGAAACTGTTCCGACTGATGCAGGCGTTGGAACTGGGCCAGATTGTTGTTTTCATCAACCGTGTTGATGAACTGGGTGGCGGTGCCGACGATGCAGGAAAGGTGCGCTCGGATGTTCTGAATGGCCTCGAAAATGCACTTGGAAACTCAGATATCGATGTGCTGATGGGCAGCGCCCAATGGGCCCATTATGCGCTGACCGGCGATGAAACCGGTGTGGATCATGATCAGGTTCTGGCGTGGTTGCGCGCCCATCCCGAACAAATGAAACAGTATCTGTCGGGTGTCGAAGAGATCAAGCAAGGCCCCGGGCCAATCAGTCGTGAGGCAATCTTGCGCTTTGCGGCAATGATCGCATCCGGTCTGCCTGATCTGCGCCGTCATGTGACCCGTGCCC
The DNA here is from genome assembly GCF_056534225.1 of Ruegeria sp. E1. Classification (NCBI taxonomy): domain Bacteria; kingdom Pseudomonadati; phylum Pseudomonadota; class Alphaproteobacteria; order Rhodobacterales; family Roseobacteraceae; genus Ruegeria; species Ruegeria sp. E1. The sequence goes on along the minus strand of NZ_JBQFPE010000002.1, from coordinate 281,812 downwards.
TGACCAACGGACCCCGCAATGAGCAACTGCGAATGGCGTGGCAGCATCTCAACAGCTTTGCGCAGGGCGAGTTGGAGCGCAGCGGTGCAAGGCTGCGGGCGCTGGATGACGAGGAAGGGCCCGAGGCGAGCAATACCGATGACAGCAACAAGACGCTGACCGAGCTTCGTTCCCTTGTCGCCGAGAAATCCGAAGCAATCACCAAGGATATGGATGATGTTCTGGCTAATCTGCGCGGGGTCATGGACGACACCGTGGCCGAGGCGGTCTCGCTTGTGGTGCGCGGGTCAGATGGCCGTTCGCCCCTGTTGAACCGCGACGGGGAAACCGAATTGAACTTTACGCCACTACGCGACCGGATGCGTGAACTGGTGCAAGGGGCCACTCAGGTCATTCGTCAACGTATGCTGAGCGAGCTCTATACAGTCGATATGCAAAGTAACGCGGCACTGCGGGCCATTCCGGGCTGGCGAGAGCCGATGGACAGCAGAATGAACACAAGCGCGGTGCGCTGGTTCCGCCCCGACACAACTGCGCTGACCCGTGGCATCACCGTCGAGCTGCGCGTGACATGGCTGTCGCGCCTGATTTCCCGCCGCAGCGTTGTCAACCGGGCCGAACGTATGATCGTGCAGGAGTTTGAAATCATCGGTGACGATCTGATCGACACCGCCCGCAGCGATCTGATAGAACGGATGCAGACGGTAGTGGATCACTATTTGGCGCTTTTGGCCGGACATTTGGAACATCGTGCCGGAGCGGATGGCAGCAACGCGCGCACCCAAGCGCAGCAGGCCGCCGACCGGGCGCGTCGCATCGCGGACGAGCTAAGCTCGGTGCTTGGTCCGGTTCGCTCCGAGACTCTACAGGCTGAGGCTGCAGAATGATTGAATTTCCCGGAACCCGGCAGGAAGTCAGGCAACTCGAACGCTTTCTGACTGCAACCGAAAACGCCCCATCATCGGCCGAGCTTGATGATTTGCGCACGCGGGCGCTGGCCCATGCCGAACGGCTGTCAAACGCGGTTGCGATCGGGTTCGCAGGAGAGTTCGGGGCAGGCAAGTCCAGCCTGGCGAATATGCTGGCCGGAGCAGATATCCTGCCAACGGGACCGCAGCACCTGAAGCTGCCCCTGGTCATTGTGGCCTATGCCGAGACCCCAGAAACAACGGTCGGATGGTGGGGCAAGGAGCCCAAGGTCTATTCCGGTATTGACCTGGAAAAAGCGGCCGCAGACAACCCGGATTTCATTTCGGTTGGCGTGAACACCCCTGCCCTGCAGGATATCTCGCTGTTCGACCTGCCCGGCTCGGGCGCGTTGGATGACAACTATAAAGAGACGCTGGCGCTGCTGGAATATGTCGATTGTGCAATCTGGTGCAGCAACGGGACCAACGCTTGGCGCGAGACCGAACGTCATTTATGGCGGCAGGTTCCGCAAAAGCTGCGCGACAGCAGCCTGCTGGCGGTGACACATGCGGACTTGCTGGCCGATAGCAACGCGCTTGACCGTGTGGTGAAACGTTTGGACAAGGAAAAAGACGGGTTGTTCCAGGCTGTTGTCCCCATTGGAACCCCGGTTGCTGTGCGTGCTATGTCGCAAGAGCCCGAGCCCGACTTTGATCTGTGGGAAACCTGTGGTGGACAAAATCTGGCCGAGCAAGTTTTGCGCATCGCCTCGGATCATCGCCAGAAAGATCTTAGGGCCGCCCAGCAAGATCTTGACGCACATTTTCTGCCCTATCTCGAACAGATCGAAGGCCCGGAAGCGGTAACCGTGGAACCACAGGTTGCCGATGGCCACGTCATCCAGTCCAGCCTTGGCTCGACCCTACCGCCGTTGACCAATCCGATACTCGAAGACTGGCTGGCGGCGATTGCAAGCATTTATGATGACCTGCGCGAAAGCTCGGATATGGAACCGGCAGCCTTCCTGCAAAGCTGCCAGGAAATTGTCGAGGACTTTGCTGAACGGCTGGAATCCGGTGCTGAAATCGACCCCGAAGCAGACTGGGTTCCCGGTGAGTTCGAGAAGGCCACGGATCTGCTGCTGCTGCTGCAGTTTGAAAGCGGTGAAGCGCCTTTGAAAGATGCTATCAGCATTCTCGCGCAGCTCAGCGACAATCTTGCATGGGCCGGTAGCGTGGTGGCATCTGCGCCGTCCAGAACCGGAACTTGAGCGTTTCCCGCTAAAATTGAGTCGTTCTGCGACGATTCGGAAGGTATCGAATCGGACGTCTATTGTTTCGAAAACGTGGACCAAGCGGGAAATTTTGTAGAATAGGCGCGCCGTTTGTTCCGACAAATTACCACATATAGTTTCTCGATGCATCCTAACACATCATATAGATATACAGAGAATCCAATCCATAGTGAAGCCATGCGGCGGCCCCAATAAAGTCAAATTTGAACCGTCTAACGTTCTTAAGTGTCCTGCGGTTGTGTTTGGTTGTGAGTTCGCGGGCAATTGCCCCAGTTTCGAATACCGCAAAAACGAGTAGAATGGGCGGGAAGAAATGAGCCACAACCAGGCGGTCGGTGCAACGCACGACGAACCTCAAATCGAAGGTCTCCAACCGGGCGCGAAGCTTCTTCGCGGTCAGTACGAAATTCTTCGTTTCCTCAGCAATGGTGGCTTTGGGATCACCTATCTGGCGCGAGACAGCCTTGAGCGCGATGTGGTGATCAAGGAATGCTATCCGGGTGCTCTGTGCCATCGCAATGGCGATCTGGTCGAGGCTGCCAATCCTGATCACAAGGATGATCTGCGCGCGATCATTGATCTGTTCATTCAGGAAGCCCGCAATCACGCGCGGCTTGTGCATCCTAATATTGTCGATGTGCATCAGGTGTTCGAGGACAATAACACCGCCTATATCGCGATGGATCTGATCCGCGGCTGTGACCTGCTAGACTATGTCGAGAACCCCGAAAACGAAAGCGGCCCGGATTTCATGGTTCAGGTCACGGAGAAGATGCTATCGGCGGTCTCGTTCATCCATCAAAGTGGCATGTTGCACCGTGACATCTCGCCCGACAACATCCTGATCGATGAGCATGGCGAACCGATCCTGATCGATTTTGGCGCAGCGCGCGAACAGGCAGCTCACAAATCGGCGGCCCTACTGACACTGCGCGTGATCAAGGACGGGTATTCACCGCATGAGTTTTACGTGCGCGGGGCTGAGCAAGGCCCTAGCAGCGATCTTTATGTGCTGGCGGCAACGCTTTATCACGCAATCAGCGGCGAGCGGCCGATTGACGGCCAGACCCGGTTGAATGCATTCAACAATGGTCAGCCCGACCCCTACACCCCCCTTTCCGGGCGCTTCAAAGGCTATCCCGACAACTTCCTAAAAGCGATCGACAAAGCGATGGAGGTGCACGCCACCGACCGTCTGCAAAGTGCGCTTGACTGGCTGCGTATGTTCCGTGGACCGGACGTGATGTTCGATTCATTTGCCTACCGTCCGGTGTCGGTGATCGTTGGAATGGATCATCAGGACCATCAGGCAGAAAAGGAACGGATCAAGGCCGAAAGCGAAAACGCCGAGGCCGTTGTGACCGCCCTTTTGGCTGGAAATGCGGATCTTGCACTAGGCAACGAAGAAAAGCCGGAAAAAGAACTGGCGACGTTTGCCTCGCAGGAAGAGGCACCGGCAGCCGTCGATACTGTTGTCAAAAGCAACTCAGGCGGCGGCAGCAAGATGATCGCTGCGGCAGTTGTTCTTCTGGCGGCCTTGGCTGCGGGGGGATATTTTGTGATTTCGGGCGACACTTCCTCACCCGGCGCTACACCGGTCGCGGCGCTGGCGCCGCCCACTCAAGACGCAGAACCGGAACCGGTCGAGCAGACCGCCGAAGTCGCAGCAGAGCCGGAACAGGCCGAAGCCGCTTTGGACCCGCAGACAGAGGTGGCACAAGACCAGCCTGTCGAGCAGACAGAAACCGTCGCGCAAGAACCCGTTGTGGCTGAACTCGCTGAGGCCGAGCCGCAGGTTGTGGCAGAGACCCAGCCTGAAGCACCTGCGCCCATTGAAGCCCAGACCGAAGAACCTGCGCCTATTGAAGTCGCCGTCGAACAGCCCGAACCCACACCACCTGCCGTAGAACCCGTCAACCTGACGGCCAATCAGGTGTCATTTGCCCATTGGGATGTGGATATGCCCTTTACGGTGTCAAAGCGCCGCGCCTCAACTGGCAGCGTTTTCGCCATTACCGGCATCGACGCAGGCCAGGATATGTCGGTCGTGGGGAATTGGGTGCAGCGCGGCACATCAATCTTTACGTTGAACGGGGAACCTGTACGCGGAGATCTGTCCTTCGCCGCAAGCATTCTGAATGACTTCACCGTTGATCCCGATGGCTATATCAGGGCAGCGGCACGCTATCGCACTCTGGGTGAAACCCGCGCGCAGAACGGCCTGCTGGCTCTTCCGGCGCATCGCATGGTGGGTCTTGAGAATGGCTTGACGTTCGATGTGCGCCATGTGGAGGGAGCTGGCTGGCAAACCGCTGCTGCCAAGATCCCGCAAGGCATCATCGGTGAGTTGCAGGGTGGCGACATCCTTGTTCGCGAAACCAGCACCGGAACAGCTTTTGATGGACCCGAAAGCCTGGATGCGGTGCTGAGCAACCTTGTGGCCGAAGGTCATCCAACGGCGCAACTGGTTGTCTTGCGCGATGGCTCTGAGGTTTCTGCGACAATGCAGTTGGCGCAGGAGTAGATCAATCCGGATCATGTGAAACCGCCAGCTAGTGTGTGCTGCGGGTGGCATCAGTTCAGCTACCTGACGGGGACCGGACCGTCGCGGAACGTAAGAGTGACCTTGTTTCCCTTCATTAGTCTCGCCGTGGCTTGTTCATGGTGATCCGTAACAGAACCGCGGGAAGTGACCCGCGACAGAGTAAAGAGGTGTCGTCACCATGTTCAAATACAAAAGCCCTCTCAGCCGGCTTCTAGAAGGTGCCGGCAAAGCCAAAGAAGAAGAGACTGCGGAAACAGAGGTCGCAGAGGACGTGCAGCCGGAACAGGCTGAACCGATTGCAGATTTCAACGCGCTGCGTGCTGCGCTGGCCGGTGGCAATATGACCTCGGAAAACTATGAGGAAACAGAAGATCTGATCCCGGAAGAGCAGATGCCCGAGTTCGCCGAAGGTGAAGAAGAGCCTGTTGCCGATGACAATCTGACAGAGGAGGCGGTCGAGTCCTTAGAAGAAAATACTGAAGACGACGATCAGATTGTTACGCTGCATCTGACATCTGCCGATTCCGTCGATGCGATGGCGGACACATTGGCCGCTGTCGCCGAGGCCGCAGGTGAAGACGCTGAAGAGGCGACTGCCGAGCTGGAAGCTGTTTCCGAAAGTGCCGCAGAACCCATGCCTGTAATCGAAACCTCGCCCGAGCCTGTGGTGGTCGAACCTGCGCCCGAGCCTGTTGCGGAAATTCCCGAGCCTGTAGCACCCCCTGCTCCGGCCGAAGATCGCCGTGCACGGGTGAAGACCACATTCTTGGGTTTTGAACGCGCCGACACCCATGTGCAGGATTTGATCGAAACCGCAGAGCCCGTCGCCAAGACCGAGGCTGCAGAACAGACCTTCCCGGTTGGCTGGCTGGTTGTGACCGCTGGTCCGGGCCGTGGTGCCTGCATCACCCTGACCGAAGGGCTGATGCAGATTGGCCGCAATGACGATCAGGCCATTCAGCTGGATTTCGGCGATACCGGTATTTCGCGCAGCAGTCATGCCGTGATTGCCTATGACCCGGAAGACCGCAAATGCTATTTGGGCCACGGTGGCAAGGCAAACCTTGTGCGCTTGAACGGCAAACCGGTACTCAGCACTGTTGCTCTGTCCAGCGGTGATCTGATCCGCATCAGCGAAACCTCGATCCGTTTCGCCGCCTTCTGCGATGATGGTTTTGACTGGCGGGATGCCGACTGATGCTGGCGACCCCTGCATATGATATTGCCCTGATCCTGGACCAGGGTCAGCGCGACACGCAGGAAGACGCAATTGCCGCGCGGATTTTTGATGCGGCCAATGCGGGCTATGTCGTCATCGCTGACGGCATGGGAGGCCACGATGCAGGCGAAGTTGCATCCGAACTTGTGGTCGCGGCCTGGCAAGAGGCGCTGGATGCGCAACTGGAAAGCGATCACGTGACCGAGGGCGCTCTGCTCGACGCCCTGCCCATGGCGGCCATGCAGGCAAACGCTCAGGTGGCAAGCCATGGCGAAACATCCGGAATTCAGCTGGGATCCACCCTGCTGGGTACCTTGCTGGTGAACCAGAACCTGTTCTGGATTTCGATCGGCGACAGCCCGCTTTACCTGTTCCGCGACGGTGCCCTGAGCCAGATCAATGAAGACCATTCGATGGCTCCGATGATTGACGCGCAAAAGGCTGAAGGTCTGTTGAGCGAAGCCGAGGCGCAGAGCCATCCCGACCGCAATCAGCTGACATCGGTCATTATGGGGGCGGCGATACCCAAGGTGGACTGCCCCGAAGCGCCGCTGGCGCTGAGCCCGTCAGATGTTCTGATCCTTGGCAGCGATGGGCTTCAGTACCTTAGCAATCCCGAGATCGAGGCGCTGTTGCACACGCATATTCACTCTCCGGCCCGCGATATTGCAGACGCGCTGCTGCAAGCGCTGCACGCCAAGGCGGACCCGGATCAGGACAATATTTCAATCGCCGTGGTCAAACCGGCGCAGACATAAACAAGGCAGAGAAACAGGACAACATGAGAACCCATCTGATCATATCAAGCCTGGCTCTTGCAGCCGCAACAGGGGCGGCGACAGCGCAAGAGGCGTGCTCGACCTATGAAATTCAACGCGGCGACAGCCTGCGTGAACTGGCGATCCAGGTCTATGCAACCGAGGATTACCGGTTCATCTATGACGTCAACCGCGATGTCATCGGCTCGAATCCAAATATCATCCGCGTCGGCGATATTCTGACCTTCCCATGTCTCGAGGACATCGGTCGTGCGCCTGAACTACCGGATACTGAAGCAGGCCGGATGGCGGCAGAAATGGCCTCGGAACTGGTCAAGGCAGCGGAGGAACGCGCCGAAAAAGCCATCGCTGCAGCCGAAGCTCGCGCAGCCGCCGCCGAAGCTGAGGCCAAGAAGGCCAGCGAAGATGCAGTGATCGCCGCTAGGGCCGAAGCGAAGAAAGAGATCGAAGCCGCCCGCGCCGAAGGGGCCGCCCTGATCCGCAACGCAGAAGGTGGCGAGCGACCGGAAATCCGCGATCGCCAGCTGCTGCTGATTACTGGCGGGAACTATTCCCCCTTCACTGATGAGGCGCTGCCGAACCGGGGCCTCTACACTGATCTGGTCGAAACCGCGATGTTGCGGGCCGCGCCCGAGCAGCCCTATAAGATCCAGTTCGTAAATGACTGGTCCTCACATCTAGACCTGCTGATGCCGACGCTGGCCTTCGATGCGACCTTCCCGTGGTCGCGCCCGAACTGCGAAGAGGCCGAGGCTCTGTCTGAAAGTGACCGCACCCGGTGTGAGACCTACAATTTCTCGAACCCGTTCTACGAAGTTGTGGATACGTTCTTTGCCAAAGATGGCTCGGGTTATGAAGAAACCCTGACCTATTCGGATTTCGTAGACGCCACGATATGCCGTCCCGAAGGCTGGTCGCTGTCACATATGGATGCGGTGGGCCTTTATGAGCCCGCAATCAAGCTGATGCGCCCGGTTTCGCCCGATGACTGCTTTCACGCGGTAATGGACGGTAGCGCCGATATCATCGCGATCGAGGCCCATCTCGCCGTCGAGGCAATCGGGCGTCTTGGCTACGAACATCAGATCATCGAAAACCCCAACCTGGCGGCGATCAAGTCGCTTAACGTCATGACCCACAAAGATAATCCGGATGGGGAAGCGATCCTTGAGACGCTCAACCAGGGTCTGGCGATCATGCAGCAATCTGGCGAGTGGCGCGACATCGTGTCGACCGCTCTGCGTTATCAAATGGAAAATGGCTAAGGCCCCTGTTGGCCTGACAAAACAAAAGTCTGGAGGAAGTGGACATGATTAATAAGAAATTGAAGAAAGCAGTACTGTCGGCATCGACCCTGACCGCCCTGAGCGCGGGTGCCGCCGCCGCGCAAGAGGCCTGCACCAACTATACCGTTCAGGACGGGGATACGATGGCAACCATCGCCATCGCCGCCTACGGCACTTCGAACTATCAGCCGGTCTTCAACGCAAACCGGAATGTCATTTCCAACCCGGGCGCGCTGGAACCGGGTCTGGTTCTGGCTCTGCCCTGTGAAGATGGCAGCCTACCGAATGGTCAAAGCGCGCAGGAACTGATCGCGGCGGAAGAAAAACGTGCAGCCAGCGTCAAACGTTCGAATGTCTACGCGCCGCCGATCAAGATGGTTGCGGGCAACGGCTGGGAGCCGTTCACAACCGAAGCGCTGAGCGGCGGTGGCATCATGACCCGTCTGGCCACAACCAGCCTGCAGCGCGCGGGCAACAGCCGCGACTATTCCGTCAGCTTTGTCGATGACTGGAGTTCGCATCTGGACACATTGCTACCGCTTGGTGCGTTTGACATCTCGATTGCCTGGACCATCCCGGATTGCACCAACCGCTCATACGAATGGTCTGCGGAAACCGAAGCCCGCTGCACGCAGTTTGTCGCCTCGGTTCCGGTGTACGACGTTGTTGGCGGTTTCTTCACCCTGCCGGAAAGCGAATATGCGGGCGCCACAACTTACGCCGATTTCGAGGGCTCTACCATCTGCCGCATGGCAGGCTGGAGCATGGTGGTGCTTGAAGAAGTTGGTCTGAACCGGACCAACACGACCGTCGTGCAGCCGAATACGGCGCGTGAGTGTCTGGACGCCGTTTTGACCGGAACCGCAGATGTTGCGGCGTTCGAGGTCGAGCTGTTCGCATCGAACATGAAAGACATGGGTCTTACTTCGGCCGACATCGTCGAAAACCCCTATGTCTCAACCTTGTCGTCAATGAGCTTCCTGGCGCACCGCACTAACCCCTTTGCACGCGAATACATCGCGATGATGAACAAAGGTCTGGTTGAGATGCGCGAATCCGGTGAATGGTACGCGATCATCTCGGACACGCTGCGCGAGCAGAATGAAAAGTTGAATGCGGCATCAAACTGATCCCTCGGTTTATGCACGTTGACTGGGCCGGTCTTAGGACCGGCCTTTTTTTGTCGAAGAACGCATCCTCACAGCCAATGAATCAATTAGCAGATGAGGGTCGTATTTTCCGCTGAACATTTAGTCTAGATGCTTATGTCTGCGCATTAGTCCTAAGACAGATGTATTTTGCGCGTAAATACCGCTGACCTACGGGAATCCCCTAATACTCAGAATGATCTAATTGGGTAGGATCAAATCAACTACACCGGTGGGCGTAACGCCCCACCACTCACTCAGAAAAGGGCTGGCTATGGGGGCTGGCCCTTTTCTTGTTGGAAAGACAAAAAACCGGCCCTCTTTGGGGCCGGTTTGAGTTTCAATGGCAGGTCCGCAGAGCTAACTGCTCGTCCACTAACCAATGATTGCGTTTAGGGTATTGCTGGGACGCATAACAGCGGCGGCCTTGGCTGGATCAGTATGGTAATAGCCGCCCAGATCAGCGGGCGCACCTTGCGCTGCCGCCAGTTCTGACAAGATCTGTCCCTCGTTATCCGCCAGCTCCTTGGCCACAGGTGCAAACGCAGCTGCCAGTTCCGCATCGTCTGATTGTGTGGCCAGCGCCTCGGCCCAATAGCGCGCGAACCAATAGTGACTGTCGCGGTTGTCTGGTTGTCCGACTTTGCGGCTAGGTGAGCGGCCTTGGTCCAGAATGCCTTGCGTCGCTGCCTCGGCTGCAGCGCCAAGCACTCCGGCCTTGGTGTTGCCCTTGCTGTCGGCCAGGAAATTCAGCGATTCACCCAGCGCGCAGAACTCGCCCATTGAATCCCAGCGCAGGTGGTTTTCCTCAACCAGTTGCTGGACGTGTTTGGGGGCCGATCCCCCTGCCCCGGTTTCAAACAGTCCGCCGCCATTCATCAGCTTGACGATGGACAGCATCTTGGCCGAGGTGCCCAGTTCCAGGATCGGGAATAGGTCTGTCAGATAGTCGCGCAGCACGTTGCCAGTTATCGCAATCGAGTCCTTGCCCGCGGTGATCGTCTCCAGCGACTGGCGGGTCGCCTCGCGTGGGGCCATGATTTGGAACTTGTCGGCCACGCCAGCAGCTTCGAGCGCGGGTTTGACGTATTTGATCAGTTCGGCGTCATGTGCGCGGTTGGCATCCAGCCAAAAGATCGCCTCGGACCCGGTCAGGCGCTGACGGTCCATTGCCAGCTGAATCCAGTTCTCGATAGGAGCCTTTTTTACGGTGCAGGCGCGCCAGATATCGTCCTTTTCGACCTCATGGCTGTGCAGGGTTTCTCCGTTCGCCAGAACGATACGGATCGTACCATCGGCAGGTGCCTGGAATGTGGTCGGGTGCGAGCCGTATTCCTCGGCTTTTTGCGCCATCAGGCCCACATTGGCCACGGCCCCGGCTGTGGCCGGGTTCAGTGCGCCATTGGCTTTGAAAAACTTGATCGTTTCGTCATAGACGGTCGCATAGCAGCGGTCGGGGATCACGCAATTGGTGTCGCCCTTCGCGCCGGTTTCGTCCCAACCTTTGCCACCCGCGCGGATCACGGCAGGCATCGAGGCGTCGATGATCACATCTGACGGTACGTGCAGATTGGTAATTCCGCGATCAGAGTCGACCATATACATCGACGGGCGGTCCGCCTTGAGGGCATCAATGGCGGCCACGATATCGGCATTGCCCTGAACACGCTCCAGCAGATCCCCCAGCCCCGAGTTGGGGTTTACACCCAACGCGTCAAACTCGGCAGCAAATTTTTCGAACACAGGCGCCAGCCAGGCATGGACCGCGTAGCCAAAGATGATCGGATCGCTGACCTTCATCATTGTGGCTTTTAAGTGCAGCGAGAACATGGTGCCATCGGCCTTGGTGTCCTCGATAGCATCGGCAAGGAACGCAGACAAAGCCTTGACCGACATGAAAGTCGCGTCGGTCACAGTCCCTTCCTCAAGCGCCCAGCCGTCTTTCAGAACGGTTACACTGCCGTCGTTACCGACAAACTCGATCTTTGCGTCACCGGCCTGCGCGGCGGTGATGGTTGCCGACTTTTCATTGGCATAGAAGTCATTCCCGGGCATGGATGAGACTTTAGTTTTGCTGTCCGCTGTCCATTCCCCCATCGAATGCGGGTTTTTCTGAGCGTAGTTTTTTACTGCCCGCGCTGCACGGCGGTCGCTATTGCCCTCACGCAGAACCGGGTTCACTGCCGAGCCTTTGATCGCGTCATACCGCGCGCGGATCGCCTTTTCCTCATCGGTCGTAGGGTCTTCGGGATAGGCCGGGATATCGTAGCCCTGCGATTGCAATTCTTCGATCGCGGCCACCAGCTGCGGAACCGAGGCCGAGATATTCGGCAGCTTGATCACATTGGCATCAGGCGTTTTGACCAATTCACCCAAAGCGGCCAGATCGTCGCTGATACGCTGATCGTCGGTCAGCTTTTCCGGAAAGGTCGCCAGAATACGGCCCGCAAGCGAAATATCTTTGGTCCCGACGCTGACGCCTGCTGCCGAGGCGAACTTGCGAATGATGGGCAGGAACGAGGCGCTGGCCAGTTCGGGCGCTTCGTCTACAATGGTATACAATATGTCGAAGTTCGATTTATCTGCCATATTCTTTTACCTTTTTTAAGCCTTTCAGGGGCGTGCGATCCAAGAGTGTGTGCCGATTTCACAAGGCACCGAGCCGTTACAGGGCGCGATGACCCCACGGGAGACTCTGATGTGACAGGGCCTCCCTTAAATGAGGATGGCCCGAGGATCAATCATGTTTGGCGGCGCAAATTGACACGGGGGGCCAGGAGGTCAGTAAACTATTCTGCACGGAAAATGTCACGGGGCATCCGTTTCCTTGGCCAACACCGGAAAGATGCTCCCATCTTGCAAGGCGACAATATACTCATCCAGAACTTCGTCCACATATGTATCCGATTTGGCAAACTTGTTAGAGTCCACAGCGATGCCCAAATTTCTCACCAAATCCGGCAACAGCGTTCGGCCATGGGAACCTGTCATTTTGAGAAACAAATAGAACTCTTTCTTGGCAAGGTCAGAGCGTCCAGCGTAACCATAGGCCATACCCTTGTATATTCCGGCCTCTACCTCCAGCCCTCCGACAACGACCCACTGGGATGTTTTTCTGACCAGATAATCCCAGCCCCTCAGCTTGTTAACGGAGTCAGTGAGAATTTGGACACCATATTGAACAATGATCTCGACGCCGGCCTCCTCATCTCCCAGCCGTAGATGGATCAAACCGGGGTAGAACAGATCGTTCCAAGCTGTGGGCTCCAAGCGTGAAACATTTGACGCGGCGACGAGGGCCTTTTCGATGTCACCCATAAAAACTACATGCAGTTGCATTGCGCGAACATACACCCATTCCTCATCGGGCCATTTTTCAATGGCGGCTTCAACCCGCTCAGTTGCCCGTTCGATCTCGCTGTGGGCCAATAAATGGCCAATCTCTTTATCCGCCGCGCTTTGAAAGTCTGGATCGATATTCAGCAGTTCTTGGTACACTTTGAACGCGGCTTCGTTTCCGTCGTGACGTTTCAAAAATGACGCTTTGTCCCAAAGCGTGTATTTGCCATCAGGGTCCACTTCCATTGCATCGTCGTAGTCCGCCTTTGCGGCCTCGATGTTCCCGTTTGCTTCGTTGATGCGAGAGCGCAAAACCCAAGTTTTGTAGTTCTTAGGTTGCAATTCCAGAGCCCTGTCAACATCAGCAATCGCCCGTTCATAGTCGCCATTACATCGATGCGCCCAAGCCCGTTCAGTCAGGAACAGATGACGGTATTCCTCGGTTGTATCTTCGGCTTCAATCAAGCTTGTACAGGCCGCAATGACATCGGATTGCGGCGCTTTCGAGCTTACGCAGGTTCTTGCGGGGTCTTCAGCCTTTGAGGGTGGACTGAGCCACAACAACGCGGCGGCGCAGGTGGTGATCAAAGCAGCAAGACGAACCTTCATTCAAACTCCCTGTTCTTAAATCAACTCATCTATAGGTAGTAACGATTGTGGTCGTTTACAAGTGAACTACCCACTTCAACCTACTGGAAAGTCGACCTCAAATCGGGCTCCGGTTCCAGACGGTACCAATGTTATCCGCGCGCCATGTGCACTCAGAAGGTTAGCGGCGATGGTCAGGCCCATGCCTGTTCCTCCGCGCTCGCGGGCGGTGGTGAAGAAGGGCGAAAATATCCGGTCGCGGTTGCCTTGGGACACTCCGGGACCGTCATCCTGTATTATCAATATTCCCGGTTGGGCGGACAGAGTTACATGCGCGGCCCCGTGCCGCTGGGCATTGTCCAGCAACTGGTGCAAAACGATCCGCAGGCCCGAGACCGCCAGCGGCAGAGGCTGTTCAGGGTTGTCGATTGTCAAGTTCAGTTCGGGGAACGTCTTGCGCAGGTCGACCTGTAAGTCGTGCAGAACGGATGTGCCGTGGTGTTCAGGCACACGCGCGGCGGCGACGCGGCGAAGAGCGCTCAGCTGCGTTTGCATCTGTGCATTGGCCCCGGAAATCTGCTGCAGCAAAACGTGGTCTTGTTCCGTGAGATTATTACTGTCCTGCAAAAGCTCGGTCGCTGCGTGCACGGCGGTGACGGGTGTTTTCAATTCATGCGTTACATGATCGGCGAAACTGCGGATCGAAGCCTCTCGGCGCTGCAACGTATCCGCCATTCCCAACACGGACCCGGCCAGTTGAGCAAGCTCTTGCGTGCCGAAATGACCGGGCGGGTTTGCGGGCTCTCCCTTTCGCACCGCCGCCGAATACTGCGCAAGCGCAGAGATCGGGCGCAAAAGCAGTCGCACCAGCAAGTAGCCCAGCACGCAGGTCGCCAGGCCGATGCCAATGGCCAGCAATGCGGCTGCATTGCGATAGCCGATTTCGGGGCCCAGATAGCGTAGGGCGATCAGGCCCAGCAGCGACAGGGCCAGAGTGCCCGCCAGCCCGCCGCCCAGAACAAAACCCAGTGAAGGCCGCCATTTACGCTTCAACCCGGCCATGCGCCCATCCGCAAGCCAATTCCGTGCACAGTTTCGATCGCGCCATTCCAACCTTGATCCCCGAGCTTGCGTCGCAGGTTGCGCAGGTGGCTGTCCAGTGTCCGATCCGCTACCTGACTACCGGCCCCATAAATTGCTTCAACCAGTTGCGGGCGTGAGACGATGGCCTCAGGCGTTTGCATCAGTCGCCTCAAAATCGAAAGCTCGGTCGCGGTCAGCGACAGGGCTGCCCCATCCAGCCGCACAAGATGACCAGATGCATCCAGTTCAACAGGTCCATGGCGCAGGATAGTCTGCGCGCTGCGCGTGGCGCTGCGTTTCAGAATCGCCTTGATCCGTGCCACCAGTTCGCGCGGGCTGAACGGCTTGGTGACATAGTCGTCCGCCCCCATTTCCAGCCCGAGAATACGGTCGATCTCATCATCATGGGCGGTCAGGAACAGGATCGGTACGTCTGATCGCGCGCGGATGCGACGGCAAACCTCCAGCCCATCCAGTTCAGGCAGGCCAACATCCAGAACAATCAGCGCAGGGTTCTCGCGCAGGGCGCAGGTTAGTGCCAGTTGACCGTCGCCGGCAGACACTACGTCATATCCCGCGCGTTCAATGGTGATCGTAACCAACTCGCGCAGGCGTGGATCGTCATCGACGACGAGGATTTTCATGGCCTGCCTCCGGGTGCAATTCGGTCCTCAGACTACGGATCACCCGGTCTGCGCGAAACCCCCATTCCCGCCAGTTGGCGATTTGTGGTGCATCTGGCCTACAAGCTGTTGGGCGGGGCGATGCAGCAATCTCGGCCGCAGCCATCGGGCCAAGCTGGCAGATGTAGTAGGCCTCATATCGATAAGGATGGCGCAGGTTTTCGCGGGCAATGAGCGCGGCAAAGTTCACAAAGCAACAGGCATAAAGAACGCCGATGCCCAGTGCTGCTGACCGTGTCACCAGCCACGAGTTCGGCCTGTCTTTCAGGATTTGCCACGCTGTCAGGCAAAGACCAAGGGCGACCAATCCCATCCAGATGGCAGCATGAACACGCAAATAGGTCAGTCCATAGGCAGCGACATATAGCGATAGCCGGAACAAAGACGACATCACCAGCAGCACGTTCTGGGCCAACCACAGCATAATCCAGGCTTTCAACGCGCGACGCTCTTTGATGAAAGGGCGGGCGGCCAGCGCAAATGCGCCCGCCAAGAGCGCGGTGGCCAGGAGCGGATAGGCTCCGCGATGTGCATATTCCGCGTGGCTCATGCCTTCGGGTAGTTCGGCGTTGCCCCAAAGAAATATCGCGTCCATTCCCGTTTGCACGGCAAGCAGTGCATTGAAAAGGATCAAGGCATTCGCAACGGAGCTCGCGTTCAGGCCGAAACCCGAAACTGGTCGCGCCCGATGGGGGCCGTGCTTTGGTGACAAAAGTTCGGGCTGTAGGGCAACGGCCAGAACGGGCCAGATCATCATTGCAGCGCCGCCCCAGAACAAGATGCGGTCGATACGAATGTCAAAGTGCAGCAATTGCTCGGTCCAACCAAGCAGAACCGGATTCGCCGTGATCATGAGCCCGCCCAACACCATGGCTCCGCCGGCCGGAAATCCCCAGTTCCGCCACAGATGATGCAAGAGACCTTTGGGACCAGACACCGACTGCGCATGACGCGCAGTCTCAATCGCCTGCCAGATGGCGAGCACCGGAAACAACGCCAGAAATCGTCGGACCGGGGGCGTTTCGCATCGGCCTCGCAGGGACCAGCACAATGCGACCGTCGAGCCGACCAGAAGAAATGCAACCGACAGGGCCTGCACATATTCGACCGTCGGCAGAATGCTCAGACCCATCAACACGGTCGGTCCGATAAGACCTTTGCGCGGCCCAGACAAAGCCCAAACCGCCGCGGCAATCGCCAGGACGAGCACGGCCAGCGAGATACCGGGCGCATAGTCGAACAACAAAAAATCCGCCAGCGCCACCAGTATCACCAGGGCGCCTATGGCCCGTTGGTTACTATGCCTGGATAGATTGTTTGATTTGTTTGGTTCCGGTTCAGGCGCGTCCATCCACCAACTGTCCTGCAGCACCGAGGGTGGAATGCCCCGTACGATAAACTGTCCCATGTTCTGCTCCATTCTCTTATGACCCAATCTTTGATGGGTCCCCGTGCAGAAGCCCGCGCATGAGTTGTGCAGATTTCGTGCAGAGACTGTTTTCTCTGCGTCGAGGTGATTTTTCCAACCTTCCCACCGCGTGCCGCCACCCCTTAAATCCGCCCTTTCCCTTCCCTGCCCCGCTGGATAGAAAGTTCTTCCAACCGGTTTTCAGGAGGCCCTTTTGGATCGCATCGCCCGCACAATCGCCACCCAGATCAGCGCCCGTCCCGAACAGGTCAAAGCAGCCATCGGCTTGCTGGACGAAGGGTCAACCGTGCCCTTTGTTGCGCGTTACAGAAAAGAGGTGACGGGCGGGCTGGATGACACTCAATTGCGGGTTTTGGCTGAACGGCTGGCCTATCTTCGAGAGCTTGAGGCGCGTCGGAGTACGATCCTGAATTCGATCAGAGATCAGGGCAAGATGACGGACGATCTGCTCAAATCCATCACAGGTGCCGAGACCAAGGCGCAGCTTGAGGACATTTATCTGCCGTTCAAACCCAGGCGTCGCACCAAGGCGACGATTGCGCGGGAAAATGGGTTGGAGCCTCTTGCCGATGCCATTCTGGCAGACCGAAACGCGGATCCCGATGAGCTGGCGAAGAGCTATCTGACAGAAGCCGTGCCGTCGGAAAAAGATGCGTTGAACGGCGCTCGCGACATCATCACCGAGCGGCTGACCGAAAATGCGGGCCTGCTGGGTGAGTTGCGCAGTTTCATGCAACGCGAGGCTTATCTGACGGCCAAGGTGATCGACGGCAAGCAACAGGAAGGTGTGAAATTCAGCGACTATTTCGACCATTCCGAGTTGTGGTCGAAGGTCCCATCCCACAGGGCACTGGCGATGCTGCGGGCCTCGAAAGATGGAATCGTCACGTTGGACATCGCACCTGATCCGGAAACAGGAGCGGTGAGGGCAGAAAGCATTGTCGCTGCTCATCTTGAAACGCGCGGTTCCGGACCGGGTGACGTCTGGCTGCGCAAGGTTGCAGGCTGGACATGGCGGGTGAAACTGTCGCTGTCGATGATGGTCGAGCTGATGGCTGACCTGCGCAGCCGTGCGCAAGACGAGGCGATTCAGGTTTTCTCGCGCAACCTCAAAGATCTGCTGTTTTCTTCTCCGGCAGGTGCCCGTGCCACTTTGGGATTGGACCCGGGCATTAGAACCGGTGTGAAAGCCGCAGTGGTCGATGGCACCGGCAAGCTGGTCGCGACCGAGACGTTGTATCCGTTTCAGCCCAAGAACGATCTGAGTGGTGCTCAGGCCGCGATCCTGAACATGATCTCGAAGCATCAGATTGAACTGATTGCCATCGGTAACGGTACGGCCAGCCGTGAAACCGAAAGAATGGTTGGTGATGTGCTGTCTATGTTGCCTAAAACCGTCAAAGCGCCGACCAAGGTGGTTGTGTCCGAAGCTGGTGCTTCGGTTTACTCCGCATCGGAACTGGCTGCGCGCGAGTTTCCTGATCTGGACGTGTCGCTGCGAGGGGCCGTCTCTATTGCGCGCCGTTTGCAGGATCCGCTGGCCGAGCTGGTAAAGATCGAACCCAAAAGCATCGGCGTTGGTCAGTACCAACATGATGTGGATCAGCATAGGCTGTCACAGTCTCTAGAAGCGGTGATCGAAGATGTGGTGAACGCAGTGGGCGTAGACCTGAACACCGCCTCGGCGCCTCTGCTGGCGCACGTGTCTGGTCTGGGGCCGGGGCTGGCCGAAGCCATCGTCGCGCATCGCGACATGAATGGAGCCTTTGTATCCCGAAAAGAGTTGATGAATGTCGCACGCCTTGGGCCACGCGCGTTCGAGCAATGCGCCGGGTTTCTGCGTATCCGCGATGGGTCTGAACCACTGGACGCCTCATCCGTCCACCCCGAAGCCTATGACGTTGCCCGCCGTGTAGTGAAGGCCTGTGGTCGGGATATTCGACAGATCATGGGTCAGGACGGGGCCCTGCGCGGTCTGCGGGCTGAGCAGTTTGTCGATGGAACCTTCGGCCTGCCCACCGTGCATGACATCTTTGCTGAACTGGAAAAACCGGGGCGCGACCCAAGACCCAGTTTTGTCACAGCAAGTTTCAAGGAAGGTGTCGAAGAGATCACTGATCTGAAACCCGGGATGACCTTGGAAGGCACAGTGACAAACGTTGCGGCGTTTGGTGCATTTGTGGATATCGGAGTGCACCAGGACGGGTTGGTACACGTCAGCCAGTTGGCGGATCGATTTGTCAAAGATCCGCATGAGGTGGTCAAAACTGGTCAGGTGGTCAAGGTCCGCGTGGTCGAAGTTGACGTACCCCGCAAGCGCATCGGGTTAAGTATGCGCAAGGATGGTGGTGCCTCAGTCCGAGGTGAAAGAACATCGCGTGGTGCGCACAAGCCAGGCGGTGGATATTCCCAGCATTCCCAAAAGGGCAAAACCAGTAAGGCGTCCAAAAACAGTGCGATGGGCGATGCACTGGCGAATGCGTTCAAAGGTAGTCGGCGATAGGACGGTGTCTCAGTCGAGCTTGTTTTTTTGCATCTGTGGTGTAATCCCGAAGTTCGCCCGATAGACACGGGAGAAGTGTCCGGGGTTTTCAAAACCGCAGGCGACGGCAATCTCGGTCACAGATGACTCGCTTTGCAGCAGCAGGTTGCGGGCACGCTCGAGCCGCATTTCCATAAAGTACTTTTTGGGGGACGCATTAAGGTACATGCCGAACAGCCGTTCAAGTTGTCGGGTTGAAATGCCCAGATGGTCGGCAATCTCGGATGGTGAGACAGGCGTTTCAATCCGGTCCTGCATGATCTGTATGGCCTTGGCCAAATGTGCGTTACGCATTCCATTGCGCGACTGCAACGAAACACGCTGTTCCGCCGTCGCATTGCGCACGGCGTTATAGACCATTTGATCCGCCACGGCGATTGCAAGATCCGCCCCGTGATCTTGTTCGATCAAATGCAGAATCAAGTCTGCGGTCGCTGTTCCTCCGGATGCGGTGATGTGTTTTCCTTCTGCTACAAAAACGCTGCGCACAAGGTTCACTTCGGGAAACGCCTCCATAAAGCTGTCATGGTATTCCCAATGGATTGCCGCCTGAGCTTCATCAAGGAATCCGGCCTCAGCCAATAGCCATGCTCCGGAACACAACGCCCCGATCGACGTCCCGCGCGCACGTTCCCGTCTGAGCGCCGCCAGCAGAGGACGGCTGGCATAAGAGCGCATGTTTATGCCTGACAGAACAAATAGCCGATTGCACTTCGGGATATCGACGATCCCCCCGTTCACCAGAGTCACGGTTCCGTTGGAACAGGTGGCCGTTTCACCGTTTTCCGACAGAAACGACCACTCATACAGCGCCTCACCGCTGACCAGATTGGCGATGCGAAGGGGTTCAACAGCGCACGAAAATGCAAGGTGCGAGAACTCTTCGATCAGTAGGAACGTGAAGTGCTGTGTCGTCTGCATGGTGTCCTGTTTAGCAATTTCCGAAAAGGGGGGTCGTATTTCACGCCCTGCCGTCAGTTTGCATACAGCATAATTTTTGTTTGTATACAAATTGTATTTCAGCTACACAGCCAAAGGGCGAAACCACGATACTATGGTGTTTCGCCCAACTGTTTGATTGAATTTATCTGGGATTCGGCGATGAAGGACACAGCGCGACAGAAGAAATCAGAGCTTTATGAGCATCTGAAATCGTCCATCCTGACGCTTTCCCTCCACCCCGGAGAAGATCTGGACGAAGCGTTACTGTCCGAAAAATTCAACCTTTCACGCACCCCGTTGCGCGAAGTTTTTCGCCAATTGGCCGGTGAAGGGTTTGTCGAACTGCGCGAAAACCGTGGGGCGCGCGTTTCAGGAATGTCCTACACAACCCTGCGCGACTTCTTTCTGGCTGCCCCAATGATCTATGGCGCGATCCTGCAATTGGCTGCCGCCAACGCGCGACCGAAGCAGGTAGAAGACTTGAAGGCCGCGCAGGAGGTGTTCAAAGCCTCGCTTCGGGCTGGTTCAGGGGCAGATCGGGCAATGGCCAACAACCGGTTTCACGAAATCACCGGAGATATGGCAGATAACATCTATCTATTGCCGTCCTTCAAACGACTGTTGATCGATCACGCGCGTATCGGCATGACGTTTTATCGGCCTCAGGATCAAAAGATGGCTGAAAACCTGTCTGAAGCCAGCGATCAGCACGACGCCATCATCGCCGCCATCGAGGCGGGCGATGAGGCGGCTGCTTCGCAGCTGGCAACCGACCATTGGAACCTGTCTCGTGATCAAATCGAATTGTTCGTCACGCCCGCGGGGCTGGACGTATCGCTGGGCACGATGTCCCGAAAAACACCCGCATGAGGATGCAAATGACCCCCCTGTTCAGATTTGACGGGATTTATACCCCTGTCGTTACACCCTACCACTCTGACGGCAGTATCAACTGGGACGCGCTGTCGGACGTGATCGAATACCTGATCAGTTCGGGCGTGCACGGGCTGATATCCGGCGGCTCGACCGGTGAGAACTATTCACAGACTGTGCCGGAACGGCTGGAGCTTGCCCGATTTACGCACGAACAACTGAAGGGCCGTTTGCCGTTGGTCGTGGGCACTGGTGCGATGATGACGCCGGATTCAATTGCTCTGGCCACAGGCGCGCGTGAGATCGGGGCAGATGCGATCCTGCTGGCCAGCCCTGCCTATTCGGTTCCAACCGACCAGGAAAACGCGTTGAATGCTCTGGCCATCGACAAGGCCGCTGATCTGCCGGTTATGCTGTACAATTACCCTCACCGCACGGGCACGATGATGGGAGAAGAATTTCTGGATCGCGTTGGTCGCAGCCGGAATTTCTGCGGCATCAAGGAAAGCTCGGGCGATATCAATCGGGTGCATCTGCTGGCGCGGGATTATCCGCATATTCAGCTTGGCTGCGGAATGGACGATCAGGCGCTGGAATTCTTCGCCTGGGGCGCTCCGTTCTGGGTGTGCGGCGGATCGAACTTTCTGCCTGCTGAACACGTCGCGTTGTACAACGCCTGTGTGATCGAAGGCAACTTCGCCAAAGGGCGCCGCATCATGAGTGCGATGATGCCCTTGATGCGGGTGCTGGAACAGGGTGGCAAATTCATTCAGACCATCAAGCATGGCGTGACTATGAACGGGATCGATGCGGGATCGATGCGGCCTCCGCTCAAGGGTCTGAACAAGGATGACAAACGTGCGCTGGAACAGGTGACGCGCGTGCTCAAGAAAACAATCGCTGACATCGTGGCTGAGGGGTAAGAGACATGGATCTGCTGACACAGGACGAATACAAATCCATTGCCGAAGGTCTGTCCCTGCCGACCGGAGCCTTCATTGATGGAGCATTCCGCCCAGCAATCTCGGGCGAGACGTTTGAGACGGTGAACCCCGCCACAGGCGACAAGCTGGCAGACATTGCGGCTTGCGGCGCGGAGGATGTGGATTTTGCCGTCAAAAAGGCGCGTGAAGCTTTTGATGATGGCCGTTGGTCTAAGATGCACCCTTCAGACCGCAAGGATGTATTGATCCGGCTTTGCAAATTGATGAGCCGAAACGCACGCGAACTGGCGGTGATGGAAAGCATCGACAGCGGCAAGACGATTTTCGACTGTGAAACCGTGGATGTGCCCGAGACCATCCATTGCCTGAAATGGCATGCCGAGGCGATTGATAAAATCTACGATCAGGTTTCTCCCGCCAGTGATGATCACATTGCGATGATCGTTCGCGAGCCCATCGGCGTCGTCGGGCTGGTTCTGCCCTGGAATTTCCCCCTGTTGATGTTGGCTTGGAAAATCGGTCCCGCCTTGGCTGCTGGTTGTTCAGTCGTTGTGAAACCGGCGGCTGAAACCACCCTGACTGCATTGCGACTTGCGGAACTAGCGATGGAAGCTGGCTTGCCGCGCGGCGTGCTGAACATAGTGCCCGGAGGTGGGGCCGAGGTCGGTGAGCCAATCGGTCGCCACCTGGATATCGACATGGTGTCCTTCACGGGATCGACCGCTACGGGCAAGCGGTTCCTGACATATTCGGCAGAAAGCAACGCCAAGGAAGTGGTGCTTGAGATGGGCGGCAAGAATCCGGCCATTGTTATGGATGACACCGAAAACCTGGATCGCGTGGCGGCCCATATCGTAAACGGCGCGTTTTGGAACATGGGCGAGAACTGCTCGGCCTCGTCTCGCTTGATTGTACACAAGGACGTAAAGGCGGATCTGCTGGATCGCATTTCTCATCACGCAAAACAGTGGAATGTCGGAGATCCCCTTGACCCGGAAACACGCCTTGGTGCGTTGGTCAGCGAAGGACATTTTTCGAAAGTCTGCGGCTACCTTGAGCAAGCCGAGAATGTGGTGATCGGAGGCAAAGCCGACAAAGGATTTGTCGAAGCGACCGTCGTCGAGGTTCCCGGAAACGACTCCACTTTGGCGCGAGAAGAGATCTTTGGCCCTGTGTTGTCGGTGATCGAGGTGTCGGGATTCGATGAGGCGATCCGGATCGCAAATGACACTGACTATGGGCTGTGTGCCTCGATCTTCACGGCTAACGCCAAACGCGCCATTCGCGGTGCGCGGGCTATTCGGGCTGGCACCGTCACAATCAACAGTTTCGGCGAGGGCGATATCTCCACTCCGTTCGGCGGCTATAAACAGTCTGGTTTTGGCGGGCGCGACAACTCGGTCCATGCGCATGACCAATACACCCAGTTGAAAACCATCTGGATTGATTTGGCTGATGACGCTGACGAGGCGGTGGATTGACAACCCACACCGCAAAGCGCTTGCCGCGTCAGACCGGTCCGGCGGGATGGAACGCCATCCTGCCACCACAAACGCGCTTGCCACGGCTGCAACAGAATATCTCGGCCGATATCACAATTGTCGGCGGCGGATTTGCGGGCCTCAGCGCCGCACGCCGCCTGCATCAGCTTGATCCATCACTCAGGATTGTTCTGCTTGAAGCCGGACAGTTTGCCGAGGGTTCTGCCGGGCGCAATTCCGGTTTCATGATCGATCTGCCGCATGATCTGGCGTCAGACAATTATGCCGGTGACGGGCTTGAGGCAGATCGGGCGACGATTGCTTTGAACCGGCAGGCCATCGGGTTTGCCAGCGACGTGGCGAATGATTGTGGCCTGCCGACCGAGATGTTCGACCCGTGTGGCAAATTCAACGCTGCGGCCACCCAAGCCGGGGATCGTCACAATCGCGAATTTGCTGCGCATCTGGAACGATTGGGGGAATCCTTCACCTTCTGCGATCAGCAGCAGATGCAAGAGATCACCGGCAGCCCGCATTATACGTCTGGCCTCTATGCACCGGGCACTGTGATGATCCAGCCCGCGGGATATGTCAGGGCGCTGTCATTGCATCTAAACACACAGATTGGTCTTTACGAAAACTCACCAGTAATCGCCTTTGAAAAGCAAGGAGCGAGTTGGTTGGTGAAAACACCAGATGCGCAGATTGCGACCGGGCGCATCATTCTGGCCAACAACGGGCATCTTGAAAGTTTTGGATTCTTTGAACGAAGGCTGATGCATATCTGCCTGTATGCTTCAATGACCGAAAGGCTGACGGTCGAGCAGGTCAGTACGCTTGGTGGTAAAAAGCGCTGGTCCGTGACCCCTGCTGATCCGTTGGGCACGTCAGTCCGGCGGATATCTGGCAGTTATGGTGACCGCATCCTGATCCGTTCCTGTTCCGGATTTCGTCCAACCATGGAAAGCGGCCCCAGGCAGTTACAAAAAGCAGGGCGGGTGCATGATCGCAAATTCCAGGAACGGTTCCCCCACTTGCCAGATGTAAGGATGGAACATCGCTGGGCAGGAATGCTGTGTCTCAGTCGAAATGGATCGGCGGCCTTTGGCGAATTGGAAAATGGCGTTTTTTCAGCCTGTTGCCAGAACGGGTTGGGTATCACGCGTGGAACCTTGCAAGGCATGGCGATTGCCGAGCTGGTGGCAAAGGGCGGATCCGACATTGCCAACCATTTTCTGGCCCAACCGGTACCACCACGCCTGCCGCCCGAGCCCTTCGCGTCGTTGGGGGCAAACAGCTATCTGGCCTGGAAAGAATGGCGCTCGGGCAAGGAGTGACCGTCCCGAACGCATTTCGCTTAGTAGCTTTGGTTCAGCTCATCGGCTGCAGGGATTTCCCGCTCACGCCGGGCAATGTAGTCCAGCAACTCTTCATTCTTAGCTACATCCAGTGTCGGTTCTTCATACTCTGACAGCAATTTACGTGCGTGTTTGAGTGCACGCTCGGTGATTTCAACTTCACCCTCAGCTATCCATTGCTCGATCGAGTTATTGTCGAACATATCGGGCATGAAGAATGCGCTTTGAAAATTCTCTTGCGTGTGTGAATGCCCCAGATAGTGACCGCCAGGCCCGACATCCGGAACGGCGGCCAATGCCTGATCGAAATCGCCCCATTTCGGACCCTCGGCCATTCGGTACGCCATGGCGCATTGTTCAGCATCAACAATGAATTTGGCGACCGAGCAATGCATTCCGGCCTCGTTCCAGCCAGCACTATGCCAAATGTAGTTCGCCCCGGCATGTATCACCGCGCTGAGAGTTGTTGCGGATTCATATCCAGCTTGCGCATCAAAGGTCTTGGCACCGCCCAAAGTATTCGAAGTGCGCCATGGTACGTCGTAATACCGCGCCATCTGACCAATCATAAAGTTCATCAGGCTTATCTCGGGCGTGCCTGCCATCGGAGCACCCGACTTCATCGAAACAGTCGACAAGTAATGCCCATAAATCGCCGGGGCCCCTTTGCGGATCACCTGTGTGTAGGTCAGCGCGCTCAACGCCTCGGCATTCAGCTGCGCGACTGTTGCGGGGACGCTGGCAGGCGTATTGGCGCCTCCCAACACAAAGGGCGAACACAAAACCGGCTGATTCCGGCGACAAAACGCGCGCATCGCGCCCAGCATGGTTTCATCCCAAACCAACGGAGAGTTTCCGTTGCAATTCCCTGTCGTTACCGGATGATCCTCAAGAAAATCCTCGCCAAACAGGATCGCGCACATGTCCATCACATCCTCGGCGTTCTTAGGTGAAGTTGTCATGCCCATGAACGTCTTGTCCGAGTGTTTCATTGACGAGTAGGTTATCCGAAGATGACGCTGGCTGATCGGGTGGTCATAGGGCTCGACAATGTGATGTGCTGATGAATGCAGTGCAGGCATCATGTGGCTGAGCTTGTGGAACATAGCCAGATCGTCCAGCATCGGATTTCGACGCACATCTTCAAGATCACGCAGAAACGGCGCACCGGTCATAGGCACAAAGATCGAATGCTTACCGCCAAGGCGGACATTCTTCTTCGGATCGCGGGCGTGGTATGTAAAATCGGACGGTATCGTCGCAATCAGTTCTCGGACAAGTCCACGGTCCAGAAAAACAAGCTCGCCTACGACTTTGGCCCGTGTCCGTTTCCAATCCTCTAACGCAATCGGATCACGAAACTGTACGCCGACGTTTTCGAGAATATCCATCGATGCATTGTCAATTAATTCGACTTGTGCACCATCCATGACCTCACAATCCGGAATACCGCGCGTCAGGCCAGGAAGCATGTCAAATTGGGGTGCCGTTCGCAGGGCGCGCCGTGCAGACCGACCGCCAGCACGCGCGCGAGATTGGATTTGCGTCTCCATCTATGTCCTCCATGATTTCCGTTGATCATAGCAGCGCGCAGGCATCAGCGTTTGACGATTCACGAAATCCGCTTGCAGGAAGCGACATGGAGGACCTTGCGATCAACCTATATGGCGCATTCGGTTCAGCCCCGCATTTTTGACGGACGGGCAACGGAAATTGCGGTTCCGGCAGTATCACAAATTTCGACACATCGCGGTGGAGGCGTCCGATCCGTAAAAAACGTATCGATATCTGCAAGCGACGCAATACGCGCAGGGGCCTTGCGATCAAACTTGGATGCGTCGGCTGCAAGAAATACATTGTCACTCCGACTGATGATTTCTTTGCTTACGCCTACCTCGCGCATGTCGAAGTCCAGAATGTCGCCTTCATCATGCAGCGCAGAACAACCGATCACGGCAAAATCGAACCGGAATTGCGAAATGGTTTGGCGTGTCAGGTCTCCGACCATGCCTCCATCGGAACGGCGGAGATTGCCGCCTGCGACAACAAGCTCGATTTCGCTGTGGTTGGACAGGATGACAGCGATATTGAGATTGTTCGTGACCACCAGCAGACCGCTGTGGCCTGTCAGTTCAGCAGCGATTGCCTCGGTCGTCGTACCTATATTCAGAAACAAGGAGCAGTCGTTTGGAATATGCTTTACGCATTCCCGCGCAATATCAACCTTGGACGCCTGATTGAGCTCTCGGCGTTCGGCATATCTGATGTTCACTGTATTTGACGGCAATACCGCACCGCCATGTACCCGTTCTAATTGCCCTGCTTCGGCCAGTTCGGTTAGGTCTCGACGGATGGTTTGAGGTGTAACGCCAAAAAATTCGACAAGCCTGTCGACCGTCACCTTCCCCTCGCGGCGGGCAATGTTGATGATTTCGGGCTTTCTAAGTTTCTGCACCATAAGACGTGCCTGCAGGGTTCTGATCTTCCAGACCATAGGGCCAAAAGAAATAGAATCGCAAATCAGATTGTTCGTTTTTTACGTGTTTGCTTAGATATCGGCGAGAAATTTCTGTTCTAGTAGATATTTTTCCATTTGATTTCATATCATTCCTGCAAAAGAATATAAACGAACATTATTTCCTTCTAATTTCGCTCTTTTTTTGCCATTCAGTCACTATTCACAGTCCGAGGGCACAGGAGCAATGCAATGACAGATACCTACGATCTGTTGGTGATCGGTGGCGGCATAAACGGCTGTGGCATCGCCCGCGACGCGGCCGGGCGCGGGTTGAAGGTTTGTCTGGTCGAGATGAATGATATCGGTTCGGCCACCTCGGCCTCGTCGACCAAGCTGTTTCATGGTGGTCTCAGGTATCTGGAATATTTCGAGTTTCGTTTGGTGCGCGAATCCCTGATTGAACGCGAAACCTTGCTGCAAGCGATGCCTCACATCTCTTGGCCGATGCGCTTTGTGCTCCCCTACCACAACAATATGCGGTTCGATACGACGACGCCTACGTCTCGCTTGTTAAGCTTCTTCTTCCCTTGGATGAGGGGCCGGCGACCTGCCTGGCTGATCCGGCTTGGCCTTTTCATGTATGATCACCTAGGTGGCCGGAAGATCCTGCCGGGAACAACCAGCATCGACCTGAAGACTGGCCCTGAAGGCAAATCCCTGAAACCCGATTTTGAAAAAGCGTTCGAGTATTCGGATTGTTGGGTCGAAGATTCCCGGCTGGTTGTTCTGAATGCAAGAGACGCTGAACAACGCGGCGCAGTCATTTTGCCGCGTGAAAAGTGCGTTTCCGCAGATGTGGTGGACGGGGTTTGGCAGATAAAAACTGAAAACACGCAAACCGGCCAGTTCTCTGAACATTCTGCTAAAATGGTGGTGAATGCCGCCGGACCGTGGGTCGGGGATGTGCTGCACAAGACACTGAGAACCAATACCCCGGAAGGCGTGCGTCTTGTGCGCGGCAGCCACATCGTCACGCGCCGCCTGTTCGATCATGACAAGTGCTATTTCTTTCAGGGAACGGATGGTCGGATAATCTTTGCAATCCCTTACGAGACGGACTTTACCCTGATCGGGACAACGGATGCAGATCATCCGGACGCCTCGATCAAGCCGGAATGCACGCCCGAGGAGCGGGACTATCTGATCGGCTTCATCAACCAGTACATCGGAAACCCCATTCAGGCGTCCGATGTGGTCTGGACCTATTCTGGTGTGCGGCCCCTCTATGATGACGGGGCCAGCAGCGCGACTGCGGCGACGCGTGACTACGTTCTGAAACGGGACAACAGCCGAGGCGCGCCGTCATTGAACGTATTCGGCGGAAAGATCACAACCTATCGCCGCCTGGCAGAAAGCGCGTTGGAAGAAATTGCAAGGCAATTGCCCGATGTCGCAGGCCCCTGGACCGCTGGCGTCGCGCTACCGGGTGGAGATTTCCCGGTTGACGGTGTCGTTGACCTGATCGCGCAATTAATAACCAGGCATCCATTTCTCGACGATCGATGGGCGACGCGGCTGGTCAAAGCCTACGGAACCGAGGCGATGCAATTGTTGGATGGCTGCAGCGAGGTAAAAGATATGGGGCGGGATTTCGGTGCCTCTCTGACCGAACGTGAGGTAAACTGGTTGATCGAGAAAGAATATGTACGTCAGGCTGACGATATACTGTGGCGGCGCAGCAAGCTGGGGCTGCGAATGTCAAAGGCGCAGGTAGCCGAATTGGATTCGTGGTTGAAAACCAATTTTGAAACGACCCCTTGAACTTCGAACAAAGGGCAGGCCCGCATCAGGCCTGTCCCTTTGTCCAGTGCCATCGACTAGTCCGTCGCGGCCATCGCGCAAGCAGTATCCAACATACGGTTCGAGAATCCCCATTCATTGTCATACCAGCTAAGCACCCGCATCATGCCGCCTTCGGTTAGGCGGGTTTGATCCGTTGCGAAGATCGACGAATGCGAATCGTGGTTGAAGTCAGACGAAACCAGCGGTTCTTCCGTCACCGCAAGCACCCCTTTCATTTCCCCTTCTGCAGCAGCGCGAATGGCCTCATTGACCTCATCAACTGTCGCGCTCCGCTTTGGCATGAAACACAGATCCACCGCCGATACGTTCGGCGTGGGCACGCGAATGGCGGACCCATCCAGTCGACCTTTGAGTTGGGGCAAAACTTCTCCAACAGCGCGGGCCGCCCCGGTCGAGGTCGGGATCATCGACATCGCCGCAGCGCGCGCGCGATAGAGATCTTTGTGCAGGGTATCCAGCGTTGGTTGGTCACCGGTATAAGAATGAATCGTGGTCATGTACCCGGTCTCTATGCCAAACACGTCGTCCAGCACTTTGGCCACCGGCGACAAGCAATTGGTCGTGCAGCTTGCGTTCGAGACAACCACATCCTTTGCGCTTAGACTGTTGTGGTTGACGCCGAATACGATGGTTTTGTCGGCACCACTTGCCGGGGCAGAGATCAGCACCTTCTTCGATCCATTTTCGAGGTGTTGAACCGCTGTTTCGCGTTTGGTGAAAATCCCGGTACATTCCAAAGCTACGTCAACGTCACCCCAGGCCAGTTTGGATGGATCACGCTCGGCACTGACGCGGATTTCACGGCCTCCGACCTGCATATAATCTTCGCCGACTTTAACATCGGCATTCAGGCGACCATGAACGCTGTCATATTTCAGCAAATGGGCATTGGTCTCGACAGGTCCCAGATCATTCACAGCCACGACTGCAATATCATTGCGTCCGGCTTCAACCAAAGACCGCAAAACACAGCGGCCAATACGTCCAAATCCGTTGATGGCAACCTTGACGGTCATGTCTGCCTCCTTGGCGATTTTGCAACTGGATTAATATCGACGCAGCGCTGCCCCCATGCGGCAGCGCCTCAGCGAATTGTTATCGCTAACAATCACAAAACCAACCGGTTTGTCAATCAATCTGCGCAGAGAACCGCTATAAAATTCATGTCATCGCAGGTTTTGTTATGTCAGCCGCGCTGTCCCACATGACGCCCAGCCCCTTCTGGTCGCGGTAAACCAGCATGGTGTTCCGCATAAGCTGCCAGCTTAGCCGCAACCTCGTTGGACGGTGCCGAGGTTTTGCGCGCACTCAGATCGATATGCAGCAGCAGCGTTTCAACAGTGGCGGCAACTTTGCCCATGTGATTATGCAATCTGTGAAACAGGTGCATTTTCTTGCCGTCCCCACGCAGCACGTGGGTAGTTACGGTCAGCCGTTCACCTGCGTGAAGCTCGGACAGATACTGCACAAAGTTCTCGACCGTGAAATAGCTTTTGCCAGAGGCGATGTAATCCGCGTCTGCGCCGATCATCTCCATGAAGCGGTCTGTCGCCTGTGCTGAGATCTCGACATAATGCGCCTCGTTCATGTGGCCGTTGTAGTCGGTCCAGCTTTGCGGGATCACGCGATCAACTGTCACGGGTAGCTCCTGTGCGACCGGGTCCGGCAACGCGGCCTCATGCGCGTTCAGAACGCCCCCTGCCCCGCTGCCGGTCTTTTTAAGTGCACGCATCATGCCGATCAGATTGTCATCGCGCAGCCGCTCTAATTCGCGGATCGACATATGCCCAGATTGCGCATCCGATTGACTGACGATCAGATCGACCAATTCATCGGTAAGTTCCGGCACATCCATAAGCTTGGTCCAGGGCCATTCCAACGCAGGACCGAACTGAGCCATAAAATGTTTCATACCCGCTTCGCCACCGGCGACGCGATAAGTCTCGAACAGACCCATCTGCGCCCACCGCAGACCAAACCCCATGCGGATGGCCTCATCAAGTTCCTCGGTGGTACAGATGCCGTCCTTGATCAGCCACAACCCCTCGCGCCAGACTGCTTCAAGCAGACGGTCAGCGATATGAGCGTCGATTTCCTTGCGAACCGTCAAAGGGTACATGCCCAAAGACCGCAAAATCTCTGCAGCGTGCGTGCATATGTTGTCGTCACCCACCAGCTCGACCAGAGGCAGCAGATAAACTGGATTGAACGGATGCGCGACGACAACGCGCCCGCCATGTCCATTCAGCTCGGAAGGTTTGAAGCCGGAAGTCGAGGATCCGATCACCGCATCTGCAGGGGCAAGCTGGTCGATCTGGGCGTGTATCTTGTGTTTCAGGCCCAATCGCTCGGGAACGCTTTCCTGAACCCATGTGCTACCTTCCAGTGCGCTCGCCAAGTCCTGATGAAACGTCAGCCCGCCCTCAGGCGGCAGAGCTTTGTCATATAGGGCAGGAAGGGAACGACGCGCATTGGTCAGAACCTCGTCTATCTTGCGCTCGGCTTCAGGGTCCGGGTCATAGACCGATACATCCCAACCGTTCAGAAGAAACCGGGCGACCCAGCCTCCGCCAATGACTCCGCCGCCAACTATTGTCGCCTTGTTTGTCATGGTGCGATTGTCTCCGTATGCCCGTCGATGCATAAAACCTGACCAGAAATTTTGCCCGCTGCATCAGACGCGAGAAAGTGGATGCTGTTGGCGATATCCTGCGCATTGACCCATGTTTTCATGGACACGCCAGCCACGTAGCTTGCGCGGATCTCGTCTTCGCCGATGTTTCGCGCGGCTGCTTCGTTTGCGATGACCCGGTCCATCCGATCGCCTTCGACCGACCCAGGACAGATCGCATTGACGCGCACTCCATAGGGCCCAAGTTCCATCGCAAGTGTTTTTGCCAACCCGATCAGAGCCCATTTGGCCGAGGCATAAGGCGACCGCAGTGGATATCCCATGATTCCCGCAGTTGATGAGGTAATGGTGATCAAACCACTTCTTTGCGCTTTCATCACACGAGAGGCCCAGCGACACGTCAAATAGGCACCATGCAAGTTGGTCGCCACACATTGCTGCCATTGATCATAGGGTATCGATTCAATCGGCCCTGCCGGACCGCCGGTCCCCGCGTTTGCGCAGACCACATCAATACCGTCCCAATTGGCCTCAACCTCCGTCAAAAAGCTGTCCATATCTTTTTCCGAAGTCACATCTGCGACCGCGACAAAGGCGTCGGGATGATCAGCAGAAAAGGCGGCGACGGCATCGGGGTTTGCATCACAGATTGCGATGCGGCATCCATCTTTGATGAACTTCTCTGCGATAACGCGACCGATCCCCGATCCGCCACCTGTCACCAAAACACGTTTACTCATTTGGACACAGGTGCCCGCTTGGTCAAACCAAGTTTCTCGCGCACAGCATCCGGACCGATAATGCGCGCACCCATACCCTCGATCACGCCGACAGCGCGTTCGACAAGTTGCGCATTGGTAGCAAGTACGCCTTTTTCCAGAAACAGGTTATCCTCGAGCCCGACGCGCACATTGCCACCTGCAAGCACCGATTGCGCGACATAGGGCATCTGGTCACGTCCAAGCGAGAAGGCTGACCAAATCCAAGCTGATGGCACATTGTTAACCATCGCCATGAATGTATTAAGATCGTTAGGTGCCCCCCATGGTACGCCCATGCAAAGCTGCACTAGCGCCGGGCTGCCCAGCACCCCCTCTTTCACAAGTTGCTTGGCAAACCACAGATGCCCGGTATCAAACGCCTCGATCTCAGGCTTCACACCCAGATCGGTCATCATCTGACCCATTGCCCGCAACATGCCGGGCGTATTGGTCATCACATAGTCGGCCTCGGCAAAGTTCATTGTACCACAATCCAGAGTGCAGATTTCCGGCAGACATTCCGCAATATGCGCCATCCGCTCGGTCGCGCCTGCCATGTCTGTGCCCCTGGCGTTTACCGGCAGAGGCGCCTCGGTTGAGCCAAAGACGATATCTCCACCCATTCCAGCGGTCAGGTTTAAAACCACGTCCACTTCGGCATCGCGAATGCGATCTGTTACCTCTCGATACAAAACCAGATCGCGGCTGGGCGCACCCGTTTCCGGATCCCGCACGTGGCAATGCACAATCGCTGCACCCGCCTTGGCCGCGTCGATCGCAGAATTGGCGATTTGTTCCGGGCTACGTGGCACATGCGGAGATTTGTCCTGCGTGCCCCCTGAACCGGTGATGGCGCAGGTGATAAATACATCGCGGTTCATTTCCAGAGGCATTTGATCGCTCCTTGGTGCAAGCATGAAACTCAGGGGCGAGAACCCCGTTTCCCCGGAACGCTACTTTTGTTTCGCTCTGCTTCGCGATACATTTTTCGCCAATGATTGAACATTTCTCGCAAACCGGGCCAGAGCAGTTTGAATTCCTTCTACTCGACGGGTTCTCGAACATGGTGCTGGCCAGCGCCCTGGAACCCTTGCGCGATGTCAGGTTACGATCAGCGTTTGCCAAGGTGGATTGGCAAACCACCACATTGGACGGAGGTCCAGTTTACAGTTCATCGAGGCTGAGGATCTCACCCGACCGCCAATTCGAACCAAGCAAAACCAAAGGCACGTTGGTGATTGTCGCTGGCTATCAAGTGCGAGCTCAGGCCGACAGAAGGCTGGTTTCAGCCCTGCGCAAGGCAACGCGCAATGCCAGACGGGTCTTGGCGCTTGATACCGCCGCGTGGCTTTTGGCCGAGGCCGGTCTGTTAGACGGACTCAGTGCAACGATCCACTGGCAGGAACTGGATGCCTTTGCAGAAAGCTTTCCAAACGTCGCAGTCTCGACCGCACGCTTTGTTCGGTCCGGCAACATCATGACTTGCGGCGGTGCCAGCACGGCGTTGGAGTTGGTGCTAGAACTCATCCAGGATCTGTTTGGTCCCGCCGCGGCGTTCGACGCATCGAACATGTTTCTGTTCGATTCTGCCCGACAAAGCGACTCGCAACGTGGGGCGAAACAGTTACTGGATCGTGGCACGCCCAAGCTGATCAAGGCGCTGAATGTTATTGCGGAAAATGTTGAGACCCCGCT
This sequence comes from Ruegeria sp. E1, assembly GCF_056534225.1. NCBI lineage: Bacteria > Pseudomonadati > Pseudomonadota > Alphaproteobacteria > Rhodobacterales > Roseobacteraceae > Ruegeria > Ruegeria sp. E1. The sequence goes on along the minus strand of NZ_JBQFPE010000002.1, from coordinate 247,961 downwards.
GACGACGTTTCAGCTTGCAGATCGGGTCGCCATTTCTGAACGCAGCCTGAACCGGGTGTTTTCGGATGAGCTGGGCATGACGCCTGGAAGATACTATCGCCTCTATCGCCTGCGTCATGCCCGCTATTTGGCGCAGGAAACGCGCTTTAATACCGAACAGATCGCAATGCGCTCCGGATTTTCCAGCGCGTCGTCGCTAGGCCGGTCGTTCCTACGTGAGTTCGGCAGACCTCTTAGCGCCTTTCGGTCCTAAGCGTGGTTGGCGATTGTCCAAACTCAGCCCGGAAAGCACGAGTCATTGCGCTTGGGTTATCATATCCACAGCGGCTGGCGATTTCGGCAATTGATTGATCCGTTTCCATGGCCAGATTCCGCGCAACGTTTAGCCGAAACCGGCGATACAGGGCCTGAGGGGTCGTCTTCAGTTCGGCTTGAACACGGACCTCAATCCTCTTTTGCGAGCAACCAATGGATTTGGCAATTTGCTGTATGGAGAGGGGCGTTTCGATATTGTTCTGCATCAAAGTCATGGCGCGGTTAACAACGGTGTCGCGAGACTTCAGTGGAACCGAATATTGTGCCGCTGCGCCCCTGTTCATCAAGAGGTGCGCAACTTCCATCGACAACAACGGACCGTGGTCGGAACTGATCAGCGAAGCGGCAAGATCGAAGGCTGCCATGGCGCCCGAGCAGGTCAATCGGTCCCCATCTATCACGAACCTTTCTTGCACGGCTTGAACCTCTGGAAACTCTTCCTCAAACCGCACCAGTTCATCCCAGTGAATTGTTGCACGACATTCATCAAGCAACCCCGCATGTGCCAAAAGCCAACTGCCTGTATCCAAACCAGCAAGCTTTTTATGACGCCGCGCCGCTGCGCGCAGCAATTGGCTGGTCTGTTTGGTGCTCAGTTCCAGAAAGCCGTATGATGGCATGACCACCAGGAAATCGCCTGTTTCCTCACCCAACGCCGCATGGGGCGAAACCCGCAAGCCGCTAGAACTTTCGATAGAGGCACCGTTGGGTGAGAAATATCGCCACTCGTACAGGGGTTGTCGGGACAGCGTGTTGGCTGCGCGCAGGGGCTCGACCATGTTTGCAAGGCAATGGTTGGAAAAGCCGTCAAACAGAAGAAAATTGAATACTTGAGTCAATATTTTCTAATCCAGCATCAAGAAGTGCGAATTTGGCATGGCATAGCGATAAGCGACGGGCTTTCATCGGTCAACCGCATGTCAAAGGAAGCGACCCGATGAATTTTGGCCTAAGCGACGAACAGCAAATGATCGTTTCCACAGTCCGCAGTTTCGTGGAAAACGAAATCTACCCGCACGAGGATACTGTCGAACGTACGGGCCAAGTTCCGCATGAGCTGGGGCAGGAGATCAAACAGAAGTGCCTCGACCTGGGGTTCTATGCCTGCAACTTTCCTGAGGAGGTCGGCGGCGCTGGACTGTCGCATTTCGATTTCACATTGGTTGAACGGGAACTGGGGCGCGGGTCGATGGCGCTGACCCATTTCTTTGGTCGTCCGCAAAACATTCTGATGGCCTGCAACGAAGAACAGCGCGAGCGCTATCTGCTGCCGGCTGTTCGGGGTCAAAAGATGGATGCGCTTGCAATGACCGAACCGGACGCGGGTTCGGACGTGCGAGGCATGAAATGTCAGGCTGTTCAGGATGGTGGCGACTGGGTTGTGAACGGCTCAAAGCACTTCATTTCGGGTGCCGAGCACGCTGACTTCTTCATTGTGTTCATCGCGACAGGCGTGGATGAAACCCCGAAAGGCCCCAAAAAGCGCATCACGACGTTTCTTGTGGATCGCGGAACGCCCGGTTTTGAAGTACGTGAAGGGTACAATTCGGTCAGTCACAAGGGCTACAAGAATTACATCCTTTACTTTGACAATTGCCGTTTGCCCGACGCTCAGGTTCTGGGCGAAGTCGACGGTGGCTTCGCAGTCATGAACGAATGGCTGTATGCGACGCGCCTGACGGTTGCCGCCTTTTCGGTCGGTCGAGCCCGCCGATGCTTTGACTATGCGCTCAACTACTCTGCCGAGCGCAAACAGTTCGGCCAGCCCATTGGTAAGTTTCAGGGCGTCAGTTTCCAGATTGCCGACATGATCACCGAAATCGACGCAGCTGACTGGCTAACCCTGTCCGCCGCTTGGCGACTGGATCAAAACCTGCCCTCGAACCGCGAGATTGCATCGGCCAAGCTATACGCCTCGGAAATGCTGGCGCGTGTGACCGACACGACACTGCAAATATTCGGCGGCATGGGTTTGATGGATGATTTCCCGATCGAGCGTTTTTGGCGCGATGCTCGTGTCGAACGCATCTGGGATGGGACCAGCGAAATTCAGCGCCACATCATTAGTCGCGATCTTCTGCGCCCGCTAGGCGCCTAATGCAATCGTGCGATCCGGAAGATCAATGACCAAAGATTTAACCCGACTGCTGCGCCCAAACTCAATCGCCGTCATTGGTGGTGGGTCGTGGTGCGAACAGGTAATCCGGCAATCCCAACGCATGGGATACACGGGTGACATTTGGCCTGTTCACCCCAAGGCCGATCAGGTCGCCAGGTATCCTGCACACCAAACGCTTGGTGATCTGCCTGCAGCACCAGACGCTGTGTTTGTCGGCGTCAACCGTCACTCGACGATCGAATTGGTCCGGGAACTGTCTGAGATGGATGCTGGTGGCGCGGTTTGTTTTGCGTCAGGATTTTCCGAAGCAACCGCCGAAGACGATGCAGGTGGAGATCTGCAATCACAGTTGATCGAGGCCGCAGCTGACATGCCAATCCTTGGTCCGAATTGTTATGGCTTCATCAACGCTCTTGATGGTGCATTGCTATGGCCAGATCAGCACGGGGCAACGCAGGTAGACAAAGGCGTCGCGATCCTGACGCAAAGTTCGAACATTTCGATCAACCTGACCATGCAGAAACGCGCATTGCCGATTGCCTATATGGTGGCCTGCGGAAACATGGCTCAGACGTCGCAGGCCCAGATCGCATCGGCCTTGCTTGATGATCCGCGGGTGACGGCCGTAGGGCTTCACATCGAAGGCTTCAAAGATATCCGCGAGTGGGAGGCGCTTGCCCAAAAGGCACATCAACGTGGCATCCCGCTGGTCGCGCTCAAGGTCGGGGCCTCGGATCATGCACAGGCTGCAACGGTTTCGCATACAGCGTCACTTGCAGGCAGCGATGCCGGGGCACAGGCACTTCTGGACAGGTTGGGCATCCCCAGACTGTCCGCCCTGCCCGACTTTCTTGAAACGCTGAAACTTTTGCACTGCTACGGCCCTTTGCCGGGTGGAAACATTGCGTCGATCAGCTGTTCCGGAGGCGAGGCCAGCCTGATTGCCGACATGGCGGAAGGAACTGGCCTGACCTTCCCCGCGTTGAGCGACGATAAAAAGTCCCGATTGCGCGAAGCGCTTGGTCCGATGGTCGCGCTGAACAACCCGCTGGATTATCACACTTATATCTGGCGGGATGAGGATGCGATGGCGCGCGCCTGGTCCGGGATGACCGGTGATGACATCGACCTTACGGTATCGATTGTCGATTACCCGACAACGGATCCCACGGATTGGGCCTGCTCAACGCGCGCGGCGCTGAAAGTCAGGGCTGAAACGGGCACGCGCTTTGCCATCGTTGCCACTCTGCCGGAATTACTGCCGGAAGATGTTTCACAGCAATTGATGGACGGTGAGGTCGTTCCTCTCTTAGGCCTGCGGGAAGCGCTGGCTGCAATACGTGCGGCAAGTCAAATCTCGGCCCCCGCCATAGAGCCTATTTGTCTGCCCGGCGGGACCGAGACGACTTGCACATTGACCGAAGCGGTGTCGAAACAGTTGCTGGCGGAATGCGGATTGCAGGTGCCGCGAAATAGAACTGTGCGGGGATCAGCTGAGGTTCGTGTCGCGGTGGCGGAACTGAACCCTCCATTTGCTATCAAAGGTGTCGGGTTGGCGCACAAGTCTGAACATGCCGCCGTGCGGCTGGGCATCAATGCGGCAGATGTCGCCCAAGTTGCGTTGGACATCGGGACCGAGCAGATCCTGATCGAAGAGATGATCCCTGACGCAATTGCTGAATTGCTAGTCGGAGTGGTCCGCGACCCCGCGCACGGATTTGTGCTGACCATCGGCGCAGGCGGCACCTTGACCGAGGTGTTGCGCGATACGGTCTCTGTGCTTGTCCCAACATCGCGAGACGATATTCGCGCCGCTTTGCATCGGTTGAACAGTGCACCGCTGCTCGACGGATACCGTGGTCAGCCCGGCGCAAACTATGACGCAATACTTGACGCCATTGAGGCGGTGCAGGTCTATGTCGAAAAGAACGCCGAAACGCTTGGCGAGGTGGAAATCAATCCGCTTCTCTGCACGCCCGAAAAGGCTGTTGCAGTGGACGCGCTTATCAGAAAGGCCTGATCCATGGATCCGATCATAACCCGACGCGATGGTGCGATCCTCGAAGTTACGCTGGACCGCCCCAAAGCCAATGCCATTGATCTTGCAACCAGCAGGATCATGGGACAGGTCTTTGCCGAATTTCGCGATGATCCCGAATTGAGGGTCGCGATCCTGACCGGAGCGGGTGACAAGTTCTTTTGCCCCGGCTGGGATCTGAAGGCAGCCGCTGACGGGGATGCCGTAGATGGCGACTATGGGGTCGGTGGCTTTGGCGGTCTGCAGGAATTGCGAGACCTGAACAAACCGGTCATCGCCGCCGTTAACGGAATTGCCTGCGGTGGCGGTCTAGAGGTCGCTTTGTCAGCCGATATTATTCTGGCAGCAGATCATGCAACGTTTGCTCTGCCAGAAATCCGGTCAGGAACCGTCGCGGACGCCGCCAGCGTCAAGTTGCCCAAGCGCATCCCCTATCATATCGCGATGGAATTGCTGCTGACTGGGCGCTGGTTCGATGTTCAAGAAGCACATCATTGGGGATTGGTTAACGAAATCCTTCCTGCTGACCAGCTGATCGATCGTGCCTGGGAACTGGCGCGCCTGTTGGCCTCGGGGCCGCCACTTGTGTATGCCGCAATCAAAGAGATTGTGCGCGATGCTGAGGATGCAAAGTTTCAGGACACGATGAATCGCATCACCAAACGGCAATTACCAACCGTCGATGTGCTTTATGGCAGCGAAGATCAATTGGAAGGAGCTCGGGCGTTTGCCGAAAAACGCGATCCAATCTGGCAAGGTAAATAACACGCGGTACTCCTAACTCATTTCACACGGCCTGAATTGACATAGTCGCGACCGAATGCTTACCTGTTTTCAGCGCAGCGCTAGATCCAATTTTTCAAGTATTATCAGAGATCTGAAACGCGCATTGAACGCGCTGTAACACCGGTTTATTGCCTGGGGACCATCTGATGGAATTGATTGCAGAGCAGCTCAGAACCTACCCGATCATGGCACTTTTTCTGTGTCTGGGTCTTGGATACGGCGTCGGTAAATTCAAGGTTGGCAAGTTCGAACTAGGCGGCATTGCCGGAACTCTTCTGGTCGCTGTTTTTGTGGGTCAGATCGGCGGCATCAACCTCAGCACGGATGTGCAGAATGTCTTTTTTTCACTGTTCATCTTCATGGTTGGCTATAACGGAGGGCCGCAGTTCTTTGCCGCTCTGAACCGAACGGCGCTGACCAAATTGCTAGCCGCATTCATGATGACCCTTTGGGGATTGTTCTTCGTGATCGCCGTGGCCACCTGGGCGGGTCTGGACAAGGGGTTGGCAGCGGGTTTGGCCGCGGGCGGGCTAACCCAATCCGCGATCATCGGGACCGCTGGAAACGCTATTGATCTGCTTGGCCTTACGGCAGACGAGGCCGAAAAGCTGAAAACGAACATCGCTGTCGGATATTCCGTCACCTACATCTTCGGTTCGATCGGCCCCATTCTGGCGGTCAGCATCATTCCGATCATCATGCGCTGGGATCTGCGGCAAGAAGCGGTCAAGCTGGCGCAAAAACTCAGCGGCGGCGGGCGGACGCTTGAGGAAGGTGAATTCCTGCCGATGAATCGTTTTGATGCGCGCGCTTATCATGTGCAAGCTGGCGCCGCTGTTGTCGGGAAATCTGTCACTGAAATTGAAAGCGGCTATGACAGTGATATTCTGGTCGAGAAACTGATGCGCGATCGCACCCCGATGGACACCGCACCAGATACCGTAATCGCAGCCGATGACGTGATCGTGGTCTCGGGCCTTGTCGGCGCGCTGTCGAAATTTGAAAAATCTGCCGGTAACGAGGTGGGAGAATACCCGCCTGCCCTGACCATTGTGGAAGAGCGCCGGAACGTGGTTGTCACCAATCGTGCGCTGACCGGAAAAACGTTGGGTAAGCTGCGCGAGGCACTAACGGCGGATCAACGTCACGGCGTGCATATCTCGAAGATCACGCGCATGGGGCATGATGTTCCGGTGCTGCAGGATACCGAAATCCACGCAGGAGACGAGGTTAGCATCGTTGGTCACAAGGATGACCTCAACCGAGTTGCCAAGCTGGCCGGATATGTGCCGCCCTCAGCCTCTGTAACAAATTTCATCGCCTTAGGGATCGGTGTCGCGGTCGGATATCTGATTGGCGAGATCAGCTTTGTGATCGCCGGCACCAAAGTCGCGCTTGGTTCGGGGCTGGGCTGTTTGGTGACGGGCTTGATTATCGGATACCTGCGTATTCGTCGCCCCAAAATCGGTGGTATTAATCGCGGTGCGGCCAATTTCCTGCAGAGTTTTGGGCTTGCGGTCTTTGTCGGCGTTGTCGGGCTGAACGCCGGTCAGCCTGCGCTGCAAGCAATCCAGGAATACGGGATAACACTGCTGCTGCTGGGTGTTGTTGTCACGCTGATGCCGATGATCGTGCAGTTTCCCATCAACTACGTCGCTTTGCGCATCCGTAACCCCATCGAGGCTTGTGCGGTTGTAACAGGATCAAGATCGGGAAATCCAGGCTTTGCAACTCTGTTGGAAAAAGCGGGGAATTCGACGCCCACGCCAGCGTTTACAATGACCTATGCTGTGGCAAATATCTTCCTGACGCTTTGGGGACCATTGGTTGTGGCCTTCGTGCCTTGATGGTCTAGATCAGCAAAAAAACAATGACCGAACCCCATAGGGCCAGTAGAACGTTACCTACCGCATAACCCAGACCATAACCCAACGTGGGAACCTGGCTTTGCGCAGCTTCCTGAACGGCAGCCAGACCAGGTGCCGAGGTTCCTGCCCCGCAGCAGGTTCCCGCCAATATCCCTTCGTTGATCCCAAATACTCTGTGCCCGACAAAAATGGCGGTTCCGTGTGCCGCCAGCACTATGATCACTGACCCGATGATCAGAGAGGGGCCGCTTTCGACAACACCTGCAACAAAGCTGGTTCCTGACGTGATACCGACGCAAGCGACAAAGACACACAGCCCCACCGAGTCAAAAATCCAAAGCGTTGCTTCGGGAACAAAGCCAAAGGTTCGGCGGACCGACCGTAGCCAACCCGCAACCAGCCCGCCCAATAGCACACCGACCGAGGTGCCAAGCCCAAGTTCCAGCGCACCGTATTTCAAGGCAGGAATGCCGATCAAGCCGCCCAAGAGAATAAAGAACGCAACAAAAACCATATCGGTTTCATTTGTCTCGCGGTCGAGATATCCCAGCCAGGCGGCGGCATCCTCAAGATGGCTGCGGGTTCCTGCGACGGTCAGAACATCGCCCTTGTGAAGGGTCACGCCGCGAAAAACCGGCAGCCGCTCGCCGCTGCGCATAAGTCCACGTATGAACACGGTACGCGCCTGCGGATACTGGGCCAGCGCGCCTAGAGACTGGTTGACCACCTCGCTGTTGGTGACAACGATATCGCTGGTTTCGACCGGCAGGTCGAGCAGTTCCGGGTCCTCGATCTCGTCGCCCAGAACATGTGCATGATCGATCAGGTACGAGCGTAAACCCGCGATGGCGGCAATATCATCCCGCCGCAAGACCATATTCCGAGTGGTGGGCAATATCTTGTCGCCCCGCCGTATCCGATCAAAAAAGGCACGGACATGGGGCGGGACGCGGGCTTCAAGCTCGGCGACCGTATGACCCTCAAAATCCGGGTTGATACGATAAGCGCGCGCTTCAAAATCGCGGTGTCCGGGGACGGTCGGCTGCTCCTCATCATCAAGTTCGGCCTCATATTCAGCGCAAGCTTCCTTGAGCGATCGGCCGTAGAACCTTGGGGCCAATTGCGTGTGGAAAAAGATCGTGGCGATAACGCCGACGAAATAAGCGACGGCAAAGCCTGTTGCGATTTCCGCTTCGAAGACCTGTTGCGCACCGGGATCTGTACCGGTTTTCGCAAAGGCATCAATCGCCACGCCCAGCGTTGCGCTTTCCGTGACCCCGCCAGCCAGCAACCCGGCGGCAACGCCGACCGACAGTTTCATCAGCGGGGCCAAAAGCACTGCGGCAATAAGTGCGACAACACACAATAAGATGGTGATACCAATCTGCGGTAACGCGCTGCGGTTCAGCGACCGAAAGAACTGCGGACCTGTACGATAGCCGATTGAGAAAAGGAACAACAAAAAGAACGCCTGCTTGAGGTCATCGGATACAACAACCCCTGTCTGCCCGACCACAACGCCGGCCAGCAAGCAACCCGCAACGGACCCTACCTTGAAAGAGCCAATGGTGATCTTGCCAACCGCGTACCCCATGGCGAGACTGCAAAACAGGGCAAGTTCAGGATGTGCGTCAAAGATTGCGCTTATCATTCCCATGCAAGTCGCCCGTTCTCATTGCCATCCATTGTCACCCGTGCAATGGCAGACCCTTCGAGGCGCGATAGGCCTGCACGTAACCGGTCGCAACCGCCCGAACAGCGCGCCCGATCTGGCGATAGGCACTGTCGTCAAGGTTTGCAAAGGACACCCTCGCTGACCAGTTCGGCGCATCAAAGCCCGAGCCGTTCAGCAAAACAATCCCGTGATCCTGTGCCAGCTTGAACGATATATCAAGCGGATGGACGTTTTCCTTGATCCATTCGACAACGTCCTCACCGACATATTTCCGCAGCCAGAACTCAAAATCGATGATGCCATAATAGCGGTCGAATAAGGGATTGTCGGCCACTTCGACACCCAGGCCTTCGACCAGTTCGTCAAAACGATGCTTCAGGATACCCCAGCAGAAGGTTTGATATTTCTTATCTTCGTCCATCATCTCGACCAACGAGAACAGTGTCATCATCACCTGTTGCGGAACAGACAGGCCCGCTGTGTGGTTCAACGCAACGTCACGGCTGTCAGCAACAATCCGGTCGATGAACTTGAATGCATTCGGGTCGGGCGTCAGGGCCTCGTAACGCGCGTTGACAGCGGCTTTGGTCGCCTCGGGCGCGTCAGCGATCATCTTGTCGAAGATGTTGTTTTCGGCCACCAGAATGGCCCCCAAGCGCCATCCGGTGCAGCCGAAATATTTGGAGTAGGAATAAACGCCGATGGTGTTCTCGGGTAGGTGCCCCATCACTGACTGAAAGTTTGGTACAAAGGTGCCATAGACGTCATCTGTCAGGATGATCAGGTCCGGACGGCGCGTTTTGACAAACTCGACCAGCCGCGACATGACTTCGGGGCTGATCGCGACCGACGACGGGTTGCCGGGATTGACCAGGAACAGCGCCTTGACCTTGGGATCGGCCAACTGTTCAAGATCGTCATCGGTCAGTTGGAAATTGTCTTCCTCCTCAGACGACACATCCACCACGTTCAGGGCGTAATCTTCAAGTAGCGGCATTTCCAGGTAGGGGGTGAAAATCGGCGTACCAAGCGCAATCGTATCGCCCGCATTCAGCAGTCGCTGGTTCTTGAGTGCCTTGAAAATATAGCACATCGCTGCAGTGCCACCTTCGACCGTGTAGATGTCAAATTTAGCATCAGGCCGGTGACCTGCGCACATCGCCCACATGATATATTCATGTACGATTGCTTCGTTATGTTTCAGGCACCGGTCGGGCATCGGATAGTGATCCCCGATCACCCCGTCAGTCAGTTCCAGAACAAAGTCATCAGCGGTAAAGCCAAATTTCTGAATGGCAAAATCCACCGCTGACGCCAGCGTATCCGCGCCCGGTGGGCCATTTCTGCCCTCGGATTCAGCGCAATATGCCTTGAGCCTTTCATAGCACCCCGGTCCCTGCGGCATTCCGGCCAATCCAACCTGTGGTTCATTGCGATGCCGCTGTGCTTCGGTCATCGCGAACTGGCCAAGCAAAAAGAACGCCTCTCGGGCCTTTGTGGCGATCCAGTTCGGATTTCCCCGCCCCGCGTTCAGATATGGCAGGGTTGTCCTGTGCGCCTCTTTTTGCGCCAGCTTAATCAGTTCGTCCTTGATCTGAAATGGGCTCAGGTTCTCGAATTTGTGGAGGTCGATCGTCTCGGACATAGCTGCGCACCCATAGTTAAAAAAATTTGAAAATTCAGACGAATAGTAAAAAGAGAACGACGCGTCTGTAAACGGCAGAGGTGGGACGGTTTGAAATTTTTCAGATGCATCGCCGAGTCCATCCACATCGCTGGATGCCTCGGGTTGTGGGCATGAAGGCCGGTCTGGAAATGTCGGAGAACAAAAAAATCCAGCGCCATCATTACAGATGGCGCTGGATAATGTTTAACACAGTTGCGGCTTATTCAGCGGCTTGCGTCTGGGTCGTGCCATGTTTGTCGCGCTGGCTGTCGCGATATAGTGCCTTGGCCAGAGCAACCATCATCAGACCCATGACGACGGTAAACGGAAGTGCTCCGATGATCATCGCGTTGCGCAGTGCATCCATCGGGTTGTTCTCACCTGCAGCTAGGATCAGCGCACCGATCACAGCCGTCAGAATCACACCCCAGATGATGCGGTGCTTGATGCCGGTTTCCTGGCTGCCACCGGACATGATGGTGTTCATCACCAGAATACCCGAGTCTGCCGAAGTCACCAGGAAGGTCATGATCAGGATCACGCACATCACGTTCAGCATCGACAGCAGGCCACCATCGATCATGTAGGAAAGTGTCACGAACAGCTTGTTGGTGTTCGATGCGCCGATGATTGCACCTTCGGCGGCACCTGCAAGTTCCAGATCAATCGCTGTGCCACCCAGAACAGTCATCCATGCAAAGCACACCAGTGCCGGTGCGAACACACAGCCCAGGATGAATTCACGCACCGAACGACCCTTCGAGATACGCGCCAGGAACAGGCCCACGAAGGGCGAGAACGCGATCCACCAAGCCCAGTAGAACGTGGTCCAGCCGGCTTGCCAGCCGAACTGACGCCCCTGCTCACCCGCAGCATAAGCCGCGGCTAGAGTCGCTTCGTCCAGTTCTGCTGCTGCGCCTTCCAGACCGCTTTTGAAGCCGTCAAAGCTGCCCCACGCGTTGGTCGCGCCGCCCATAAGGGCGTCTGCATGCGCCTGTGCCTCGGCAGGCAGAGCCGCCGCAAAGGTCTCGGCCGACAGCGGGCCATAGGCACCAAAGCTCAGCGAGATAAAGTGGATGATGTAATCAACCATCGCCGTGCCATAGGTCGTCATGGCAAAGACGAACGAGCCGAAGATCACAAATGTGCCCAGCAGGATGATCGACAACACCAGGTTCAGGTTCGACAGGTACTTAACGCCCCGGCCAACACCCGACACTGCCGAGATGATTGACAGACCCATGATCACCAGCAAACCTGAAATCAGACCGACCTTGCTGGGGGTTGGAACTTCACCGCCCAGGTTCATGACCCATTCCATACCGGTAATAGCATAGAGGCCATCGATGAACTGGCTGACGCCGTAACCGATGGTCACAGACACGCCAAGGATCGTGGCAACCACACCCAGCACGTCAACGACATGACCCAGAAAGCCGTTCATCAGCTTGCCGAACAACGGTGTCAGTGCTGCGCGGATAGTCAGCGGCATATCGCGTGTATAGGCGTAGTAGGCCAGTGACAGGCCGGTCACAACATAGATTGCCCAGGCATGGAAGCCGTAGTGCAGATAGGTGAAGCGGTAGGCCGACTGCAGCGCTTCGGGCGAATTGCCCTCAACCGCGCCGGAAACCACCACCGGATTTGATCCCCACAGACCCAAGGGTTCGGCCGTGGCAAAGACCATCAGGCCCACGCCCAGACCGGCACCAAACATCATCGAGAACCATGAAAAGTTCGAGAACTCGGGCTTCTCGCCCGGGGTGCCCATGATCCTCTTGCCGGTCGCCGGGATGATTGCGACGACAGCCAGGAAGAAAAAGAAAAGTCCGACGATGATCACGTAGAAGCTGTTGAAGCTTTCCAGCAATCTGCTGTTCCAGCTACCCAGCGTGCTGTTGGCATTTGCGGGGAAAACCAACGCCCAAAGAACAAGAGCAACCATGATGCCCTTGCTGATCAAAGCAATCGGGACGCTGTAGTTCTCGTAGAAACCGGCATCCGCCGTATCTATCTCGAGATCCGTAAAGGGTTCAGGGACCGACATAATTTTCCTCCGTGATGCCGTGTTATTTTCTATCCTGCAGACATTCTGGAAGTCATACGCAGGTGGCTATTGCTTACATTTCTAGCGAGGTCCGTATTCTGTGAAAAGCCAGTATCTTGCGGCCTGCATATATGCTGTTTCCTTATGGAACTTCCGCTGCGGGCGGGTTTGGGCACCCGACACACGCCACGGGGTCAATGCCCCGGGGCTGTGAAACAACAGGCACGCTAGTCGTTGGGGCGTGAACGTAGAGGCGCAATTGAAATACGGTTGCGCCAGAACCGACGCATTTAATCCTGTTCACGACCCCGTGCCATGAGTCCACCTCATGTTTTACCCGTGGCAGGTTGTGCAAACAAAACAATGCTGGAGTTTTGGTATAGATAACTTCATAGTTGATTGAGTTCATTTAACCTGTAGCAACACACCTTCGTGACCTGATCATGTCGAGACGACACTACAACCTTCCGCCTCTGACCACCCTCTCTGCATTCGAAGCCGCCGCCCGGCATCTGAGTTTCAAAAATGCAGCGGATGAGCTTTCGGTGACGCCCGGTGCGGTCAGTCATCAGATCAAGGCACTGGAAGGAGATCTTCAGACTGCTCTTTTTCAACGACGACATCGCGGTGTAGACCTTACCGAAGATGGCAAGGCACTTTATGAGACACTGTCGGTATCATTCGGGCGCATTTCAAAGACGCTCGAAACCATTCGAAACCGCCGCTCAAGCGACAAGGTCACCGTCGGCTCGACCACAGCGGTGGCGGCGTTGTGGCTGTCGTCCTCGATCATCGAGTTCTGGCGAGAAACGCCGGATCTGAACATCAATCAGATCTCGCAGGATCGCCCCTTTCGAGATCGGCCGGATATCGACTTTTTCATCCGCTACGGTCGGGATATGGACGCGAAGCTGTCGCATACACCACTTTATCGGGACACGCTGGTGCCGGTAGGCACACCGGAAATGGCGGTCAGATTGCAGGAGGCGGATATTGAAACATTGGCCCGCCAACGCTTGATCCATTTGGATACCGAGGATCGGACTTGGACGACCTGGCCCGAATGGTTTCAACAACTTGGATTTGAGGGGCCGATCCCTGCGGAAAGTAGTGTGAACAGCTATTCTGTCGCCTTGCAACTGGCACGTAAAGGAGCTGGTCTGGTGCTGGGATGGAAGCGCCTTATCAGGCCAATGCTTGCCTCTGGTAAACTGGTCCAGATCGGGGAACACAGGCTGAAAGCGCCAAATCAATTCTATCTTGTCGGGCGACCAGATGAAGATCTGTCCGAAAATGCAAAAAAGCTGAAGGATTGGATCATCCGGCAAACGCATGGCCAGTCAGATTAGATCAGATCACCTGTCGATGAACATTACTGATGTTGAGGCACAAGCCGGATATCGGTCAGACTATCGCAACGCGTAACTTGATCTCAGGAGAGCCCGATGAACAAGCATAGTGTGCTTTCATCTGTTCTGGCCGATGTGAACACCGCCAACGGCCTGCCGAACGAGCACTATATCGATCCAGTCATCTTTGCTGAAGAAAAACACTCGGTTCTTTATGCAAACTGGTCCGGGATAGGGTTTGGCAAAGATGTTCCCGAACCGGGGGATGCAAGACCGGTCGACTTTCTGGGTATGCCGCTGCTGGTCGTCCGGGACCGGGACGGTGAGATCGGTGTATTTCAGAACACCTGCCGTCATCGCGGCATGATTCTGGTCGATGCGCCTAAAAAGATCGAAGGCGCCATTCGGTGCCCCTATCACAGCTGGTGCTATGATCTGAAAGGCAAGTTGCGCGCAACCCCGCATGTCGGAGGGCCCGGCCAGAACCGACATGACGACATCGACAGGGATAAGCTGGGTCTCGTCCCTGTTCGCTCATATGTCTGGCGGGACATCATTTTTGTGAATGTGGGCGGCGACGCACCGGAATTTGAAGTCGCCCATGGCGCGCTGATGGAACGATGGAAAGAGTTCGAACAGCCGGTCTTTCACGGAGGAGAGCTGTCCTCGTTCAAGCTCGAAGTCAAAACCAACTGGAAACTCGCCGTAGAGAACTATTGCGAAAGCTATCACCTTCCGTGGGTCCATCCGGGCCTCAACAGCTATTCTCGGCTCGAAGATCACTATAACATCGAAAAACAAGGGCACTTTTCCGGTCAGGGAACTTTGGTCTATCGCCAACTTACGGATGAAGATGGTGCGAAACTGCCCGATTTCGAAGGCCTGAGCGACAAATGGGATGAAGGGGCCGAATACATCGCGCTCTATCCGAACGTCCTAATTGGCGTGCAACGCGACCACAGCTTTGCCATCATTCTCGAACCAATCGATCAGGAAAACACCGTCGAACATATCGAGCTTTACTATTCCCAAAGTGAACAGGCGACGCCCGACTTGGACAAGCTGCGTACGTTGAACGCGCAACAATGGAAGGTCGTGTTCGAAGAAGATATCTTTGTGGTAGAAGGGATGCAAAAGGGCCGCCACGGCGCATTGTTCGACGGCGGGCGGTTCTCGCCTGTCATGGATGGCCCAACCCATACCTTCCATCATTGGGTGGCCTCACAGGTCGAAAAAGGCCGGTCCTGACCGCAACGCAATTGGGCACCTGAGGACCAAGAATGGATCGCAAAGCATTGGATCAGGCATTGCTAGTCGCCCATTCCCGGCAGGACAAGACCGCGTTGGTGCGTCTTTATATGCGCGCCGCAGAGGATCGCGAACAGATCGACGATACGGATGCGGCCTGTTTTTTCCTGACCCAAGCCTTTGTTTTCGCACTAGAGGCAGGGGCTGCAGAGGCTGATGAGCTTGATCAGATGCTGGCGAAACACGGTAGAGTGTAACCCCCGGGGTGCAGCGAACTCTCATTTGTTGTTGTCTGGCAACAATTAAGCTTTGAATCGAACAAAAGACCTGCAAAACATCAGTCAGCCGGTTGCACGGTGATTTTCAGGTAATTCTCATGCACAGGTGATGCATGGGCAGATCCAAAGGGGCAGGTCATGACAGTTTCCATTGCACTTCTTGGGGCGGGTCGGATTGGCAAAGTTCATGCGCAGGCTATCTCGCGCGATCCGAACGCGGTGCTGTCTGCAGTGACAGATGCGTTTCCCGAAACGGCTAACGCTATCGCGGTTCAATATGGCTGCGCCGTTCAAACGATCGAAGACATTGCGGCTGACACGTCCATTGATGCTGTGGTCATCTGCACTCCGACAAATACACACGCGGATCTGATCGAGACTTTTGCCCGCGCCGGGAAAAAGATTTTCTGCGAGAAACCCATCGATCTGAGCCTGCCCCGTGTCAAGGCTTGCCTACAGGTTGTCGAGCAAAGCGGCGCGCAGCTGATGTTGGGCTTTAACCGCCGGTTTGACCCTCATTTTGCGGCAATCAAACACCAAGTCGAATCCGGCACGCTGGGCGAAATCGAACAGATGACGATCATATCGCGCGATCCGGGCCTTCCACCTTTCGACTATATCGATGTGTCCGGCGGTATCTTTCGGGACATGATGATCCATGACTTTGATATGGCCCGGTTCTTGCTGGGTGAGGAAATCGCAAGTGTTCAGGCCACCGCGTCGGTTCTGGTCGACCCGAGGGTTGCTGATCATGGGGACTATGATACCGCAACTGTTCTAATGACCACGCCTTCGGGCAAGCAGTGCACGATCACAAATTCGCGGCGCGCCACATACGGTTACGATCAGCGGATCGAAGTCTTTGGGTCCAAAGGGTCGTGTTCCGCTGAAAACCAGCGCCCGGTTTCTATTGAGGTTGCGACCGCCGACGGCTTTACCCGCCCGCCCCTGCATGATTTCTTTATGACGCGCTATACTGATGCCTATGCGGCCGAGATCGCTGCGTTCGTGGCCTCGATCCGGGATCAGTCGGCCCCGTCCCCGTCCGGGCACGACGGAATGCAGGCGCTGGTTCTGGCCGAAGCCGCGCTGAAATCTGTCCGCGAAGGGCGCGCAATTGATCCGGCCGAAGTTCGTTAGAACACAAATAGGCTGGCAATTCGAAACCTGCACTGGACGCGATGTGAGGGAATATCTTGGCCGACCTGCTCGAAACCGTTTGCCGCACCCAACAAAGTGCAAGATATCACCTAGGTGACAGCGGCTGGCGCTATGCCAGGTTCAGGCTCTAAAGCCTTCGGCCACGGGATCTAATCTTCAGCGCGTTTGCATAGATGACGGGCAACTGGATGAAATAGTGGCAATTTCTGACGACGACGTCTTGCTGGTCCTTCGTGGCGATGTGCGCCGTACCGGTTGGAGATGTATTATCTTAACGTCGTAAAGGGACCGCTGCGCAAATGGCGCTTTGTCCCCGTCGCGAATTGGAATGGATCAAGATGCGGGACAAATAGTCATCGGCGGACGCTCAGCTACCGGCCCCGAACACTTCGGCCCGAATGTTGCGCGCAGGTACACCCGCAGCTTCGAGACCCATCCGGATATCCGACAAAAAAGACACCGGGCCGCATAGCAAGAAAACGGCGTGCGGGTCTGGGTTCAGTTCGAGCAGGCTGGCGGCCGTAATGCGGCCCTGAAAGTCATAGTCCCTACCCGCCACGTCCCCTGCATCGGGCCTGCTGTAAAACAAGCGCCGAGTTGCATTTGGTAGCTGATCGATCAAGTCGTCGACTTCGTATCTCATCGCGTGATGCGTTCCGTCTCTGGCCCCCTGTACAAACAAAATTCCCCGCTGGAAGTTCGACGCCGCCAGTTCATGCAACATCGAAACAAGCGGCGTCAGCCCGACTCCGGCGCCGACCAGAACCAGCGGCGCGGCGCCTGACGGGATCGCAAACTCCCCAGATGGGCGCGATGCCTGGATCAACGCACCTGTCTGCAGATCATCATGCAAATAGCGCGAAACCAATCCATGCGGCTCACGTTTGATGGTCAACCGATATTCCCTGGAATCGTGCGGGCTGCCTGACAGGGAATAGCTGCGCCGCGACGGGGCCGAGTGACCAGGCAATTGCACCTCGACCGGCAGATGCTGACCGGCATTGAAGGGAAGAAGTTTTTTGTCGTCTGCAGCGCGCAGATAAAATGAAGTGATTCCCTGAGCTTCGTCCACGCGGCGCGTGACTTTCAGGGTTTGCGCAAAGGCATCCGAGCGGCTCCACCGCAATGACAGGGCGTTTGGACGTTCAATGACTACCTCAATCGCAACATCGATCATACGCCGCGCGTCCGTGTCGTTGGGGCTCTGAGGATCCCAGTCGATTGTCGCCCTGCCCGAGATATGCAGCAGGCTTCCACTTTCAAAATCGACAAAGACAAGTCCGATCCTCGAGTCCGTTATCAGATTGCCGATTGTGTTGAAAAAGTTGTTCCCGGCATAATCCGGTATCCGCAGCGTGCCAGGGGATTCCACCTGAACAAAACCGGGCGCTCCGCCGCGATGGGACGCATCAAAACCCCGCGAAGGCGTTTCAGCACCCTGCATATGGCCTGATCCAATAAACAATGTATCGGCGTTGGATATGAACGCAATCTGATCCGCGCTCAGGTGATCTGCATGGCGCGCGGGGCCGGTTTGGTTCGCCGTGTGACGGTACCACTGCCGTTCATGGATATATTGTGGGCAATTGCCAAAAGTCTGCTGCACATCAACGACATATCCGGATGCGGACTTACGGAAATACCCGCTCAACCGGTTGCGGCGGCGCGTGGCCAGGTCGATGCCGAGAAATCCGGCATCAGCACCGGAATCCAGCGCCTCGGATAGGGGATCCTCACGATCCAGCCTTGTGTCCAGCGTCAGGCTGCGCGGGTCCGGCGAACGAATGAACCCATCGGCCCCATCGAGAAGTGTGACCCATGTGCGCCCCGACAGGTCTGACGCAGAAACGACCAGAAACGGCAACGCGCTGTAAAAGGCGCGGTGTTGTTCGGGCATGTGATCACGGATAAATCCACCGGCCCAGCTTGAAACGTCGCCAACGCCCGCGCGCAATTGTGCGGCGCGTTCGCCCGCGTGAAACGGGCCATCCGTCATTTTCTGTACCATGATGCTTTTCCCCAAGGGTCGAGATGGGTCGGTACCTACGCACCGACTGCCATTCTCAGGCGAGTTCCGGGATCGGTGAGGTCGCCATGCCGACAAAATTCGGCTGCGCCTCGATCTGTTTCAGCCAGCCTCGCAGGTTCGGATAGGGCGCCAAATCGACTCCACCTTCGGGGGCGTGAGCGATATAGCTGTAGCCCGCGACATCCGCGATTGTGATCGCGTCGCCCGCCAACCAGTCTAGGTCTTCCAGATGGGCTTCCATGACCTTGAACAAGGCATGGGCTTTGACCATGGCAGCCGCATGATCCAGAGGCGCGCCAAAAACCTTGACCAAGCGCGCCGCGCACGGACCGGAATAGATATTGTCAGCCGCCACGGTCAGCCAGCGTTGCACCTCGGCTGCGGTCTTGGGGTCTGCGGGCATCCAATGCGTTCCCTTGGCATAGGTTTGTACCAGATACACCAGCGTTGCGTTGGAATCCGAAAGGGTAAAGCCATCGTCATCAATCGCAGGCACCAAACCAAACGGGCTGATTTTCAGATAATCTGCGGACTTGTGTTCGCCATTGGCCATATCCAGATCGATGGTCTCATAAGGCAAGTCCAGTAGAGCCAGCATCAGCTCGACCCGGTGGCAATGGCCGGATTTCGGGTTTCGGTAGAGTTTTATCGGTGTCATCGGTATTTCCTTATTATGTCAAAGGCCAAGATCGCTCAGTCCGGGGTGGTCATCAGGGCGGCGCCCTAACGGCCAGCGAAACTTGCGGTCTTCTTCCGCAATCGGCAGATCGTTGATCGATGCGTGGCGACATGCCATGTAGCCGTCGTCGTCAAACTCCCAATTCTCATTGCCATAGGCGCGAAACCAGTTGCCGCTGTGGTCGTGATATTCATAGGCGTATCGCACCGCGATGCGGCGGTCGGAAAAGGCCCATAGCTCTTTGATCAGGCGGTAATCCAGTTCCCGGTTCCACTTGCGGGTCAGAAATTCGGCTACCTGCGTGCGCCCATTGGGAAACTCGGTCCGATTCCGCCATTGCGTGTCCGGGGTATAGGCCAAGGCAACCTTGGCCGGATCGCGACTGTTCCAGCCATCTTCCGCCAGACGAACCTTCAGTACGGCAGACTCATGATCGAATGGCGGCACGGGTTGGCGGGGTTGTTCAGAAGTCATGATTTTTCCTGTTCTGGCATGAATGGGTCGCTCAACTTTGCGTACCAGCAGAAATAGTTTACTCCGCAATTCGAATGAATATGTTCATTTTGAAATACATTATTTCTCTTTTTGATATCAATGTGAGGCAACGCACCATGGACCGGCTACAGGCATTAGAGGTTTTTATCGCGGTCGCCGATGCACAGAGTTTTGCCGCTGGCGCACGCAGCCTTGGGCTCAGCGCGCCATCGGCAACCCGAGGGGTCAATGCGCTGGAGGAACGACTGGGGGCGCGGCTGTTCACGCGCACCACCCGCCGCGTGCGTCTGACCGAAGTCGGCAAGGCCTATCTTGATGACGCAAGGCACGTTCTGGCCCAGCTTCAAGCCGCAGATGATGCAGCAAAGGGGGCGGCAACCAACCCGGTTGGTCAGTTGCGGATCACCTGCCCAAATGAATTTGGGCGCATCTACGTTGCGCCCATTCTGACCGATTTTCTGGATCTGTATCCGGGGATGAGCGCCGAAGTTGTAATGCTTGATCGCGTCGTGAACATGGTCGAGGAAGGCTTTGACCTGGCGGTCCGCATCGGCGCGCTGCCATCCTCGGGGTTGTCTGCGGTTCGCGTCGGTCAGGTCCGGCGCGTCATCTGTGCCTCACCGGACTATTTGTCGAGATGCGGGGCACCCCGGGAACCCGCAGATTTGCAGACTCATCAGATTGTGTCCGCGGCCCCGGTCAGCCCGAATGTGGAATGGCGGTTTGGCCGCGATTTGCAGGATGTCGTCCGGATCAGGCCACGCCTGTCGGTCAGCAGCATCGCCGCGTCCATTTCAGTCGCACGCAACGGATGGGGGTTATGCCAGGTTCTATCCTATCAGGTTGCGCCCGACATTTCGGACGGAACATTGATCCCCGTTCTCGAAGAGTTCGAACCCGCACCGCTGCCGATCCATCTGGTTCATACCGAAGGGCGACGCGCACCCGCCAAAATTCGCAGCTTCATTGACTTTGCACGGACCAGGCTCAGGGAAACTCCGGGCCTGCGTTGAACACTGAGCGATCACACCATTCCAGCACACCCCACCGGGTAATATTGTTCCATAATGTGCTTGAATATCAAAAGTTAATGACAAGCAATCAAGGATTGCCTAAATGTTCTTATTACCCTTTAAGTACCGTATTCAGGTGGTTTCGTGGAACAATTGGCGTTTTCTTTCGAGATGGGCGTGGTCTGCGCCCTTCTGGCCTTTACCGTTTTTCTGTTTGTGTCCGAGATCGTCCGAATTGACCTTTCGGCCATACTGGTTCTGGTTCTGATCGGTCTGTTAAGCTACGCGCCGGGCCTCGAAAACCTTGCAAATGTACCACACTTGTTCGACGGGTTTGCATCGAATGCCGTCATCTCGATCATTGCTGTCATGATTGTCGGGGCCGGGCTCGACAAGACAGGCATCATGAACAAGGTGGCCTCGGTTATTCTCAAATATGGCGGCAAGTCTGAAAAGCGGGTTGTCCCGATCGTGTCCGGTACGGTTGGGGTCATTTCATCGTTCATGCAAAATGTGGGTGCCGCCGCCTTGTTCCTGCCGGTTGTCAGCCGAATCTCGTCGCGGTCCGGCATTCCTCTGTCCCGTCTGCTGATGCCTATGGGATTCTGCGCGATTTTGGGCGGAACGATGACCATGGTCGGCTCATCCCCGCTTATCCTGTTGAACGACCTGATCCAGACAGCGAATGAGGGCCTGCCTGAAAGCCAGAAAATGGAGCCGTTCGGCCTGTTTTCGGTAACACCGATCGGGGCCGTTCTGATCCTTACGGGGATCGGGTATTTCCTTTTGCTGGGCCGTTGGGTTCTGCCCGGGGATACCGGCTCGGACAACACCGGCAGCAGCCAGGGGACGCAGGAATATCTGCAACGGGTCTATGGGCTCAAGGCGGATGTGTTCGAAGTGATCGTGCCAGCGGAAAGCCCTTTGGTGGGGCAGATTCTGGCCGATATCAATCATGAAAACCATCTGTATATCATCTCGACATTCTATCGCGGCAAGACATCCATGGTTCAGGTTCTGACCGCCGAAATCGCCGCGCCTTGTCGTCTGGCCATCATCGGCAGGCGCTGGGTTGTTGAAGAGTTCGCTAAGAAATTCGGCTTGAAAGTTCTGCCGGAACTGGATGTTTTCGTCGAAGAATTTGCCCCCACCAACGCGGGCATCGCCGAGGTTGTTTTGACACCGGACAGCAAACTGATCGGAAAATGCCCGCGCGAATTGCTGTTTCGAAAAACCTACGGCATGTCCCTGCTGGCCATTCACCGCGGCGAAGAGACGCTCAGCCATGTTGAAACTGACACGCACGAATCCACGCAGATCGGGCTGGAAAAGTTTCACGCTGGGGACATGCTGGTGGCCCATACCCGTTGGGACAACCTGCTGCGGATTACCCGCGATCCCGACTTCGTGGTCGTGACATCTGATTTTCCACGCGACGAGCTGCGACCGCAGAAAGTGGGATGGGCGCTGGCGTTCTTTGTCATCTCGCTGTCGCTGATCCTGTTTACCGATGTGCGCCTGTCTCTGTGCCTGCTGACCGGCGCCGCGGGCATGATGCTGACCCGCGTACTAAGCGTTGACGAAGCCTATCGTGCGGTCGGTTGGAATACGGTGTTTCTATTGGCCTGTCTTATTCCGCTGGGGCAAGCGGTACAAAATACCGGAACGGCTGCATGGATTGCGCAACAGATCATGATCATTCTGGATGGCTGGCCAACCTGGTCGCTTCAGGCCGGTGTCGCAATTCTCGCCACCGCATTCTCGCTGGTGATGTCGAATGTCGGGGCGACGGTATTGCTGGTTCCCTTGGCCGTTTCCATCGCAGTTGCTGCGGGGGCCAGCCCGGCGCTTTTTGCGCTGACCGTGGCGATATCGACGTCAAACAGCTTTATCATTCCAACTCATCAGGTGAACGCGCTGATCATGGGACCCGCAGGATACAAAGTGATGGACTTTGTTCGTTCCGGAGGGGTAATGACGCTCCTGTTTCTTGTGGTCTCGCTGGTGATGCTGAACCTGTTGTATTGATGCGTCGGCGCACGCCAAAGGTGAAACTCGCCTTTCGCGCGAACTTGCGGGATCAGACGTCGCCCTATGGTGCGATCTCCCCCGGTCGCTTCGGCATGATCCCGCCTGATCGGGGTTGCAAACTCCGCCGACGGGTAGTTTCAGCAGCGAAAGGCCCGTTGTTCAGGAAATGGCGGATGGATATAAACGCACGGCAATGTCGGGTCGCCTTGTGGTATAAGTACCAATAGCCATGGCTTTTAACGCGTTCGACCTACGAACTACCGGGGGCATCAGCTCGTGAAATCGAAGAACCAATCCTCTGCGCAACCGTTGAATGAGTTGCGCAAAGCACGAAATCAGGGGCTGAATTTTCTGAGCCTCGCTTTTCTGTTCAGCATTTTCGTGAACCTTCTGATGCTGACCGGGCCACTATTCATGCTTCAGGTCTATGACCGGGTTCTGGGATCCCGATCGGTCGAAACGCTGGCGGCGCTGTTTCTGTTGGTGGCGCTGCTCTATGCGCTTATGGCGATGCTGGACTATGCCCGGGGGCGAATAGTGGCCAGATTCGGCGCGCGGTTTCAGTCTTCGCTGGACGAACGCGTGTTCGAAGCCACGATGCGGCGCGCCCTGTTCCCGCAGATCAGATCGGCGCCCGCCACCGCGCTGCGCGATCTGGAAGCGATCCGCTCACTCTGCGCTTCGCCTGTTTTGCTGGCCGTGATGGATATCCCATGGACGCCAATCTTTTTGGCGGCGATTTTCCTGTTCCATCCGCTGCTTGGTTGGTTGGCCGTCGCGGGCGGGTCATTGCTTGTGATCATCGCGCTTCTGAACCAGGCCCTGACCCATCGCAAGGTTGCCGAGGCGCAGGTGGCATCGGCCCGGGCAAATTCTTTTTCAGAACACGCCCGTCAGGCGGCTGAAGTTGTCCGCTCGCAAGGGATGCAGGAAGACGTCTCCAAACGCTGGCTCAAACAGCGGACCGAGGCGTTGTCACAGACCATTTCCGCAAATGACTGGACCGGCAGCTTTACGTCTCTGACCAAGTCGTTGCGCCTGTTTCTACAATCCGCCATGCTTGCATTGGGTGCGCTGCTGGTGTTGCGCAACGAAATGACTGCGGGCGCAATGATCGCCGGAACCATCCTTTTGGGTCGGGCACTGGCTCCGATTGAAATGGCCGTTGGTCAATGGTCGATGATCGAGCGCGCGCGGACCGCATGGACGAGCCTGAACAAGTTTCTCGACAACACTCCACCAGAACAGAAACGCACCAGACTGCCGGTTCCAAAGGCGCATCTTGAGGCCAAATCACTGACTGTCGTCCCGCCCGGCATTTCCACGCCCACCCTGCGGAACGCTTCGTTGAAACTTGAACCTGGCAAGGCGCTGGGTGTGATAGGCAAAAGCGGGTCGGGCAAGACTACTTTGGCCAAGGCTCTACTGGGCCTGTGGAGCCCCGCAGCAGGCGAGATACGTTTGGGCGGCGCCACGCTGGACCAATATGACCCTGACGCCCTGGGTCAGCATATCGGATATCTGCCGCAACAGGTGACATTGTTTAACGGAACGGTTGCCGAGAATATCGCCCGAATGTCGGACCATCCCGATCCAGATGCCGTTGTCGCCGCCGCGAAAACGGCAAACGCGCACGAGCTGATCCTTGGGCTGGAAAAGGGCTATGACACATTTCTGGAAGGTAATGACAGTCAGCTATCGGGCGGCCAGAAACAGAGAATTGCCCTTGCGCGTGCGCTGTATGGCAATCCTGTGCTGCTAATTTTGGATGAACCGAACTCGGCCCTTGATGCGGATGGAACCATGGCTTTGAACAACGCCGTCCGCGAGTTCAAGGCCGCCGGCAAATCGGTCATCATCATGACGCACCGGCCACAGGCGATTTCCGAATGCGATGATCTGGTCGTTGTCGAAAAGGGTCAGATCGTCAAATCCGGTAGCCGGGACGAAGTCTTGAACACCATGGTTCAAAACGCAAATGTCATCAAACGACACCTGAACAAAGTGGGTGAATAATGGCAAAGTCAGTGAACAAACCTGCCTGGAGCATTACGATTCCGGCCACCGTTGGTCTGGCCGCACTGGCGGTATTGGTCTTGGGCCTAGGGGTGTGGAGCGTTCGGACCGAACTTGCGGGCGCGATTATTTCCCAAGGCGTAATCGAAGTTGAAAGCAACCGACAAGTGGTTGAACATCCCGACGGAGGCGTCGTCGGCGAGATTTTTGTGCGCGATGGTGATGTCGTTGCGCAAGGCGACATGCTTTTGCGTCTGGACGACACATTTCTGGCTTCGGAAAAGATCATCGTTGAATCGCAGTTGTTCGAACTGCTGGCTCGTATGACCCGGCTCGAGGCGGAACGCGATGGCGCCGATGCAGCAGAGTTGGTGGACCGGCTAAAAGACCTGCAGTCCAGAGAGAAGATCTCGCCCGATCTGTTGGCGGGTCAGGAACGTCTGTTCGGCGCGCGCTTGGAAACGCTGGCACAACAAACCGATCAGCTTGGAAAACAAACCACCCAGATCCAAAACGAAATCGACGGGACCGAGGCGCAACTGGTCTCGCTACGAACGCAAGTTGAACTGATCCAAAGCGAGTTGAAGGATCAGGAAGGTTTGTTGGAGCGCGGTCTGACACAAGCCAGTCGGGTATCGGCGCTTCAACGCGAGGAAGCCAGCCTGCTGGGTGAAATCGGGCGGCTGGAATCAGCAATCGCGCGTCTCGAGGGTGAGATATCGAGCACCGAGATCCGGATCGTCGAATTGAACGCTGCGCGCCGCGAAGAGGCGATCACTCAGCTGCGCGATGTTCAGGCGCGGGTCGTGGAATTGGCCGAACGGCGTCTGTCTCTGAATGAGCGCCTTTCGCGCCTGGATATCCGCGCGCCCGTCGCCGGGACCGTCTATGACAGTCAGGTATTTGCGCTTCAATCCGTTATCCAGCCGGGGGAGCCCATGCTTTATGTCGTGCCACAGGACACGCCCCTGCTGGTGGCCGCGCGCGTCGATGCCCTACATGCCGATCAGCTGCATCGAGGACAAGAGGTCGCGCTGCGCTTTCCTGCATTCAACCAGCGCGAAACGCCTGAGTTGAACGGGCAGGTCATGACCGTGTCGGCGGATACGTTTACCGATGAAAAGACTGGCTTTACCTTCTACCGAGCCGAGGTGGTCCCGGATGAAGGGCAGATTGAATTGCTCAACGGGCAGGAATTGCTACCCGGAATGCCGGTTGAGGCGATGATAAAAACGGATGAGCGTACACCCCTGTCTTATCTGGTCAAACCGCTAGCGGACTATTTCTATCGCGCGTTCCGGGAGTAGATTCCCGGCACGCGCAAGCCGTCACACTGGTTCGATATTGCCCAGCAGAATTGACGTCATGTCAGTCGTAAATTCGCCATCGGTAACAGTAACCCTTGTCCCGGTTTCGTAGACGACATTGGTTCGGGTAATGCCCGACAGATCGGCATCGTCATCCAGAAACACCCATTCGGCGTCATGCCGAGTTGTCATCCCCAGCGCATTCTGAAGAACGACCAGCGCATCCAGCGCGCCGACTGTCCCGTCGCGGTTGATATCGGCTGCAATCAGGTTTTCCGCCGACGGTGGGCCAAAAGTCGGATCAAGGCCGATTGCAATCCTCAAAACCTGCAGCGCATCCAGTGCGGATATCTCGCCGCTGGCGGTTGAGTAAGACTTTACAATCTCAAGATCGCCGGAAAATGTGCCGTCCGGGATATCCAATTCAAATTCACCCTGCGCATTGGCCTGTGCCGTAAGGGCTTCGCCCCCGTCCGGTGTAAATCGAACCTCGGCCCCGGCCAACGCCGGATTGGTCGAACGCGAATCCAGCGACACCGCACCCAATACCCCGGTTGCTGCGTTGCTGTCTGGCCCGTTGCTTATCACGATCGGGACGCGATCTGGTCCATCAAAACCTAGCCCGAAGATATCCCCGCTGGTCAAAGACGCGCCATTGGCCGAGGTGATGTCAATACTCTCGCCCCGGTACTGAATCCGGGCCCCTGTCGCGGTGGATGTAAAATCGAGTTGGGCCGGAGAACGCAGCAGCCAGAAATCGGACAGATCAAGCTTGTCGGTCCCTGCCTGAAAGTCAGTGATCGTGGTTTGGCCGCTGCCGTGACGCAGAAAAAAGATGTCAGCACCGGCCCCTCCGGTCATTGTTGTGGCGCTGGTTCCGGTTATCAGGATATCGTCACCGGCCCCGCCATTCAGCGTAGAGGCCAGAACACCACCTCGCAGCATATCATCGCCTGATGTACCATTGACCGTTCCAAAGCCCTGCCGCACCTCACCCAGATCTGCCAGCGAGACGCTGAGCTGTGTCAGCCCGGCATCCTGTTGTGACGCTGCAAATATCTGTAACTCATCTCCGATCTGAACAGCGCTAAGGGTTTCCACATTCTGCAACCCGCTTGCCAGCGTGTCGGCAAAGCTGTCGAGGTGTATCAACTGACCATCCGGCGTCATGGTGAACAGGGTGATGCCATCATCCCCCCCTCCGGCGACGATAAAAACACGCCCGCTGACCTCGACCATCGCAAGATCCTGCACCGATTCGAACCGGGTGTGCAGCGAATCCAGAACATGATCTGTGGGGGTCAGCCGCCCGTCACTGCCCAACCTCATGACGCTCAGAGAGTTGCTGCCCGCGCTGGCAACGACGACCCAGGATTTACCAAAAGCCTCGACCACTTCAACCGCGGTCGGTGCATTGATGCCCAGAGTCTCGAATGCGGTATTTTCGGCAACTTCCGCCAGAACACCGTTGCCTGCGTTAACACTGAAGGTGGTTATGGTGCTGTTGGCAGTGTCTGCGGCCACAACGAACTGACCTGCACCGGACTGCAGCACCTGAAGCACATCCGCCCGCCCAGCGACTGTTCCGGCAACGCTCAGAGACCCATCGCCGTTGACACGATAGGTTCCGATACGGCCGCTGTCGGTATGCGCCAGTGTTATCAAGTCGCCCGAGATTTGCACGGCAGCCGAAATGTCTCCACCACCCGTTAGCCTATCGGTTTCCTGCAATTCGCCCACGCTGCCGTCAGAGTTCAGATCATAGCTGACAAGCCCGGTGGCAGTATCAACATCCAGAATCAGATGGTCCTGCCCAGCCAAAGTCACGGGCGTGCCGCTGCGGGAAATCTGGTTGGTGATCGTTACCCCGTAATACTGCTGGTCCACGACCTGCGGCCCGGCCCCATCGACCAACCGCCAGGAAACGATACCGCCGCCCAAACCAGTCATGCTGTAGAGATACGTTTCGCCGTTAAACGTTTTTAAAGCCGTATCGCCGATACCTGAATCGAGCGCTGCGGTCCCCGTTGCCACCACTCTTTCGAACTGAAGCATCATCGTCATCCATCCCCGTGCCACCTCTGGCACCAAGAAAAGGATGCCCTGAGCCTCGGACCAGAAACAGAACAGGAATGTGGTGAAACAAAGGATTTCAGCTCCACTTTAACTCGAATTTTCTGGACCGTCCGCATGAGACACCCGGCAAAGATATGGATGAACAAAACGTTACGTTGTCCGGTTGCTTGCGAACGCCAACTGCGAGGGGCGAGATGACCAAAGAACCCGTTTCGAACAAAGACGCGACCGTGGACGGCCTGCCCGATGCCGAGCGCACAAAACATATCCGCGGATGGCTGGATGATAAATTGCAGCGATGGGCCGGGCGGGGTCTAATCGGGGGGCTGGGCTCAATGCTGATGGCTTTACCTGCATTGGCTCAGGCCACGTCGGCCCAGCTTGATATCTTTCAGTTTGTTGACGCAATCCCCGGTGTGCGGTCCGCAAAGCTCTTGGCGAATGGCGATGTCCAGTTGAAAATGATGGATGGCCGCACGTTGGTTGTCGATGCGGAAGACGTTCAGATCCTTGATAATGGCGCGATCATGGTGGCCGGCGAGGCGGTCAGCCAAATCGCGCAATTTGGTGCCGCTGCCGAGGCCGGCGCAGCTGCAACAGCCAGCGGTATCAGCAGCACCGGTCTGGTGTTGGGCGGCCTGGGCGTGGCTGGTGCCGCAGCAGCTGCGGGCGGTGGCGGAGGCGGCGGAGATAATGGCGACGACAGATCCAAGTCGACACAACCGGGTGGCGGAGATCGCGAACCAGCAACTACCCCGCCTGCGCCCAGCCTTCCCATCTTGAATCTGGCTGAATTGCAGGCCAACGCGCTCAACAACATCAGCACCGACGTTTCAGCCCCCGACGGTACCTCAGCGATAGAGGTCACAATCGGGTCATTGACCAAATCCGTGGCACCCGATCTGGACGGAAGCTGGCGCATTTCTCTGACCGCAGCCGAAGCAGCGGCGCTGCCACAAGGTGCTGCAGATATCACAGTCAGGGCTCTGGACGCCGACGGCATCGAACTTTCGACCGGAACCGCGCGCTTTGATGTGGATACCATCCCTCCAATTGTGACCATATCCGCAATTTCAGGCGGCGATGTGCTTAGCACTGCGGAACAAGGCACAGATTTAGTTATCTCGGGCACTACGGACGCGGAAAACGGACAAACCGTAACGGTTACTGTAAACGGACAAACCCATACCAGCGCGGCATCGGGCGGGAACTGGACCGCGACCATACCCTCTGCCGATCTGGTTTCGCTTCCGAACGGGGCCACAATCACCGTAACCGCTGATGTTTCAGATCGAGCGGGGAACCCGTCGGTTCAAGCCAGCGACAGTTTCGACACCGATTTCACAGCCCCAACCCTGACACTCGACCCAGTGGCCGGAGGGTCGATTGATCTTGTTGATGTGCAGGGGGATCTGACGCTGACGGGCACAACAACCGCCGAAGATGGTCAGGCCGTCACAGTGACATTCCAAGGGCGCGATTATACCGGAACCGCTTCGGGTGGAAACTGGAGCGTGACAATCCCGAATGCCGATCTGGCCGATTTGACCACGGGCTCGCCCGTCGCAGTCAGCGCCACGACCAGTGATCAGGCCGGTAACCCGGCAACGTCTGCCACGGCATCGGTGCCCGTCGATCTGACCGGTCCATCAATTTCCATCACGCCGTTGACTGTTGGCGCTGTCCTGAACGCGGCGGAGGTCGCGTCGGATCTCACGGTAAGCGGGCTCACCGGGAATGTACCGGACGGGCAGCAGGTCACCGTCACAGTGAACGGGCAGACTTATTCCGGAACGGTGTCCTCGGGGGCGTGGACCGTGACGATCCCAAGCGCCGATCTGGGCGCGCTGGCGGATGGGGGTAGTTTCACCCTGACTGCGGATGTTGCCGACAGCGACGGTCTCAACGCGCCTCAGGCCGATATTGTGCTGTCCAAAGACGTTACCGCCCCCGGTTTGAGCATCGACGGGTTCTCGCACGGAACGGTGCTGAACGCTGCCGAGCGCGGCACAGATCTGACAATTACAGGTACAACCAACGCCGAAGACAATCAGACCGTCACAGTGAACCTGAACGGGGAAACATATCTGGGATCGGTGTCAGGGGGAGCTTGGTCGATCACTGTTCCGGCGGCACGACTTAGCAATCTGCCGGACGGTGCGACCATCAATATAACGGCAAATGTCTCGGATGCGGCGGGCAACCCTGCCGCGCAGGCTTCGGGCAGCTTTGATACAGATTTTACCGCGCCAACTCTGACGATTTCACCCTTGCCGGACGGGTCGGTCATGAACCTGTCGGAACGCGCTACGGATCTGATCGTCAACGGAACCTCGGATGCACCCGACGGCACCGTCATCACCGTCGAACTCGCGAGGCCCGACAATACGGTTGACGTTAGCGGAACGGCCACGGTCAACGGTGGAGCATGGACCTTTACCGCGCCAGCAGCCAGCTTGGGCGACCTGCAGGATGATGAGACCTACAGCGTGAACGCTGCCGTCACTGATGCCGCAGGCAACCGCAGCACCGCCAGCACCAGCATCGAAACCGATTTCACCGCCCCGACCATCACGCTGAGCCCACTCTCAGTCGGCGCCCAACTGGATGTGGAAGAGCGCGGAGCGGACCTGACAGTGTCAGGCACGACATCTGCGGAGGATGGCCAGAGCGTTACGGTGAACTTAGGCGGGCGAGACTATGCGGCACTGGTTTCGGGCGGCAGTTGGAGCGTAGCCGTCCCAACGGCAGACCTGACTGCCTTGCCGGATGCAAGCAACATCACGGTTACGGCGTCTGTCCAAGACGCCAACGGCAACGCCGCCAGCGATGCCACGGCAAGTTTCACCACAGATTTCCGACCTATCCTGCGCCTGAATCCCATCGGATCAAACGACGCGGTTCCACTGGCCGATGCCCAGAACAATGGCCTGACAGTTTCCGGCACCGCCGTCGGTCTGACAGCCGGCCAGGTGATCAACGTAACCCTCAACGGGAACTCAGCGGGCACGGCAACAGTTGCGGCAAATGGCACATGGAGCGCAAATATTTCGGGCACTGCATTCTCGGGGCTCACGGCGGGGGATGCAATGAATATCTCAGCGACTGCGACGGTTGTTGGCGGACCGGACCCGACACCGGTGACGGATCAGGTTATCGCGTACACACCCGCACCTTACATTATCAGTGAAGTCGGACAAAGCGGATCAACTGTCACATTCGCTATCTATGCAGATCCCGACCGTGACGTATCAAGCGGGCTGGCCTTTGACGCGGATCTGGGATTTGATTCATCGGTGATCACATTCAACGCGGGTTCGGATGTGAAACACGCGGATCTAACAATTTTCTCTGTCAATCACAGTGGAAACCCGGTCCGGTTTGGTGGCGCTGCGATCAGCATCAGCGATCTTTCGCAACCGCTCGTGACGTTTGAGATGACAGTTCAGGACGCTAGCAAACCGATTGAGTTGCAGCTGACATCCCCACAGGGCGGACCGACCCGGATCGTCTTTGGAACCGACGGGACCGATATGATGGCCGGCACGCAAACCGACGATGTTATCCGTGGCGGCGGCGGTGACGACACAATCGACCTGAGTGGTGCAGGGCGTGACATTCTGGTGCTTGAGGCCGACCCGAACGACAACGGGATCGATACGATAACCGGGTTCAATCTTGGTCCGGCAGCAAATGTGTCTGACGCGATCATATTCAGCGGCCTTGACCCCAATACGCTGCGCGGAAACGGAACCGTTGTCGAGACCCTTGGGACTGGGGACAGCCTCGGTGCAAACACCGGCTTCGTTGGATTCAGCACCCGATTGACGAACCTGAATGAAGATACGATCGCAACGGCGGCTGAGACTCTGACAGGTGCGCAATCAGGCGACGAGATTTACGCACTGGTGACCGACGGAATCGACAGCGCGCTTGTCAAAGTCAACTACACGGGGGCTAACACGGCGACGGTCGAGAAAATGGCGGAGTTTGATGGCCTGTCGGACCTGAGCACATTCCATGCCGATAATATTTTGCTGACTGACCCCACCGGGGCGTCGGCCTGACAGAAAACGGATGCGGCAAATGTCGCCCCATCCTTTTTGCAAGGGATTTCCATGGCACAGAACGGCCTTTTTCCAGTAAATCTTACGCGGCATCGCGACCTTTATTGGCGACGCTTCACCTCGTACGACTTTGCCAGAAACTTGCGGGATTGCCCGATCACCGCCGCTGAGGTTCTGCCTGCAGCAGCTTCGTTTCCTGTCGTTTTTCGGAAAACCGGAAACCAGATCGAGCCAGTGGCCATCCTGTCTCTGAGATCAGATCAGCAATCCCCGTTGATCTCTGAAGATGGCAGGTGGTTGGGGTTTTACATCCCGTCGCAACTGCGATGCTACCCGTTCAAAGCAGGCCCAGGTCAATCTGCGCACAAAACCTCTGTTCTACTGGTAGATGAATCATCCGGGTTGATCACACGGGATCCAAAGGCTGAGCGCTTTTTCACCAACTCTGGTCAGTTGACCCCCGACCTCTGCGCGGTTCGCTCGTTTCTGCAGAAATGCGAGAGCGCCGCGTTAGAAACACGGCGGTTATGCCAAAAGATCGCCCGTCAGGGTCTGTTTTCTCCGCTCGACACCTTTGACGGTGTTCCATTGCCTGGGAATGCGCTGACAGTAGATCATGATCGTTTGTCGCGGTTGTCGCAAAACCAGATTTCGACCTTGATGAACAGCGGCGCGCTACAGCTGATACATGCCCACCATGTATCGCTGTCACATTGTGGATGGTTATGCCGGGTTCAGCATCAGGCCCCCGCAACCAAGCAACTCAGCGAGGAATTGAAGAACTTTATCAGCGCGATGGGCCAAGACGCGAGCCAGCCCCCATTGGGGTCGGAGATTACTCATGCTGCGGGTTAGAAACATCATTCAATCAGTGGTTTCCATGCTGATATTTACCTTCGTTACCGCCTGTTCACGCGGACCTGATCTGGCAAGGGTCGAAATGTCCTTTGCTGCGGGAACGACAGGGTCGGGAGCCGCTCAAACTTCGACCCCTCTGATGCAAAGCGAGTTTGGAAAACGGATTCGGACCGCCGTTCAGACCAGCCCCGCTTTGACGCAGAGCGATACAGAGCTTGATATCGCTCGGGCCAACCGGGACGCGGCAAAAGGAGAGTTTTTGCCGCAGATTTCGCTGGGCCTCAATGCGCGATCCGAACGGATTGCGTCTGACCTGGCCGACTTGTCCCCTTATTTGCGGGTTTCTCAGCTTGTCTATGACGGTGGCGCGGCGGCCGGAAACCTGACGGCCGCCCGGGCGCGTATCCTGGAGAGCCGCGGTAGTCAGCTGCAGACCGCATCCGCCACGGCATTGGCGGCGATAGAAACCTATGTTCTGGTACTGAACCGCAGAGAGGTTTTTGAGATCACCCGCGATAACGTCACTTTTCACGAAGATATCGAACAGCAAGTGGCGGAACGTGTCGCCAAAGGCGCAGGCTCAACCGCCGACCTGATGATTGTCCGATCCCGTGCCGCCGATGCGCGCACCCGATTTGCGGATGCAAAAGCGCGCACGGATCGGGCCGAAGCGCGGTACCGCGAGATTTTTGGGGCCGCACCGGGTCGATTACCTTTACCCGTCGCCGCACCGGATTTGCAACGTAACGACACACAGATCATCATGGACAGCCCGCAGATACGGCAGGCCGAAGCCGCGGTTCTGGCCGCCGTGGCCGAACAAGCCGCCGCACGCGCGCGGCGCAATCCCGAAATTCGTGTGGCCGCTTTCGCCAATCAGGACAGGTCTCGGGATGCCAACTTTGGCTTGGATCTTGCTGTGAATTACCAGATCGACAGCACCGGCCAACGTCGTGCGGCGATTGCTGCCTCAGATGCGCAGGTCGCTCAGTCACAGGCTGCGCGTGAACAACTGATCCGGGATATCGAACGCGAACTCAGTTTCATCCGATCCGATCAGCAAGCCGGGGCCGAAAGGCTGCGCGAAGCCCGGATCGCAGCTAGAGCCAATGCAGACAGCGTCACCGCCGCACGCGCGCAGTTCTCGATCGGGCGTAGAAGCATGATCGAGATTCTGGATGCGCAGCGGGATTATGTGAATGCGCAGGAACGGCTGATCCTCGCTGAACATAACTCTTTTCTGACGAACTATGCAGCGCTCAGCCTGACCGGCGATATTCTGGACCTGCTGGGCGTGGTTCTGAAACCCTGGGATGGTTCACGATGACCGACACACCCCACACGATGACCGCACTGGAATCCTGCATGATACACATCGGGAAAACCCTGGACAGACCTCTGACCCTGGCTGCCCTGCATGATGCGCAATCGGGTCCGTTCGGGGATTTGACGGTTCGGGATGCGATCGAGGCAGGTCGGCGCGCAGGATTGCAGGTTGGTTTCGGAGCGCAGAAGTTGTGCGCCTTGGATGATACGCTGATTCCTGCAATTCTGTTGCTTGAAGGCGACCGCGCCATTGTCTACCTCGGGCGAGCCCGGCATGGGGAAATGAAGATCTTCGACCCTGCAATGGGGGATGGTGTTGGTGAAATTTCCGAGCAAAAGCTTCGCGATTCCTATACGGGATATTCGCTTTTGTTCAGGCCTGAGCACCGTTTCGAGACATCGCGTACCGCAGCGGGTGGTAAAGGGCACTGGTTTTGGTCAGCGTTGCTGGCAAACCGCTGGTCCTACGGCCAGGTTGCCCTCGCGGCGGCATTGACGAATATCCTTGGCCTGTCCACCTCAGTCTTCATAATGATCGTTTATGACCGGGTGTTGCCAAATGAGGCAACATCGTCGCTAATCGCGCTGACCGGTGGTGTCTGCCTTGCTCTGGTGTTCGACTTTTTCCTGAAAATCCTGCGCGCCGGATTCATAGATCAAGCGGGACAAAAGGCCGACATGGCCGTGGGGCGACGCGTATTCGATCACTTGCTGAACATCAAATTGACGGCGCGGCAAGGGTCCACCGGTGCCACGGCCAGCACAGTCCGTGAATTTGAGACCCTCAGAGAGTTCTTCACCTCGGCGACTCTCGTCGCCCTGGTCGATCTGCCGTTCATTGCGGTGTTTATCTTGACCATCTATCTGGTTGGAGGCCCTTTAGCCCTGATCCCGGCCCTGGCTGTGCCGGTGGTTTTGTTTACCGGGTTAGCGATCCAACCTTTTTTGTCGCGTCTGGCAGAGCGGAGCTTTGCCGAAGGTCAATCCAAGCAGTCTGTTCTTATCGAGGCAGTTACAGGCCTTGAAACAATCAAGACCACCGCTGCAGCGCGTCTGATGCGCAACCGGTGGGAAGCGGCAATCGCGCAGCAGTCAGAGCATGGAGCGCGTAGCCGTGCGGTGACACAATTTGCGCTTAATCTCACCGGCTTCACGCAGCAGGCGGCGCAGGTTCTTATCGTCTTTTACGGGGTTTTTCTAGTCATGGAAGGTCAGACTAGCATGGGAGCTTTGGTAGCGTCCGTCATGTTGACCGGTCGGGCCCTGGCCCCATTGGGTCAGCTTGCGCAGACCCTGACTCGGGTCAATCAGGCGCGTAGCGCATATCGTAACCTGGACGCATTGATGCGCGCCGAAAGTGAACGGCCGACAGGCAAAAGCTGGATCAGCCGTTCTACATTCGATGGGGGCGTCACGTTCAACAATGTCCACTTTGCATATCCCGATCAGGCCGAGGACGCCTTGAAAGGGGTCACGTTCAACATCAACCCGGGCGAGAAGGTCGCAATACTCGGTCAGATCGGGTCAGGCAAAAGCACCCTCGCCCGCTTGATCCTGGGGCTTTACCAGCCTCGGGCCGGGTCGGTGATGATGGACGGGTTGGACATCCGGCAGATCGACCCAGGGGATTTAAGGCGCAGTATCGGTTCGGTTTTACAGGACATTTGGCTGTTCTCCGGGTCAGTCCGCGACAACATCATCAGCGGTTCAGTGCGCCCTAGCGACGAGGATTTGATCCGCGCCGGGCGAATCGCAGGAGTTGAGGACTTCGTTGCACAGCACCCGATGGGGTATGATCTGCAAGTGGCCGAGCGCGGTGAGGGACTGTCTGGCGGTCAAAAACAGGCGATCACTCTGGCGCGTTCGATGGTTGGTCGACCTCCGGTTCTGCTGTTGGACGAGCCGACCAGTGCAATGGATGTCAAGACCGAAGCCAAGGTCATTCAAAGGCTCAAGAAAGCCGCGCAAGATACCACACTGATCCTGATCACCCACCGCGCCAGCCTGCTGGATCTTGTTGATCGGGTGATCGTGATCGAAGACGGCAAGGTAGGTGCCGATGGACCCAAAAGCCTGCTTACACAGATCAATCGCAGCGACAGAGGGCACCTCAATGTCGCAGCATCCTGATCTTGAGACGCTTGCGCGCCAGATGCGAGGGCGCACTCCACTGCGGGGATCATTGCTGCTGTTTGCTATTTTTGCTTGTTTGGCAACCGCCGGGATTTGGGCCGGATACACAGAGTTGGACGATGTTGTTCGGGTCGACGGGCGCATCGTGCCTTCGGGCGATATCCAATTGATCGAAGCAACCGAGCCAGGTGTTCTTCAGGCACTGCATGTGCAGGAGGGTCAGTCAGTGGACACGGGGACCTTGTTGATGGAGTTGGATTCGACCCAGATTGTCAGCGAATTGAGCCAGGAACAACAACGCGCCTTTGGACTCAGGGCCCGGGCGCAACGGCTTGAAGCGGAGATCAACGGGGCAGACTTAAAATTTGACCCCAACTTGCAACGCGGTGCCCCGGAAGTCGTCCGGTCGGAAACTGCGCTATTTCTGGGTCGGCGAGCCGAACTTGCGGCTGAGATCACCATTCTCGACCGTCAGCGTGAACAGCGGCAACAGGAATATGAAGAGGGTCTAGTTGATCAGATAACTGCGACGGAAACTCTGGCCCTTCTTGCTGAGGAACGCGCACTCATGGAACCTCTGGTTGAACAACGTATGGAACCCGCGACGACCCTGTTGGCTTTGCGACGCAGCGAGGCCGAGTGGCTCGGCCGGAAAACACGTGCGCAAACGGTGGTTCATCGACTTCGAACCGGGCTGGACGAGGTCGATGACCGGATCAGCGCCACGCGCAGCCGGTTTCGAAGCGCCGCACTGACCGATCTGGCGGTGGTCACGGCAGAGTTGGCCGCTTTGCAGCCTTCCTTGCCTGCATTGCAGGAACGGGCAAAGCGAGCACAGATACGCGCCCCGGTTCGGGGTATCGTCAACCGGATACATCGTACGACAATTGGCGGGTTGGCTCGTGGCGGGGAAGAGTTAATCGAAATCGTTCCGCTGGACGACAGCTTGCTGGTTGAAGCCTATGTTCGACCAAAAGACATCGCCTTTCTTCACCCTGGTCAACCCGTGAAGGTCAAGATCACAGCCTACGACTTTGCAAGGTATGGCAGCCTGGATGGGGAAATTATTCGCATCGGAGCCGACACAATCACCCGGTCCGAGCGCAGTGAAGAGGAGGTTTTTGTGGTTGAAATCCGAACGTCCGACACCATGCTTGACGCCAGCGGGGTCGCTGTTGAAATTATCCCGGGCATGGTTGCAGAGGTCGATATCCTATCAGGGCGAAAATCTGTTCTGGATTATCTGATTGAGCCTGTTTTGAAGGTAAAGGATGAAGCATTGCGCGAGTGACGCGCTGGAAATCCGGTCAGACCCATTCAACTTCCCCAAGAAAGATATACCCTGCCCCATAGATCGTCTTGATAAGCCGCGGGTTTTTCGGGTCCTCGTCCAGCTTTGTCCGCAGACGCGAGATGCGCACATCCATCGCACGATCGAAACTGTCTCCGGCCCCTCCGCCCAGCATCTCTTGCATTCGGGCGCGGCTGATCAGCCGCTTCGGGCTTTCCAGAAACAGGCGCAATACTTCGCCTTCAGCATGGCTGAACTGGGTCTCGGCACCGGAAGCATCTACAAGAACATAGCGGTCGAAATGTGCTGTCCAGCCATTGAAACGTGCCTTCTCGGAATTTTGGACCGCTGGTCGAGCGGACCGAAGGCGCGCGCGGATGCGCGCAACAACCTCGGCAGGATCAAAGGGCTTGGTGATATAATCATCCGCCCCAAGCTCCAACCCCGTAACGCGGTCCTGCACCTGCGCCCGACCTGAGATGATAATAACAGCGGCCCCCTGTTCCAGTGCAAGCCGATGCACCAGCGCCAAACCATCTGTATCGGGCAAAGATAGATCAACAAGGCATACATCCGGGGTTACTCGGTTCAGTGAGGCCTCAAATTCACGGGCGCGCGAAAAACTCTGCGTCCGAAACCCCGCTTCTTCCAGAGCTTCCGTTAGAATGCGCCGGATTTCGGGTTCGTCGTCAAGGATAGTCACCAGAGGTTGGGTCATCAGGCGGCCTCGGTTCGGATCAGGGCGGAGAGTTGCGCCCGCGTAAACGGTTTGCGCAAAACCGGCGCAAGGGCAAGGGCCTGCCGGTGCAACGGATCGGAATACGGCAATGATGTCATCAATATACAGGCCAGGCCCGGTTTAAGTTTATTCAACAAATCGATCCCGGTGCCGCCACCCTCCAGACGGATATCGGAAAGAACAAGTGCGATTTCGTCAATATCCGCGACCAACGCCAGTGCTTCGTCGCTCGACGTCGCCTCGATCACCGAAAATCCCAGATCAACCAGCATATCCCGGAAATGACGCCGCAGGTCGTCACTGTCTTCGACCAGCAGGACAAGCCCCTCCTGAAGGGGGGGTGCAGGTCGGTAAGGCAATCGCAAAACAACCGATGCACCCGATAAGGTATTGCGCAGGTTCAGATCGCCCCCGGCAAGTTTCACCGTGTCATACACCATGGGCAATCCCAGGCCCGATCCATCGCTGCCCTTGGTCGTGAAGAACGGATTCAAAGCTTTGTCCAGTGCCTCGGGCGAAAAACCCGGGCCCGTATCCGAAACCGTGATTTCCACCCAGATTGACCCGATCTTATGGGCACTGATGGTGATTTGCCCCGAACTGCCGCAGGCATCACGGGCGTTCAGCACAAGGTTCAGCAAAGCGTCCTGCACCATCCCCGGGTCCAGCATAAGAGCTTCGTCAGGCAACGTGTTGACAACCGACAGGCCCATACCGCGCGGTAGCGATGGTGAGGCCAATATCCGCAGGTCTTCCATCAATCCACGCATATCGGTGGCTTTGGGTTGCGGCGTGCGGTTCCCGGTCATGTCGGCGATACGGTTCAGCAATTGCCCACCACGGCGCGCGGTGGACTGCGTCGCGGTGATTAGCTCGCGTGCTTCGTCCGGCAAATTCATTTTCTCCAGCCGTGACTGCATGCCCAAAATGATTGTCAGCAGATTGGAGAAATCATGGGCCAGCCCGCTGGTCATCTGTGCCGCCATTGCGCGGCGTCGGGTTTGCTGAAGGGCGACACGGGCCTGCGTCTCTTCGGTGATATCGACCGACATGACATAGACACCGCCCTGCCCGTCCGGAGTGAACGAGACCCTCAAACGTCGCGCATCCTGATCTTCGGTAAACTCGAACACCGAGGTGTTGCCATCATAAGCGCGCTGCAGATTGGGCCTGACCCGCTGATAAGCGCCCGCCCCTAATGCCTGAGATATATGTAGACCCAGAATTTCGGATGGACGGCCGGGCATCACCGAACTCAGACGGCGGTTCGAATAATCATATCGCCCCTCTGCATCCAGATGCGCAATATGGGCCGGCATCATTTCGGTCGTCAGACGCGTGCGCGCTTCGATCTCGGTCAGTTGGCGTTTGGCCTCTTCAAGCGCTTTGATCGTGGCAGCCAGCTTTCGGTTGGTGGCAGAAAGCTCCTCGGCGCGGCCCAGTAGTTGTTCCGACAGTTCCTCGGACCGCGCGCGCAACAGATCTTCGGCCTGTTTGGTCCGGGTAATATCCGTATAGACGGCGACCCACCCCCCGGTTGGCAGCGGCGCACCTTCGACCGAGATCACCTGCCCGTTGGGGCGAATGCGTTCTATATAATGCGGCTCGAACGTAAGGGCCTGCTCGACGCGCTGACGAACCAGATCATCAACCTGATCTACCTCACCATACTCTCCACGTTTGGCCAGGAAGTGGATCGTGTCGTGAAACCGCGCGCCTGGTTGGACCAGTTCATCCGGCAGGTCGAACATTTCCTGAAAGCGGGCATTGCATTGAACCAGCCTGAGCGCACTGTCGTAGATCGACAAAGCCTGCCCGATCAGATTCAGACCGGCGGTTGTCATCGCCTTGATGCGCTGCTCACTTATTTCCAAGTCGATCCCCCCTGCATACATCCCTAGCATCCCGACAAGCCCAGGTGTAAGAGGTTGCGCGGTTGGTGCAACCGAATAGTACTTGACGCGGAAAAGTGTGCACGATCCAGACCGGTGCAATTGTATCGCTGCCGCAATTATCGCGATGAAATCCCGGTCTGGTTGAACAAACCCATTGCAGCCACAGGACTTTTCACATCACATACCGGCATGACCCAGCCAACGATTACCTCGGATCAAACTTCTGAGGGCGTCTGCATTCGCATTGCGGGCGACCTGCGGACTCAATCGTTGGAGAGCGTCGAGAACGCGTTCAGAAGTCTCCGGACCGACGGCACCGATATGGTGGTCGATCTGACCGGAGTTCAATCGCTGGATACCGGCGGTGCATGGCTGGTTGCGGATCTGGAACGCCGGATTCGGGATAGCGGTGCGCAGGTGCGGCTTGAAGGGGTGCAAGAAGCACATGCGTCACTGATTGAGACGGTCGCACAGAACATCCCGGAAGCTGTTGGCGCGCAAGAGCCACCGCGCGGTGCGGTTGAATGGCTGGCCCGACTGGGAGAGCGCACCGTCGGCGCATGGAAAGATACGCTTTCTGTTCTTGAATTTCTGGGTCTTACACTGCATCGGCTGTTCCGGACGCTGATCATGCCATGGCGCCTGCGCCGGGCAGCGTTGGTGTCGCAGATGGAGCAGGCCGGGTTCAAAGCTCTGCCCATTGTCTCGCTCATGGGGTTTCTGATCGGCGTTGTTCTGGCCTTTCAAGGGGCCACCCAGTTGAAACAGTTCGGTGCCGAGATTTTCGTAGTGGAACTGATCTCGATCTCGGTGCTACGCGAGTTGGGGATTTTGCTGACAGCAATCATCGTAGCGGGTCGGTCGGGATCGGCCTTTACCGCCTCGATCGGGTCGATGAAGGTTCAGGAAGAGATAGATGCCATGCGCACGTTGGGGCTGGACCCGATCGAAGTGCTGGTGGTGCCGCGGGTTCTGGCGTTGTTGATCATGCTGCCCATTCTGGGGTTCATTGCAGATATCGCGGGCCTGTTCGGCGGCGCATTGATGAGCTGGATCGATCTGGGCATCAGCCCCGGCATGTTCCTGACGCGCCTGAAGGAAAGCACCGATGTCTGGCAATTGGCCATCGGTCTGATCAAAGCCCCATTTTTTGCACTGGTGATCGGCGTCATCTCGTGCTGGCAAGCCATGCAGGTCAAAGGATCATCGGAAAGCGTCGGTCAGAGAACCACGGCCTCGGTCGTGCAATCAATCTTTATGGTCATCGCAATCGACGCGCTGTTTTCCATCTTTTTCTCGGAATTGGGGGTCTGACATGGACGGAGCGACCCTGGAGCAAAACATCGCCGTGCAGCGTGAGGCTGTCATCCGTGTCCGCAACCTGACCAATCGGTTTGGTGAACAGGTTGTGCACGACAACCTGAACCTTGATGTCTGGCGCGGCGAGGTTTTGGGGGTCGTTGGCGGCTCGGGCACCGGGAAGTCGGTTCTTTTGCGCACAATTGTCGGCCTGAACCGCCCAGCCAATGGCAGCATCGAAGTTCTGGGTGTCGATGTTCTGAACGGTCCGGAAAGCGAACGGAAACGGATCGAAAAAAGTTGGGGGGTCGCGTTTCAGGACGGGGCGCTTTTTTCATCCCTGACCGTTTTGCAGAACGTGATGGCCCCATTGCGCGAACACACGGGTCTAAGCGAAAACCTCATGAAAGCGCTTGGGGGCCTCAAGATCAGTCTTGTTGGGCTACCACAATTGAGTTGCAGCAAGTTTCCGTCAGAACTTTCTGGTGGAATGCGCAAGCGGGCAGCACTGGCGCGCGCCCTATCGCTTGATCCGGAAATCGTGTTTTTGGATGAACCAACCGCAGGTTTGGACCCAATCGGAGCGGCCGCCTACGACGATCTGATCCGGGAACTACAGCAGGCGCTGGGATTGACTGTCTTCATGGTCACGCACGATCTGGACAGTCTGTACGCGATTTGTGATCGCATCGCCGTGCTTGCGGAAAAACGCGTGTTGGTTGAAGGTCCGATTGAAGAGATGACCAAGGTCGATCATCCTTGGGTGCAGGAATATTTCACCGGCCCCCGGGCCCGCGCGGCGCAACAAAAGGGGCAGGACAGGTAGAGTCGATGGAAACCCGTGCAAACTACATTCTGATCGGTGCGTTTACTCTGGCGGGTATTCTGGGCGTATTCGGCTTTTTCCTGTGGCTCGCCAAATTCGAGGTCACTCGGCAATATGCCTATTACGATGTGTTGTTCGACAACGTCTCGGGCCTGTCGGCTGCAGGTGGTGTCAACTATAACGGTTTGCCGGTCGGACAGGTCATATCCCTGAAGCTGGACGATGACGACCCCTCGAAAGTTCGCGTGCGCCTTGAAGTCGACGCCGATATTCCAGTTACCAAGGACACCATCGCACAGCTGCAATCTTTGGGTGTCACCGGGGTTGCCTATGTCGAGTTGTCGGGCGGGTCAGTGAACGCAGAGCGTTTGCCGCAGAACAGCGTGATCCAAAGCAAACGTAGCC
Organism: Ruegeria sp. E1; assembly: GCF_056534225.1. Lineage (NCBI taxonomy): Bacteria > Pseudomonadati > Pseudomonadota > Alphaproteobacteria > Rhodobacterales > Roseobacteraceae > Ruegeria > Ruegeria sp. E1. The sequence goes on along the minus strand of NZ_JBQFPE010000002.1, from coordinate 204,926 downwards.
CGATCCAATCTCTGTTAGAGGGCGCGCCGCAGGTTCTGGATAAGGCCCTTAGCCTGCTTGAGGATCTCAATAAAGTGGTAGACGACGAAAACCGAAAGGCGGTTTCCAACATCTTGGGGAACCTCGCGGAAGCATCCGGCAAGCTGGACAAAACCCTTTCTGATTTTGAATCTCTGTCCAGCGATCTGGGAAATGCCGCCAAGGATATTGGCGAATTCACCAAAAAACTGGACCCGCTGGTCGCTACCGCCCAGACGACCCTGACAACGGGTACTGACACCCTGAACAGTATCAAGGATGCGTCTGAAACAGCAAAGATCACGCTGGAAACAGCCAACACCGCCATTACCAATGCGGACAAGGTCATTCAGCAGGATATCCGGCCGTTTGTCGAAAAGGGAACGCAGCTTGCTGAACGCTTGTCTGCTCTGACAGAAGAGGGCAGCTATTCTCTGGGTGTGATCACCGAAACCGTTTCAAACGCAAACACAACGCTTGGGTCGATCACGACTGCGATGGAGACGGCCAACGGCGCCCTGGCATCGGCGAAACGTGCCTTCGACTCGGCGAACGAAGTTCTCGATACGGATATCGGGCCGGTCGCGAAGGACATCAGCAATGCGGCCAAGCAGGTAGCGGATACGGTCTCGGGCGTCACCGAGAAGATCGATCAGATATCGGACGATATTCTAAGCGCGTCCAAATCCGCTTCGGAACTACTTGGCACAGTGGATGGAATCGTTCAGGACAATCGCCGTCAGGTTTCGGATTTCCTGCGCGTTGGCCTGCCTCAGTTCATCCGGTTCGTCGAGGAATCCCAACGTCTGGTTATCAGTCTGGACCGGCTGGTCGACAGGGTCGAACGTGACCCGGCCCGCTTTCTCTTAGGCACCCAAGCATCGGAGTTTCGCCAATGATCCGGCCCATTTTCGTGATTGCAACTTTGGCCGCTCTGACGGGATGCACCGGTCTTGGGACTTTGCGCCAGGCGTCAAAACCCAACGATCTTTACCTACTGACGCCCAAAAGCACGTTTTCTTCATCGCTGCCTCGCGTGCAAAAACAGATCGTCGTTCAGGAACCAACGGCAACGGCTGCCGTCAACACCGATCAGATTGCCATCCAGCCAACGCCCTTGCAGGTCCAGTATCTGACGCGGGCCAGATGGGCCGACCGGGCCCCAATCATTGTGCAGTCTTTGTTAATCGAGAGTTTTGAGAACACCAACAAGGTTGCCGCCGTCGGGCGTTCAACCGTGGGCCTGCGCCCTGACTATGTTATCGCCCCTGATCTGCGCGAATTTCAGGGCCATGTAATCGGAGAAACGGACAACGGCAAAACGGTGCAGATCAAGGTTCGGATCAACATCAAAGTCATCGACGAATACGACGATAAGATCATTGCCTCGGCCTCGTTCGAAGAAAACGTGATGGCCGCTACGGATAACACGCCGGATCTTGTGGTCGCCTATGATGAAGCGCTGGGGGACACGATGCGCGATGCTGTGGAATGGAGCATACGCAGAATTCATAACCACAGTACCAACAATCCCAGAAACACAGCTGGTTGATATGGTTCCGGGCCACCGCAAGGCAGCCCGGATACTTTGTCACTGCGAAAGAGTTTCAGCCAACCGCATAAGCGTCACCGCCTCGGCCCGGTATCCGAACGGGTCTGCGCCCTTGGAGCCACTGGCAAGCGCGATTGCGTCGGCAAATGACCAATCCTCCAGATATTCTCCGCCGCGCAGCGCCTGCCCGAAGCCGGCAATGGCATAGGAAAACTCCACGTCGTCCGTGATCATCCCCTGCTCTTGCAGGATCGGTTGTTCGATCAATTGGCTTTCTGTCATTCCCGGCGCCTTGTAGCGCAGTTTGAAAAAGCCAATTTCATCGGATCCGTCCGATGCGGGACTTGCGGCGTATCGCAAAGGTCCGTTGCGAATTGCGTCCGAGCCAACGGGGGTTACTTCGTAGATTGCAGTAACACTGTGCCCGGCCCCGATATCGCCTGCATCGATCTTGTCATTGCTGAAATCTTCGCGCTGCAACGCGCGGGTTTCGTAGCCGATCAAGCGGTATTCAGCGATCTGGGCCGGATTGAACTCGACCTGAATTTTGACGTCATTGGCGATGGGGAACAAAGCACCAGTGAGCTGGTCTACCAATACCTTCCGCGCTTCGCTGAGCGTGTCGATATAAGCAGCCTGACCATTTCCGTTCTGAGCCAACGCCTGCATGGTCGCATCATCCAGATTTCCACGCCCAAAGCCCAGGATACTCAGATAAGTCCCGCTGTCACGTTTACCGGAAATGTAGTCTTTCAATGCTTCGGGATCTGAAAGACCAACGTTGAAATCACCATCGGTCGCAAGGATCACACGCGTGACCTCACCTTCATCTGCCATGCCTTCGGCGACCTGATAGGCCTGTTGCAGACCCGCCTGACCAGCGGTTGAGCCACCAGCCTCCAACCGATCCAGCGCTGCAAGGATCGTGGTGCGCTCTGCAGCTGAGACGGGTTCCAAGACCTGACCCGCGCTGCCTGCGTAAGTGACAATCGAAACCTGATCCTCGGGCCGCAATTCGGACAGCATCAGGCGAAACGACTGTTTCAGCAAAGGCAATTTGGTCGGGTCTTGCATCGAACCCGAGGTGTCGACCAGGAACACCAGGTTCAGGGCTGGCCGACTCTCGATCTCTGGCAGCGCACCCTGAACGCCGATATGCACCAGTTGCGTTCCCTCATTCCAGGGTGTCGGAGAGACCGTGATCGTTGGACGGAACGGCGCGCCACCTTCGGGTGCAGGATAAGAATAGGGGAAGTAATTCACCATCTCTTCGACCCGCACGGCATCTCTTGGTGGCAATTGGCCACGCATCAGTGACGAGCGGACAATTGAATACGAGGCCGTATCCACATCGATCGAAAAGGTCGATACCGGCTCTTCCGACGTGATTTTCAACGGATTTGTTTCGGCGTTTGAGAAGGTTTCAGTGTTTTGCTCTGGGATAGCTCTTTCCTCAGAATGAGCCAGACCAAATCGCGCAGACCCTCCGTCCAGACTCAAACTATTGGATCGGCTATTTCCCAAACCTTGAAGACGTTGTTTTGGCGCGGGTGACACAGCCAGCAAATCGCCAGTTGCGTGTAGCTCTGGCGCATCCGATGGCGTAACATCCGCAAGCTCATTCTGAACAATGACCGGAGCCTCGACCACAGGTTCTTCCAGTTGGAATTCGGCAATCTCGGCATCCGCTTCGGCGACGGCTTGTGGTTCGCTCGGGCGATCTCCACCAAGGGACAATGGCTTTTCGGCGACTTCCCTCATCTGCGGGACAATCATCACAAGGGCAACGGCTGCAATAGCTGTGGTCGCGGTTAAGGCACCGCGATGCGTTAACGTGTTCAACATAGATTTCGCTCCTTCTGTCAGGCGGGCCAGTCGGCCGCGCTTGTCAGTAGGACGCGCCTGAACATGCGATCCTTGGAGCTGCTCGAATTTTTCCTGCGCCCGTGCCAGATTTTGTGCCTTGCACGCAGTATCCGGTGCCGGGGTCGCATATCCCATCAGTTTTTTCAGATCGTCGAGCTCATCACTCATCGGGTAAGCTCCTTTTCTTTCATCGCCCGCAGGCGTTTTCGTGCGTCTGACATTCGCCAGGAAATCGTACCTTCCGATACACCCAGAACCTCGGCGGCTTGCGCGTGCGTCATGTCTTGATCAAGTGTCAGCGCCAGCGTGTCTCGCAAGTCTTCTGGCAACGCACACATTGCCTGTTGCAACCAGTCCAGCGCGGCAGCAGTCTCGACAGCTTCGGCACGGCGCAACTGTTCGACATCGCCCCAGCCTGCCGCCGCCCGATCATGCGCAGACTGGCGGCGGCGCATGTCTTGCACCGCGTTGACGACGACGCGATACAGCCACGTGGTAAACCGGGCTTGCGCGCGATAACCCGACATCTTTGCTGGCAAAGCGGCACAAATATCCTGTGTCAGATCCTCTGCCAGCTCTGCTTTGCCGGTCAGGCGGAAAGCCAACCGGTACATGCGGTCGTAGTGACGAGACAACAACGTGGCAAACGCGTCGGCGTCGCCATTTGCAGCCGCTTTGGCCATGTCTTCATCCGAGGTCATCATACGCATCTCAGACTATAAGACGCAGGCCAGTTGCCAATCCTTGGTGAGAGCAAATATTTTTCTAAAAATGTCCTGCTGTCGCCGCATTCCAATCCGCGGCAAAGCTGGATGGCACGTTGTCCCCTAGCAATGCCCCGTCTTCAAGAAAGTCATACAGTTCGGCGTAGGACTTTTCGCCCTCATCCGCCATTCTACGGCGGATATCCACCGGGCGCAGTTCGGCAACGGTGGACTTACCCATGGCGCCAAGTATCTCGCGAAAGCTTTCGAGTGTCGCGTCGTGGAAACGGTGTACACGCTGACGCTTTTCCGGGATGTTCACCGCCCTGCCCCGGATCGGATCCTGCGTTGCCACGCCTGAAGGACAGCGGTTGGTATTGCAATGCAGCGCCTGAATGCACCCCACCGCAAACATCATGGCGCGCGCTGCGTTGCACATATCCGCGCCGAGCGCGAATTTCTCAACCATGTCAAAGCCTGTCGCTATTTTGCCAGAACTGATGACACGAATTTTGTCGCGAACGCCGATACCGTGCAGGCAGTTGTTCACAAATATCAACGCCTCGTTTGCGGGTACGCCCAAGCGGTTCGTAAACTCAACCGGGGCTGCCCCAGTGCCACCTTCGGCACCGTCAACGGTGATGAAATCCGGTAGAATACCGGTTTCCAGCATCGCCTTACAGATCGCCATGAACTCTGACCGCTTTCCGATACACAGTTTGAACCCAACAGGCTTGCCACCCGACATTTCACGCAGATGCTGAACAAATTCCATCAATCCGGTTGGGCCATCAAACGCCGAATGAATGGGTGGTGAAATAACATCCTGATGCAAAGGGACACCGCGAATTTCAGCGATCTCTTCGTCTACCTTTGCCGCAGGTAGTACGCCTCCGTGTGAGGGTTTCGCGCCTTGAGACAGCTTTATCTCGATCGCTTTGACCACATCCTTTTGCGCCTTCTCGGCAAAAGCATCCTTGTCGAACCCACCTTCGGGCGTTCGGCACCCAAAGTAGCCGGTACCGATCTGCCAGATAATGTCGCCGCCCTCTGCCAAATGGTGCGGAGACAATCCGCCTTCGCCGGTGTTATGCGCAAAACCGCCATCTTTTGCCCCACCGTTGAGGGCTCGGATCGCGTTTGCGCTGAGCGCACCAAAACTCATGGCAGAGACATTCAAACGAGATGCGCTATAGGGTTTTTCGCATTGCGGCCCCCCCAGCATCACCCGCTCTTCGCTTTCGTCGACATGTTTGGGGGCCAGAGAATGATCTGCGCGATGGTAACCCACGGTCATTATGTCGTACTGAGTTCCAAAGGCCTGCGTATCCACCTGACCTTTTGCGCGAGAATAAACCAGACTGCGAATGATCCGATTATACGGCCGCCCGCTTTCGTTGGTTTCGACGAAATACTGGCGGATTTCGGGGCTGACGAATTCCAGCATATAGCGGAAATGACCCAAAACCGGATAATTGTTCAGTACGTTATGCTTGGTGGTCAGCATGTCGTAAAGACCAACCACCGCGTATGGCACAAGGAAAACCAGCAACCAATTTGCAGGGGACCAGAAGTATCCCAAAACAACCGTCAGCGGCAAAACCACATAGGTCAGCCCATAATAAATCCTGCGTACAATCATTCCTAATCTCCTTGGACACCGCCAAGCAAAGTGCGGCCTGGTTGGATCGGGCAAAACTGCCCATCCTTTCCCCAAAGGTGGAACAGATTGCCTTTTGAGTGCAAGCATTTGTCCACATGCCCGGTAACCCGAGCGATTTATTGAACCGCTGCTCAGCGGTTGATCGTAAAACGCTCAACCGATATGCCCAAAGCAACGCAGGTCAGAGCAGGAACAATCTAAGTGGCAAACCCGGCACTTGCCGCCAAACAGCGGACTTTGATGTATGGTGCCGTCTTTGTCGGCGGAGCGGCAGGATCTTTGCTGCGCGAAGCGTTTGCGTTGGAAATACCCGGCGCGCCTTTTCTGACCGCAACTTTTGGCATCAACGTCGTTGCCTGTTTCATTCTCGGTTGGCTCTATTCCATACGCCACAAGGTGCACGCCCATGTCCTGCATCTGGGCGCGGTCGGCTTTTGCGGCGGTCTGTCCACCTTTTCATCCTTTGTCGCCGAATTGGAGCGTCTCGCCGCAACGGGCGGCGCGGCTGTCGCTGTCGCAATTCTTGCGGAAATCGCCCTGGGCATAGGTGCGGCAATCCTTGGCGAGGCGCTTGGCCGACGGTTGCACCCCGAAGGCACGCCATCATGACCGGGTTCTACCTGCACGCCATATTCGCCCTTGGCGGCGGCCTTGGCGCAGTCACGCGGCATTGGCTGGCGCTGCGAGTGACACATGATCTGCCTTACGCCACGCTTTTCGTGAACGTGCTGGGCAGCCTTATTCTGGGCCTTTGGATCGGATTCCTGGGCGGCTCCGTCGAAATGGGGGAAGAGGAGAAGCGGCTTGTCTTCGGATTCAGTGGCGGCTTCACCACTTTTTCCAGCTTTGCGTACCAAACGTTGGAACTGCACCGGAACCGAACCATCGCCCTCGCGGCAGGGAACATCCTGCTCAGCCTTGCTTTGTGCTGGATCGCCCTGTGGCTGGGTTTGCTAGTGACGCGCTAATGTGCGACGGCGGCTTGTGCGCCGGGTTTGGGGGCTTTGCAGAAAAACAGCAGAGGAATCGTGGCCAAGGCCAGAAGACCAAGATTGTTGAACACGGTCAGATACGAAATCATCTCGGCCTGGCGCGAAATCTCCTGGGCTAGAATTGCCGCGCCTTCAGCACTGTCCGGAGTGAGACCAAGTGGCTGGAGGTAAGCCTGTGCCGCCGGATTATAAGGTGTCACATTCTGATTGAGTTCTGCCGTATTGATCTGCAACCCGCGCACGACCCAAGTTCCGACCAGTGAGATGCCAACTGATGAACCAAGCTGTCTGGTCACGTTGAACAGGCCCGATGCTTCGTCCTGCCGTGTCTTGCTGATGCTTTCGAACGCAAGGATCGACATGGGCACAAAAACCAGACCCATCCCAAGGCCACTGATCGCCCCCGGCCAGGCCAGTTGCCAAAAGCCTGCATTCAGGTTGAGCGTTCCGATCATGAAGTTCCCAACCGCCGTCAACAACATCCCAATTCCCGCCAGCACCCTTGGATCAAAACGCGAAACTAGAACCGCTCCGGTGGCGACCATCGACACTCCGGCAGCTATGCCGCGCGGAATGAACAGATGCCCGGATTCGATAACCGGATAGTTCAACAGCGATTGAACAAGTGTCGGCAGAATCGCGATGCCGCCAAACAGCGAAATCGCAAACCCTGCGATGATCAGATTGCACAGTGCAAAATTGCGATCAGCAAATAACCTGAGATCAACAACTGGGTGTTTTGACGTCAGGACATGAGTGACAAATGCAATCACTCCCAAAAACGATGCGATCAGCGCGACCTGAATGACATGTGAGGACAGCCAGTCCAGCGTTTGACCCTGATCCAGCATGAACTGAAGGCACCCAATGCCCACGGCCAGCAGAGCAAGTCCCTTCCAGTCGATTATGACCTGTTCCGTTTTGTCCTCTGGCAGTTCTCCGGCAAGCAAAAGCAGGGCCATAGCGGCGACGGGCAAAGTTACAAAGAACACCATCCGCCAGGAAAAATACTCGGTCAGGATGGCACCCACCGTCGGGCCCAGAACGGGTGCAACGACAACGCCCAGTCCGAACACAGCCATCGCCTGCCCGCGTTTTTCACGCGGGTAAGCGTCAAACAAAATGGACTGCGACAAAGGGATCAGAAAGGCCCCGAACATGCCCTGTGCCAGTCGAAAGGCCACGATGGTCTCAAGGCTCCAGGACAGGCCACACATTACGGACATGGTCGCAAAGCCTGTGATCGCTGTCAGGATCAGGCGACGACGTCCAACGCGCCGGGCAACAAAACCCGTCAACGGCATGATGACCACGGCGGATACGATGTAGCTGCTGAGTATCCACGTTGCCTGATCTGTTGTCGCTCCAAACGCGGCCTGAATATGCGGCAGCGCGACGTTGACAATTGTGCTGTCCAACACTTCCAGAATGGCGCTTAGAACCACAGCGACCACGATCACCGGGTTGACATGGCTGACCGCCACCGAGGTCATTTCGCAGCCTGATCCGCAGTTGTATCGACCACAACCTTGCTGCTTCCGCCGACCCGCAGGGGTGCGTCGGTCGGATCAAGCTGAATACGCACGGGGAACCTGCGCGTTACCTTGACCCAGTTGCCGCTCGAGTTTTCGGAGGGCAGCAGAGAAAACGTATCCCCGGATCCGCGCCCGATCGAGGCTACCTTCCCCGTCAATTTGATACCCGGCAACATATCGACTTGAACCGTGACGGGCTGACCGGGGCGGATACGGGGCAAAGAGGTCTCTTTGAAGTTTGCGTCGATCCACCAGTCGGAAGACTCGATTATGGAAAACTGTGGTGCATTGGCCGCCACAGACGATCCCGGCCTTAGGGTCAAATTGGCGATCCAGCCATCGGCAGACGCATAGACATCTGTCCATGCCAGATCAGCCTGCGCAATTTCGAGCGCAGCTTGTGAGGCCAGAACATTGTCCTGTCGGGATTCCAATCCGCTTTGCAAGGCTGCTAGCTCAGACTTGCTCGTCGTCAGCCGAGCCGAGGCCTGCGCAAATTCGGATGTTGTCTGATCTAGTGATGCCTGCGCCAAATCTCCGTCCGAGAACAAAGCTCTGGCGCGTTCCAGATTGCTCTGTGCTGTCTCATAGAAAGACGTGGCACTTGCGACTGCAGCTTCGGCAGCTGGTATTTGATTGGAAAAGGAGTCCGCTTGCTGAACTGCGCTATCCAGGTTGGCCTTTGCTTGATCTACCGAGGCTTTGAACTGAGTTTTGTCGATGGTGAACAGAAGATCACCTGCTTTGACCGGTTGGTTTTCGGAAACATCAACCTTGGACACCTGACCAGTCACTTGTGCCGCGACATAAATAATGTTGGCGCCGATATAGGCATCCTGGGTTGAGGGGTATCGATCTTGATGACGCCAAAACAGAAGCAATCCCCCAACTATGACAACAAGTATAGCAGTTGCCGCAATTGCCTTGAAGGATTTCATCAGCCGTTTCCTTTCAGCAAAGATGGATCATCACATCGCGTGCATGTGCATCCGCAGTGCCAGATTGCCCAAAATCCAAACCGTTCCGCCGATGATGATCAGCAAAACCAGTGTGGAAAACAGGATCAGGTCTAGATCCTCGCGGCTGCTGCGTCGTCGGTCGATATGCAGGAAATAGACCAGTTGCACGACCAGTTGCGCCAACCCCAACAGGCCGATGGCCATGTAGACGCCCGGGGTTTCGAAACCAAACAGATAAGCGATGGAGAACACCACCAAAGTCAAAAGCAGTGAACCGCCATATCCAATCACATAACGGCGACGTTCGCGGCGGTGCAGTTCGGCGCGTCTATCCATAAGCCAACCCTCCGAAATACACGATAGTGATGATGCCGATCCAAATGAGATCAAGGAAGTGCCAGAACAGCGCTAGTCTGACGACGCGTGACATCAACAGATCGGTCAGGCCAAACATCCGCAACTGAATACCCAGCACGATCAACCACAGACAGCCCGCCGCGACGTGCAACCCGTGCAGCGGCACCAGACCATAAAACGCCGACAGAAAACCGCTACGCTGCGGGATACCGCCCTGCGCGGCCATGTTCATGAAGTCGCGGATCTCAAGCACCAGAAAGCTGAGGCCCAGCACCAGTGTCACTCCGAACCACAATACAATGCGGGCCCGCGGCAAGTTGTATTTCAGCGCCAGCATCGCCAGCCCCACGGTCAGGCTGCTGGTCAACAGGATCAGGGTTTGCGCAAAGACACTGTGAAGGTCGAAAAGCTCATGCGGACCCGGCCCGCCTGCCTGTGCGTCGATCATCGTGATGTAGATGGCGAACATCAGTCCGAAATAGACCAGATCGCTCATCAAGAAGACCCAGAAGCCAAAGGTTACAACCTCGGAAAATTTATCCGCGCTGGCGTGATCCTCACCAAGGTTCAGACCGGGATAGCTGTGGGAAGGTGCGCGTCTCATGTGACAGCCTCCAAATCCGGTCGCGCGAGGCCCTGATTTTCGGGCGCTGTCTCGTGATCGCGATCAACAGGCTGTGCCTCATGTGCTGCCTTCAGCCAAGCCTCATGATCTTTCCGCACTTCTTCGGCCGGGATCGTGAGTTCAGAGTCGGTTTCAAAACTCCAGACAATCAGAGCGAGGATCATCAGAACGGTCATGAGAATAGCCAACCACCAGATCCACCAGACCAGCGCAAACATCCAGACGCCACTGAGCACACAGAGAATGAACCCGATGCCGGTATTACGCGGGATTTCGATGTCCTCGTAAGCATCCGGCGTCACATAGGCTCTGCCCCCCTGCTTGGCGGCGGCAAAATCATCCCGGTCTGTCACCTGAGGGATAATGGCAAAATTGTAGGGCGGTGGGGGTGCCGGGATCGACCATTCCAGGGTGCGACCGTCCCACGGATCACCCACCAGCACACGGGTCTTTTCACGATCCCGGATGCTGATCCAAAGCTGCACCAATACCGAGAGTAGAGCACCCAGAATGACAAGCGCACCCAAAACAGCAACGATCATGTAGGGGTGAAAGCTTGGGTCCTCCCAACTGTAAGACCGGCGCGGCATTCCCATCAGACCAACGAAATAGAGCGGCATGAAGGTCAGCATGAACCCAACTGTCCAAAGGGCGACCGTCACCCGACCCCAGAACTCATTCAGACGAAAGCCGAACGCCTTGGGGAACCAATAGTTATAGGCCGCAAGCAGTCCGAACAATACACCGGGCAGCAACACGTTGTGAAAATGGGCCACCAGAAACAGCGTATTGTGAACCTGATAGTCCACGGTCGGGTTCGCAAGGATCACGCCGCTGAGCCCGCCAATGACAAACAGCATCAGAAAAGCAAGCCCGTAAAGCATCGGAACCGAGAACCGAATGCGCCCACGCCAGAGCGTCGCCATCCAATCATAGACTTTTACGCCTGTTGGGATCGCGATCAGCATCGTGGCGATCCCGAACACCGCGTTGATCAATGCGCTTTGCCCCATGGTGAAAAAATGGTGCAGCCAGACCGTAAAGGACAACACCGCGATCGACATGGTCGCGATGACCAGAGAGTTATAGCCATAGAGCCGCTTGGCTGAAAACGTCGCAAAAATCTCGGAGTAGATGCCATAGGCTGGCAGGACCAACAGATAGACCTCGGGGTGGCCGAACAGCCAGAAAAGGTTGGCGTAGTTCATCATGTTGCCGCCAAGGTCGTTGGTGAAGAAGTGGAAATCCAGATAACGATCCGCCGCCAGCAACAGCGCTGCGACCCCCAAAGGAGGCATAGCGAATATGATCAGGATCGAGCTGCAGATGATCGTCCAGCAATACATCGGCAGATGCATGAAACCCATCCCCGGCGCGCGCATTTTATAAATGGTGACTGCAAAATTGATACCGGTCAGCGTTGTCCCGATCCCTGACACAACAATGGCCCAGATCCAGTAATCCGGCCCCACTCCGGGGTTAAAGGCGGCACCGGTATAGGGGGGATAGGCGGTCCAGCCGCCTGTGGAAAACCGGCCCACAACCAGTGAAACCATCAGCATCATGCCCGCCGATACGGTCAGACCAAGGCTGATCTGATTCATACGAGGGAACGCGACATCCCGCGCCCCGATCATCAGCGGCACGACAAAGTTCGCGATACCAAAGACAAACGGCACCGCGACAAAGAAAATCATGATGGTGCCGTGAGTGCTGAACAGTTCTGCGAAATGTTCGGCTTCCAGAAACCCCTCGCCCGGGCCAGCGGCCTGTTGGGCCCGCATCACAACACCTTCCAGAACACCCCGTGCAAGCATCACGATTGCAAAAACGATATACATGATACCGATCTTCTTGTGATCGACACTGGTCAACCAGTCTCGCCATAATGGCCCCCAAAGGCGGAACCAACTCAGCAAGCTGACCACGACAACGACACCGACGACCACGATGGCCGCTGCCGCGTTGGCGACGATTTCATTCGCGCTGGGGTTCTGGATCAGGCCCACCACCGGAAACGCATCCCAGCTGAGGCGACCAAAGAAGCCGGACTCGGAGGCTATCATTGGCTCACCTCCTGCCCGTATTCGGTTGTTCCGGGTTGCTGGTCTATCGGCAGTGGCTCCCCGCTGTGATAACGATGCAGGATCGAGTGAAACAGATCACCGTCCTCAAGCGTGAAATAAAGCGCCCTAAGCGGCATTTGCGGCGTCCCGAGCGCCGCCTGAACCTCATCCCGATCCGTGCGCATTGCCAGAATTTTGTAAGTTTCTTCAGTCAACGGTCTGCCATTAGCTCGTACGCTTGAAACCCAAGCATCGAAATCTTCGGGCGACATAGCTTGGGTCAAAAATTTCTGCTTGGTAAATCCGCGCCCGTTATATTGTGTATTTTCACCCTGCATTGTCGCTGGCGCTTCCGCGACCAGATGCAGTTGCGTGGTCATTCCTGGCATCGCGTAGATCTGACCCGCCAAGGCTGGGATCATGAAAGATTGCATGACCGTATCGGTCGTCAACGTCATCGCCACTTGTCGATTGACCGGAATACCCAGTTCCCCGACGCTGGCGATCCCCAGTTCGGGGTAGATGAACAGCCATTTCCAATCCAAACCGACAACCTGGACTTGTACCGCTGGTTCCTCGCCGAACGGTGCGGCATATGGATCAAGGCGATGGGTCGCCTTCCAAAGATAAAAAGACAGGATCGCCACGATGACTACCGGGACACCCCACATCATAAATTCCAGGGGGCCGGAAAAATCCCAGTTGGGTCGGTAAGCTGCTTGACTGTTCTTTCGACGGCGGTAGCGCAATGCGATCAAAGGAACCAAAACCAGAACCGGGACAACGGCAATCAGGATCAAGAGGGTCGCGCGGATCAGGTGCGTTCTCTGAACGGCCGCAATCGGGCCTTGCGGGTCCATAAAACTATCGCTCGCCCCGGCCATCTGTGCCGTTGCAAGGATCATTGCCGCAGTTGCCAGTATCGGCACTGCCGCGTGGGGCATTCTGAAAACGCTCACGCCTGCCTGTCCTATGTTGCCCTTGATTGTGGACAACTATCGACAGAGTCTGGCAAATTCTCAAGCACTTTCCGATGCCAACCCGCCTGTTGACATAAGCCGCGCCTCGGGTGACACCCTAATCAATGCGCGTATTTCTATGCACCCTTGGACTGATGGTTTTATCCGCGACTGCTTTTGCTCAGGATCGCGCAGCGGTTGAACGGCAGTTTCAAATCTGGTTGCAGGATACAGTCTGGCCTCAGGCCCGCGCAAAGGGCGTATCCAGGCAGACAATGGACCGGGCTTTTGATGGCGTGACGCTGAATTGGAAGCTTCCTGATCTGGTGCCTCCGGGGCATCAGACAAACGCGCCCAAGACGCAGAAACAAGCCGAATTCGGCTCTCCGGCTCGATATTTCAACGCTAATTCGGTGCAGGGTGCGACCGCGGTTGGAAAGAAAATGGCTAGGCGCCATGCCGCGACGTTAGCTCGGGTCGAGGCGCAAACCGGTGTGCCAGCGCGGATCATTCTCGCAATCTGGGGGCGTGAAAGCGGATATGGTCAGGTTCCCATTCGCCACGACGCCTTTCAGGTACTGGCAACCAAAGGCTTCATGAGTACACGTGCAGCCTACTTCGAACAGGAACTGATCGCGGCACTACAGATCGCCGAGGCCGGACATGCCCCTGCGCGAGGGCTCAAAAGCAGCTGGGCCGGGGCGCTTGGGCAACCTCAGTTCATGCCATCGAATTTCCTGACCTACGCCGCCGATGGCAGTGGTGACGGTCGCGCCGACATCTGGAATTCAGCCGACGATACCCTCGCATCGATTGCGAACTACCTGGCCCGGCACGGCTGGGTTTCGGGTCGCGATTGGGGGTTTGAAGTCACCGTTCCCCACTCCGTATCCTGTGCGCTGGAAGGCCCTGATCAAGGTCGGTCCATCGCGGATTGGGTAGCGATGGGGATCACGCGGGTTTCAGGAAGGCCCTTTCCGGCGCATGAACTGGCGGCAGAAGGGTATCTGATGATGCCAGCCGGTCGCAGCGGCCCCGCCTTCATTGTCACGCCGAATTTTTATGTTCTGAAGGACTACAACACCAGCGATCTGTATGCGCTGTTCGTTGGTCACGTGGGCGACCGCATTCAATATGGCGTAGGCGATTTTGCCGGTCGCTGGGGTAAAATTGATCAGCTTTATCGATCCGACATCGCAACCATGCAGCAGGCGCTGGAACGTCAGGGCCATGACGTTGGTGGTGCAGACGGGTTGCCCGGATACAAAACCCGCCGGTCAATCGGTCGCTGGCAAGAGGCCTCAGGCCGCGCACCAACCTGTTTCCCACAGGCCGCCATGAAAGCCCAACTGGCTCGCTGATTCGTGATCCCGCCGGGAGTCAGACGACAAGCGCCGTCCGACGCACTTCTCAAAAATATCGCTGTGCGCACAGGTTTCAGAACAATCTTTCGAAGCTCCGGGGGGCTCCGGTTCGATTTAGACAATTTGCCTCGATTGATACCCTGAACCTTTTAACCGAGACAAAAAAGTGACAGGTTCTGCAGCAGTGACAGTTCCGTATCTCTGTTTTTCGTAGTCCGAGTGCTGGGCACATCGCCCGGAATTTAGCGATTCAAAACGATCCAGATCAAAGCCAGAACCCGGCAAAAACGGGACACACAACCAATGTGGGCGATTCTTTGCAGTTTCACGCAAAGGCCCCAACCTCAAAAATGGGAGTAGAAAAATGAATAAAATCATTCGCACATCGCTGGCGGGGCTGCTGTCCTCGACCCTTCTTACCGGGGCCGCTATGGCCGCTGGCACCCACCCGGAAACCGGCGAAGCGCTGGCTGATGACCAGACCTTTACCTATCGCATTCTTGACGAACACAGCTCGGTCGACCCGCAGGTGGTTGAAGATGTGTCCGGCGCTGAAATTGTACGCGACCTGTTCGAAGGTCTGATGAATCAAGATGCCGACGGCAATCTGGTACCTGGTGTTGCAACCGGCTACACCGTAAACGACAGCAAGGATGTTTATACCTTCACGCTGCGCGACGACGCAAAATGGTCGAACGGTGACCCGGTAACTGCGGGTGATTTTGTCTACGCCTGGAAGCGTGCCGTCGATCCTGCGCTTTCCTCGCCCTATGCATGGTTCATGGAATTGATGTCGATCGAGAATGCCGCCGACATTATCGCAGGCAACGCATCTGTCGATGATCTGGGCGTCAAGGCAATCGACGACAAAACCCTTGAGGTTCGTCTGAGCGCACCGCTGCCCTATTTCCCACAAATGACCACACATTCGACGACCTTCCCTGCCCCACAGAAAGTGATCGAAGAGTTCGGCGACGCTTGGACCAAGCCTGAGAACATCGTCTCGAACGGCGCCTACATCCTGACCGAGCACCTGCCGCAGGAACGTTCTGTGCGTGAGCGCAATGAGATGTACTGGGATAACGACAACACCATCATCGACAAGGTTGTGGCGCTGGTCATCAATGACGAGAACGTCGCCCTGACCCGCTATCTGGCAGGTGAGTTGGACCGCACCGAAATTCCTGCTGGTCAGTTTCCTCGCCTTCAGCAAGAGCACCCCGAGGAAGCCATCAGCTTCCCACGCCTTTGCAACTATTACTATACGTTCAACCTGTCCGACAGCGGTCCAGAGGCGTTCAAAGACCCCAATGTCCGTCAAGCCCTGTCGCTGGCCGTAGATCGCGCGATCATCACCGAAAAAGTACTGGCTGGTGGTCAGCCCGAAGCCTATACGTTCGCACCTGAAGCAACTGCCGGGTTTACAGTTCCTGCGGTTGAAATGGCTTCGATGAGCCAGGCCGAGCGTGACGAACTGGCCAAAGAGCTACTGGCCGAAGCCGGATATGGCCCAGACAATCCGCTGAGCTTTGAGATGGTCTACAACACTGCAGAAAACCACAAGAAAGTGGCGGTCGCGTTGAGCCAGATGTGGAAGCAGAAACTGGGCGTGGACGCTCAGCTGGCGAACATGGAATGGAAGGTCTTCCTGGAAGAGCGTGGCAACCAGAACTTTGAGCTGGCACGTGGCGCATGGTGTGGCGACTACAACGAAGCGTCCACCTTCCTGGACCTGCTGCAGTCGGATTCCGGCTACAATGACGGCAAGTTCAACAACGCCCGCGTTGATGAACTGCTGGCCGAGGCGAAAACATCGAACGATGCTGCGCCTCTGTACACCGAAGTTGAGCGCATCATCGCACAGGAAACACCTGTGATCCCGATCTACCACTATGCTGGCGTCTACATGATGGACAGCGATGTTGGGAACTGGCCGGTGAACAACGTCGAGCAGAACTGGTACTCGAAAAACCTGTACAAGCGCGCCGAATAATCCGTCTTTGAACATGTACTGCCCCGGAAGCCATTCCGGGGCAGTGCCAATAATGGGGGCATGAAATGCTTGCCTATAGCTTTCGGCGACTGATGGTCGCCATCCCGACGATCTTGTTGCTGATCGTCGCCTGTTTCTTTTTGATGCATGTTGCGCCCGGTGGGCCTTTCACCTCGGAACGGCCTTTGCCGCCTCAGGTTCTGGCCAATATCGAAGCCCGCTATGGGCTGGACCAGCCGCTGTGGAAGCAGCTTTGGGATTATCTCTATAACATCGTGGTGCATTTCGACTTTGGCCCGTCCTTCAAGTTCAAGGACCGGGACGTCAATGACATCATCGCCCAAGGGTTTCCGATTTCGCTGACCTACGGCACCCTGTCCTTTTTGCTAGCCACAAGTGTTGGCGTCGGCCTTGGCATCGCTGCCGCGATCAAGCACAACTCGTGGATCGACTATTTCGCGGTTGGTCTGGGTATCGCCGCGCAGGCGCTGCCAAACTTCATCATGGGCCCGATCCTGATCCTGACCTTCACACTGTGGCTGGGCTGGCTGCCGGGCGGTGGCTGGCATGGGGGCCAATGGCAATATCTGGTCATGCCGGTGATCGCGTTGGCCACGTCCTATATGGGCTCGATTGCGCGGATCACGCGGTCGTCGATGCTTGAGGTTCTGAACTCGAACTTCATCCGAACCGCACGTGCCAAGGGGCTGCCCACAAGAACCGTCATCTGGCGTCATGCGCTAAAGCCCACCCTGTTGCCGGTAGTGTCTTATCTGGGGCCGGTTTTTGTCTACGTGCTGACCGGCTCGGTCTTTGTCGACATCTACTTTTCAACCGGTGGTCTGGGTCAAGCCTATGTGGGCTCTGCCCTTTCGCGCGATTATGCCGTGCTTTTGGGGGTCACGATCCTCTATGGCGCTCTGACCGTTGTAGTGAACCTGCTGACCGACTTGGCCTACGCCTGGTTCGATCCGAAAATCCGTTACTGAGGGGCGACCGATGCTTGGAAAATCACAAAAAGCCGCCTATCTGGCCGAGGACATTACCGATTACACGGTCATTCAGGGGCGATCGTTGTGGCAGGACGCGCGTATGCGCTTTGTTCGCAACAAGGCCGCGATGGCCAGCGTCTTCATTCTGACTCTGATCGTTCTCTTTACGATCTTCGGACCGTATTTTGCTGTCTGGAGCAATGAAGAGATCGACTGGAACGTCATGGGCGATGTGCGCGGCATGGGTATGCCGTCCATTGAAACCGGACACTATTTTGGGGTCGATGATCTGGGGCGTGACCTTTACAGCCGGGTCATTCAGGCCACCACTACATCGCTGCTGGTCGGCCTGATCGGGGCGGCCACCGCGCTAATCGTGGGAACCTGCTATGGCATCGCCGCAGGATATATCGGCGGGCGCACCGACAGCGTCATGATGCGCTTTGTCGACATTCTGCTGGCGATCCCGGCGACGCTGATCATCATCCTGTTGCTGGTTGTCGCGGGACGGTCGTTTTTTATGCTGTTCATCGCCCTTGGCGCGGTAGGCTGGCTAACCATGTCGCGGATCGTGCGGGGACAGACATTGACCCTGAAAAACCGCGAATTCATTGAGGCTGCACGCGCCGCAGGTGTCAGCGAGTTCACGATAATGTACCGCCACATCCTGCCCAATCTGCTGGGCGTCGTGATCGTCTATGCCTCGCTTCTGGTGCCCGAGATGATCCTGACCGAGAGCTTTATCTCGTTCCTGGGTCTTGGCATATCGGAACCCTATACCTCGCTGGGTCGCCTGATCGCTGAAGGAGCCGGGACAATGGGCTATGGCACATTGTGGCAGCTTATGTACCCCCTGACTTTCTACGTCGCCATCATCATCACCATGTTCTTCATTGGGGACGGATTGCGCGACGCTCTGGACCCGAAGGATCGCTGATATGAGCCTGTTTTCCGTAAAAGACCTGAGTGTCCAGTTCGACACACCTGATGGCGTGGTCGAAGCCGTCAAGGGCATCAGCTTCGACATCAATCCGGGCGAATGTCTGGGCATAGTCGGCGAAAGCGGGTCAGGCAAAAGCCAGACCTTCATGGCCGCAATGGGACTGTTGCCACCTGCCGGGCGCGCGGCGGGGTCGGCCATGCTGAACGGACAGGAAATTCTGAACCTGCCTGTTAGCAAGCTGAACCAGATCCGTGGCGATGATGTCGGCATGATCTTTCAAGACCCGCTAACCGCTTTGACCCCACATTTGCGGGTCGGTCAACAAATGCGCGAAGTGTTGCAGGTGCATGAGGGGTTGCAGGGTTCTGCCGCACGGGCCCGATGCCTGGAATGGCTGGACCGTGTCCGCATCCCCGAGGCAAAGCGGCGGCTGGATCAATATCCACATGAGTTGTCCGGCGGAATGCGCCAGCGGGTCATGATCGCCATGTCGATGCTGTGCAACCCGAAGCTGCTGATCGCTGATGAGCCGACAACGGCATTGGACGTGACCGTACAGGCCGACATTCTCGACCTGATGGTGCGTTTGCAAAAGGATGAAGGCACCGCCATTGCTCTGATCACGCACGATATGGGCGTGGTCGCGCGAATGTGCGACCGCATTCAGGTCATGCGTCTGGGCCAGTTCGTCGAGGCCGGAGAAACGCGCGAGGTATTCCGCGCGCCGCAGCATGAATACACCCGCACCCTGCTGGATGCGATGCCGCGCATCGACGCCGGCGACGCGCCCAAGGCGCTTGGCAAAGATGACACGCCTCTGCTGAAAGTCGACGACGTCAAAGTCCACTTTCCGATCCATGTCTCGGGCGGCTTGTTCGGACGCAAAGTGCCGCTCAAGGCCGTCGATGGGGTCAGTTTTGACATCCGTAAGGGCGAAACGCTGGGCGTGGTGGGCGAATCCGGCTGTGGCAAATCCACACTGGCGCGTGCTGTTCTGCAACTGATCGAACCCAGTGCAGGCAATGTAAGCTGGCTGGGCCACCCGATCGTTGGCTTGAAGCGGTCTGAATTGAACAAGTACCGCAAGGACCTGCAGATCGTGTTTCAGGATCCGCTGGCCAGCCTTGATCCGCGGATGACCATTTCAGCCTCGATTGCCGAACCGTTGAAAACCTATCGCCCCGACCTGACCGAGCGCGAGCGCAAAAAGCTGGTCGCCGAGATGATGGAACGGGTCGGTCTTAAGGCGAATATGATCAACCGCTATCCACACGAGCTGTCGGGCGGGCAGAATCAGCGGGTCGGCATTGCGCGCGCGATGATCAACAAACCCAAGCTGATCATCTGTGACGAAGCCGTTTCAGCTCTGGACGTGTCCATTCAGGCGCAAATCGTGGAATTGTTGCGCGAATTGCAACAAGAATTTGGCCTGTCGATGATCTTCATCAGCCACGATCTGTCGGTGGTGCGGGCGGTATCAAACCGCATCATGGTCCTGTATCTGGGCCGGATCGTTGAATTGGGCGATGGCGAAGTGATCTGTTCAAAGCCAATTCACCCCTATACCCAATCGCTGATTTCGGCCGTTCCAATCCCCGACCCGGATGTGGAACGCAGCCGTCAGCGGTTGAAATTACCGGGAGAATTGCCTTCGCCCATGGATCCGAAGGCCGCGTTGCGGTTCCTGCCCAGCCGTATGGATGCAGGTCAAACGGATTACATTCCCAAGCTTAGCGAGGTCGCCCCGGATCACTTCGTTGCCGAACATGATCCGCTTGAAGCAATCATGGCTAAACCGTAGACAAGCAGCCCCGATGCCCGTCATTGGGCGTCGGGGGGTCTTTTCGATCTTTGACTCTGCCCATGCGCGATGGCAGATTTGACCCGGTTGTCACCTGCCCCTGCAGGCAAGATTGATTGATCCGGACGCGCGACATAAGAGTGGGCCCAGGCCACCGCGCAAAACGCCGGTTAGGTTTTTGAATTTGAGAGGTCACATGGCACGTAAGGTCACCAAAGCGATATTCCCTGTAGCGGGGATGGGCACAAGATTTCTGCCCGCGACTAAATCGGTCCCCAAGGAAATCATGACTCTCGTCGACAGGCCTTTGGTACAATATGCAATCGACGAAGCCCGCGCGGCCGGGATTACCGAATTCATCTTCGTGACCTCGCGCGGGAAATCCGCGCTGGAAGACTATTTCGACCACAACCTGATTTTGGAACAGGAACTTAAGGCCAAGGGGAAAGATCAGCTGTTGGAAACGCTGAACGCGACCAACATGGAAAGCGGCGCGATTGCCTATATTCGTCAGCACAAGGCGCTGGGGCTGGGACATGCCGTATGGTGCGCACGTCGCCTGATCGGGGATGAACCCTTTGCCGTCATGTTGCCCGATGACGTGATCGCAGCCGACACACCCTGTCTGCAGCAAATGGTTGAAGCTTACGAGGAAACCGGCGGAAACATGGTCGCCGCAATGGAAGTTCCGCACGAAAAAACAAGTTCGTACGGTATTCTGGATGTCGGCGATAATGTAGGCACGGTGGTCCGTGCAAAAGGAATGGTGGAAAAGCCCAAACCCGATGAGGCACCATCAAACCTTGCCGTGATCGGCCGGTACGTTCTGGGCCCATCCGTACTGTATAACCTTAACCAGAAGAAAAA
Organism: Ruegeria sp. E1; assembly: GCF_056534225.1. NCBI lineage: Bacteria > Pseudomonadati > Pseudomonadota > Alphaproteobacteria > Rhodobacterales > Roseobacteraceae > Ruegeria > Ruegeria sp. E1. The sequence goes on along the minus strand of NZ_JBQFPE010000002.1, from coordinate 183,670 downwards.
GGGCAGTGGCGGCGAGATTCAGCTGACCGATGCAATCGCCGAAGATATCGGCAACGGCGTTCCGGTGTTTGGCTACAAATTCGCAGGCCAAAGGTTTGATTGCGGGTCAAAGGCGGGTTTCCTGCAGGCAACAGTTGCATTTGCGCTTGCCCGCAATGATCTGCGCGATGACCTGAGCCAGTACCTGCACGATATCGTTGTTTCGGACAAAGCGGCCCAATAGCGGGATGTGCTTCATCTATAAATTGATGTTTGCGATGGTTCCCGAAGCCATCGGTCAGGGGGAATGAGCGCGATGAGCAACGTTTACCCGGTAATCCTGTGCGGCGGATCGGGCACGCGCCTCTGGCCCTTGTCCCGCAAAAGCTATCCCAAGCAGTTCGTACCGCTTGTCGGAGAGACAAGTCTGTTGCAGCAATGTGCAGCCCGTTTGCGCGGACCGGATGCTGCGCCCTATGCTAAACCATTGATTCTGACCAACGAAGCCTTCCGGTTCATCGTGCCGGAACAATTGGCAGCCATAGGACAAGACCCCGGCCCGATCCTGATCGAGCCCGAGGGCCGTAATACCGCGCCTGCAGTGCTGGCGGCGGCGATGTATCTGGCAGCGGAAAACCCGGATGCCGTAATGCTGGTCGCAGCGTCTGATCATGTTGTGCCGGATGCGAGGGCATTTCATGCTGCCGTGGCTGAAGGTCTGCGGGTCATCGCCGAGCGGCAGGATCTGGTGACATTTGGCATCACCCCGGACAAGCCGGAAACAGGGTACGGATACTTGAAACTTGGCCATGCCCCAGACCCGTCCGGGGCGGCGGTGCCGCTTGACAGATTCGTTGAAAAACCGAACCACGACGACGCCAAAGCGATGGTTTCAGAAGGTACTTATCTGTGGAATTCCGGGATATTCCTGTTTGCGGTCAAAGATATTCTGAACGCCTTTGAACAACACGCCCCTGAACTGATTGCGCCGGTTCGTCAAGCCGTTGACGGCGCGCGAACAGATCTGGGTTTTTTGCGTCTGGACCCCGATGCTTGGACGACGGTTCAGGATATTTCCATCGACTATGCAGTTATGGAAAAGGCCAAAAATCTCAGCGTGGTACCCTATAGCGCGGGTTGGTCAGACGTAGGCAGCTGGTCTGCTGTTCACGAGCTGGGCGAACCGGATGAAAATGGCGTTGCTACGACAGGCAACGTGACCGCAATTGATTGCCGTAACGTGTTGGTCCGGTCGGAATCCGATGCGCAAGAGGTTGTCGCATTGGGGGTCGAAAACATTGTGGCCATCGCCATGCCCGATGCGGTTCTGGTGGCCGGCATGGACCGGGCGCAGGATGTCAAGAAAGCGGTCGAAGCCCTGAAAGCCAAAGGCGCGAAACAGGCGGAATCGTTGCCGGTGGATCATCGCCCATGGGGATGGTTCGAAAGTCTGGTGATCGGCGATCGGTTTCAGGTCAAACGCATCCATGTACATCCCGGCGCGGCGCTCAGCCTGCAATCCCACCACCACCGCTCCGAACATTGGATCGTTGTGGAAGGCACTGCCGAAGTAACCATCGGCGACAATGTGCAACTGGTTTCGGAAAACCAGTCGGTCTATATCCCGCTGGGCGCAACACACCGGATGAAGAATCCGGGCAAGGTGCCTATGGTGCTGATCGAAGTGCAAACCGGCACCTATCTGGGTGAGGATGACATCATCCGGTACGAGGACGTCTACGCCCGCGACTAAGCGCAAGCACATCTCTGGCCGCACAGCGCCCCGTGAGGTGTTTCGTTTCCGCAGTCAAGTTAATGGTTAACAAAGCTCTTACCGGGCGACCTGCCCGGTCGGGTCAGATTCACATCCTTGGGGTCAGGGTGGCGCGCAATCGTCATAAGCCTGACAGCCACCGGAGGATGCCCTGTGCCGCAAAATACACCCAGACTGAACCTGCCATTGTTGCAACCCTCGCAAGCGCAGAAACATGTGACCCATAACGAAGCGCTGAGACTACTGGACCTGTCCGTGCAACTCGGCCTGACTAGCGTGAACGCAACGACTCCCCCGGCCGTCCCGGCTCAGGGAGAAGTCCACGCACTCGGCTCCGCACCCACTGCCGATTGGAGCGGGCATGGAGGCGCGCTGGCTGTCTGGATGGACACTGCATGGCACTTTGTGACCCCAGAGCATGGTTGGCGGGCATGGGACCTTTCATCCGGGCGTCTCAAAGCATGGGATGGATCGGACTGGATCGACCCGCCAGTCGAGACCCAGAACTTGCCGGGGATTGGTGTCAGATCGGGCTATGACAACACAAACCGATTGTCGGTCCGTAGCCCAGCAACCTTGCTGACGCATGACGGCGGTGGTCATCAGTTAAAAATCAACAAGGCTGGCGCGGGCGACACCGCTTCATTGCTGTTCCAGTCGAACTGGGCAGGCCACGCCGAAATGGGTCTGTCCGGCAGCACAGAGTTTTCGATCAAGGTCTCTGCCGATGGCAATACCTGGACCGAAGCCATGAAATTCGATGCTGCCAGCGGCATCGCCAGCGGCGCTGCGGTTCAGACCAACGCCAATGACACCACCCAAGGCCGTCTGATGCGCGCCGACTATGGATACGGGCCGGGCAATCTGCTTGGGGTGGTTAGCGAAAATGGGGGCACACCTTCGGGTGCAGTGATCGAACGCGGCAGCAACGCCAATGGCGACTATGTGCGTTTCGCGGACGGAACACAGATCTGCACTGCAAATCTTTCCCCCGTAGGATGCACCACTGTAGAGGGCGCTTTGTTTGCCAGCCCCGATGCCACCTGGACATTCCCATTGGCCTTCGCCTCTGGCACCTCGCCCGTCACCAGCGGCAACGGCGGAGCGACAACGCGATTCCTGGGCTGCGACGTGTCAACGGATGCTCAGGTAACGCTTAAAGTGTTGTCAACAGCCTCGGATGCGACGGCGCTGGCGCCAAGCGTCATTGCCATCGGGCGTTGGTTCTGATCTCATTGGTTGCCCGGAGTAAAGGCCGGGCAGCTCACAAATCCGCTGTCCAGACGCGGTAACGGCCCTGCCCCGTAACTTCGCGGATCAAACCACGCCGAGCGAAAATATCGAGGTTTCTTTGCGCGGCCGCACGAGAGGCCTTGGTCAACTCCTCTGCCAGTGGGGCCGAGACCATGGGCCAGGCTGCCAACACATCGACCAATAGTGGAGGGATCCTGCCGCTCAGATCCTGAATTCTTTCTCGGGCGCGCAGTTCCCATGCGGCGATACGGTCCAGATGCAGCAACGCAGCCAGCGTGGCCTGACCAGCCCCTTTGACCCAAGCCGCCAATTTCTCATCGGGCTCACCCATGCCACGCAAGGCACCCGGCCCCGACAAGGCCAGCGGCACAAACAGGGCGCCACCGCGCCCCATTGCTGCAGCATGGCGTGCGGCGATGATGGCGGCCTCGGTATCCTGTCCGATACCCTGTGAGATCGCGCGCCACGCGTGAAATCCAACAGCTGCATGTGTCACCGGATGCAGATCGGACACTTCACGCATCACATCAGCCAGGTCAGCAACTGCTTCGGGAACGTCCTCCATACCGTGTGCCTGACGATCCAGAAATGCGGTCAAACCGGTTTCCCAGCCGCTATCTGACGGGCCGGCGCCTTTGGTCAGGCGGCGCACAGCCCAGCCCGCGCGATACAGCGCTTGCACATCATCGCCGGTAGCCCCGATCCGAAGCCCTGTCCACAAGGCCAGCCTGTCAACGCTGATCCGGTCCCCGGTCCACCAGCCAAGATCCGAAACCTCCATCAGCGCCAGCCTATGACCCCAGCCATCTGGTCCGGCGCGCAACCGTTCATCCAACGCCCCAAATGTGACAGCCAGCTCTGCAAGTTCCTTGGATAATCCAGCCTGCGCCGCGCGCCAATCACGAGGATCGAAAAGCGAACTTCGATCAGCCTTTGGGCCGGGCATCGAAAACGTATCTGGCTCCCCGCCATCCTCCGGGGGAAGAAACCACAAATCATCGTCGTCCGGAGCATCAGCGTCATAGATGCTGCGCGGACCCAACTCGGCATCGTCGCCATCTGCATCAGGCTGGACTGGCTTTGGTTTCATGCCCGGTATTCTTCGGGCATTTGAAGCGGTTCACAAGCGATTTTCGATTGTTCCCGGAATCAGCTGGCGAAGATACCCCTCAAGGTGTGCAGTTCATCCCCCAAATCGGATTGATCATCGCTGCCCAACAGCATGTATCCATAGCCGTCCTGTGCCCAGGTTGCTGTTGAAAGACCGCTCAGAACCGCTTGTTTGACGTCCTTGTTGGGTGCCCCTTCGCCCTGTCGAATTACACAGAACGCAAAGGGTTGGCCATCTGCATCTGCAAAGACGATCTGGATCAGAGGTTTGCCCTTGAAGGACAGGATCTGCGCGCGCTTCAGATCCAGCCCTTCCAAACCTTCCAGCGCGTCCCGATTCAGCGAGCGTCCAAGCTCGGCTTCGGCGCGCGCAAATTGTGCGTCCAACGCCTGTGGGGAACTGTTCAGGTTTGAAATAGTATCAGGCGTATAGAGCGACTGATAAATCGCCGCCTGCTGCGCCCAACCAAGCTCTTCCGGGCGCGTGGCCCAAAATGTTGCCGAAACGGCGATCACCGCAACGGATGCCGCAACTGCCAGCAATCGCATAAGCCCGGCACCTGCTTCGGCCCGCACAGGCTGCGGGGCAGGCAGTTCCACATGCGGAACGTCGGACGGCACGGCCTCGAACACCTGTTTAACAACAGGTGCAAAAGGGTCCAGCGCCATCAGGCGCGCCTCAAGCGCGGGATCGTCCGCAACCGCATCTTCAACGGCCCGCGCCTCGGCCTCATCCAGACTACCTTCCAGATAAGCCAGAAGCGTTTCGTCGGGAAACTTCATTTGCCACTCCGTCGCACGGTGTCTGCTGCATCGTGCTGCATAACGGTTTTAAGTTTCTGCCGGGCATTGGACAACCGGCTCATGATCGTACCGATGGGAACATCCAGCATCGCAGCGGCTTCGCGGTAGCTGTATCCCTCGACAAACACAAGCATGACCGTTTCCCGCTGCGCTTCTGGCAGTTGCATCACTTGGGTAAACACCTCAGTGGCGAAAATATTCGTTTCAGAATCGGGTCCGGTAGCAATTAATTCGGCTTCGGGCGTTACCGAGAGCGCCTGAGCCTTACGCACCGACCTTGCGCGCAGTTCGTTCAGCCATATGGACCGACAAATTGTCATGAGCCAACTATCCAGACGCGCATCGGACGTGACCTGATGGTGGCGTTCCAACGCGCGCAGACAAGTTGCCTGCAAAAGATCATCTGCAATATCTGATGCACCCGAAAGGGCCAGCCCGAACCTCCAAACGCGTTTCGAGTGGGTCTGGATCGCGCCGCGGACGGCTTGTTCGGAATTCATTTCGCCACTCATCGAATAAATCGAGACCTGCGTGTGTTTGTCTTTTCATGGGGTCGGGTACGCCCGTTCTGAATTGACATATACTCTGGAGGAAAGAAATGAAACTTCTGTTGAAAACATTCACGATTGCGTTGGCAAGTCTTACAGCCCCGGCCCTGGCCGCAGACTGGACATTGAACCCGGACGCCTCGCATCTGGCCTATGGCACCATCAAGATCGACGATGTCGGAGAGGTCAATTCCTTTACCAACTTGTCCGGACATGTCAGCGAAGATGGCAAGGTCGAAATCGACATCGATCTGTCCTCGGTCGAGACCAATATTGACATTCGGAACGAGCGGATGATCGAGCATGTTTTTCGCAAAGCAGCGACTGCAACCCTGAGTGCCGACATTGATATGGATACGGTATCGAAACTGGGCGTGGGCGAAAGCTCGACGATGGAGGTTGACGCCAAGCTAACTCTGGTTGGCACCGACGTAGAGTTCTATACCGACATGTTCGTTCTGCGCCTGAGCGAAGACACGGTCATGGTTTCGACCAAGGATATGGTGTTCATCAGCACCGAGGATGCGGGCGTTTCGGATGGCGTAGACAAGCTGATGGAACTGGCTCAGTTGCCGGGGATTACGCGGACCGTTCCCGTGACCGCGCGTCTGATGTTCAGCAAGAGCGGTTAGTCTTTGTCCGTTTTGCGGTCGACCATAAGCCGCAACAGCTGATCCCTGGCGCGTGAGATGTGTCGCGCCAGCAATGCGCAGGCCGCGTCTGTCTGACCGGCCTGCGCCAGGTCAAGTAGCTCCCGGTGGTCCTTTTTGGCCGGGTCGCGCTGTTCCATAACGCTCAGATGCAGGCGAATATAGCGGTCAGATTGCAAGGACACGCGAAAAAGCAGTGCATTGGTCAGCGATCGCCCAGCGGGTGCGTAAAGTGCGGCGTGAAACCGTTGGTTCAACGCACCCCACTGGGCCACGTCATTTGCGTCATACGACGCCTCCATTTGCCGCAGGATATCTTCGCACAGGGCCAGTTGCGTGGTCGTCGTGGCAGGAATGGCGCGGCGAAACAGGTCGACCTCAAGCAGAATTCGCAGGTCAAATATTTCGGCAATTTCATCCGGTGAATGTTCCGTGACTGTTGCGCCGCGGTTGTTGGCCAAATGAACCAACCCTTCGGCATCCAGTTGCTTCAACGCCTCCCGCACCGGCATTCGCGAAACATCGTATTCTTCTGCCAATGCCTCCTGCCGGATGGTTTCGCCGTCGCCCAGTTCGCCGCTGAGGATGCGTTCCCGTAGATCATTTGCGATCACCTCGGGCAGGCTCTGCCGTGTTATCACGCGTCTGGCCATGTCACGCGCCCCAGGTATCGCCAAGGCGATAACCGCCAGGCCACGGATCGTCCGGGTCCAGCATGTGCTGATGCGTACCGGTGATCCAGCCACGCCCGGAAATCTCAGGAGTGATCGCGACCCGCCCTTGCAGATCATGCTGATCGACAATGCGGCACCGGAACTCGCTGTCGATAACCGAACGTGCGTGATAGTGATCCGTTGCCTGCATCTGACCCATCGCCAGCATGACCGCCATCCGGGCCGAGGCCCCGGTTCCGCACGGCGAACGATCCAGCTTACCCGGTTTGATAGCCACCGTATTGCGACCTGTCAGGATGTCGCCCTGCCGCTCAAGCGGCCCGGCGAACTGGCAAAATGAGATATGACTCCAGTCCTTGAACGGATGGCTGAACCCCAGCTGCTCATTGGCAGCATCTGTTATTCTTGCCCCCACCCGTGCCAGATCACCGCCTTCGTCGGGCGTAATCGCAAAGCCCAGATCCTCGGCATTCACAATCACAAAGCTGTCGCCGCCAAAAGCCGTGTCCACGCGCAAAGTTCCGATCCCTTCGACCTCGATCCGGGCATTCAGTTTATCGGCAAAGCTGGGAACATTCCGGACAAAGACACGTTGGGCTTTACCATCGCGGCATTCGACCCTTACCCGTACCAAACCACCCGGCGCTTCCAGCGTCAGATGGGTTTCTGGCTCGTGTATCTCAAGGATGCCGCTGTCCAGCAAAACGGTCGCCACGCAGATCGCATTTGAACCCGACATCGGAGGGGTGTCTTCAGGCTCCATGATGATAAAGGCCGCATCGGCCTCGGGGTGTTTTGGCGGCACCAGCAAGTTTACGTGGCGAAACACGCCGCCGCGCGGTTCGTTCAAGACAAAATTTCTAAGGGTTTGGTCATGGGCTACAAATCTGCGCTGATCCCAGACCGAGTCCCCGGGCGGTGGCGCGACACCGCCAACGATCACATCGCCCACTTCGCCTTCGGCATGGGCGGAAACGACGTGAATGATCTTGCTGCTGCGCATTGGGCCTTCCTTAGAACTCAATCCCAGACCGGAATGGGTCAACTGGGTCAAAGAACAGTTGCGCCTCGGCCATGACAAAAGCCTGGCCCGTGATCTGCGGGATGACACCACCGTTCGCCCCCGGTCGGTAGGATAGCCGATAGCTGCTGCCAATCACGCTTTGCTGAACGATCTCTTTTTCAGCGGAGAGTCTCCCGTCAGCCGCCAAACATGCCAGCATCGCAGAACATCCCGTCCCGCAGGGTGAGCGGTCGTAGTTGTCGTCGGGGCACAAAACAAAGCTGCGACCGTGCAGATCTTTGCGCGGCGCCGCACCTTGCAGGATCACATGGTCTATCGGCTCGGCATTTTCGCCGCCGACCGCTTGCGCGATTGATGCTTCCCGAATGGCAATGGCCAATTGAACCAGCTGAGGGATGTTGTCGGTCTCGACAGGTATCGGACTCGGATCGACGATGAAAAACCAATTGCCGCCATAAGCCACATCCCCGGTGACAGCCCCATACAGCGGCACGTCAAGCGAGACGGCCTTGTGAACGCGGCGGCTTTCGATATTGGTCACGCTGACGGTGTTTGCATCATGCAGTTCGACCGTAACAATCCCTGCTGGGGTCTCGATCCGATGCGTTCCAACGTCGATCCGGCCCATATGCGCCAATGTCACCGCAAGGCCGATTGTGCCATGACCGCACATTCCCAGAACCGCATCGACGTCAAAAAAAATCACACCAGTTACGCAGGAAGACTCTAATGGCTCGACCAGCAAAGCGCCAACCATCGCGGGCTGCCCACGAGGTTCAAGCATGACCGAGCGATAAAAGGCTTCATGCTCGCTCGCCAACCGGCGGGCTCGTTCAGCCAGCGGCCCGGAACCCAGATCGGGCGCCCCGTCCAATATGACCCTTGTCGGTTCGCCCCCAGTGTGGCTGTCAATCACATGCATTCGGCGATTACCCCGCCCTGTTTCGACCAATCGGCGAACCAGTTGCGGAACAGGGCATATTGCTGCTCGCAATAATTGCGCTGCGCGTCGGTCAGCGCGTCGGTTTCGTTAAAATGCAGCCGGTATTCGGGCTCGCCGTTCAGGACAAGCAGGTGCTTGTAATACAGCACCAGATCGGGCCCTTCATCGAAACTGGACAGAACGTGGAATGCCTCAGTCAGCTCTTGCGCGCGCATCCGGGCTTCGGCATGGCCCTCGGCGGCCTTGTGGGACAAGGCGGACAGTAGCAATGCTTCACGCGGCAAGGCGGTTCCGATCCCGGTGATCGAACCGGTCGCACCGCAGTTGACGATGCCATGATAGACCTCGGTATCCACACCAACCATCAGCGTAACCTGATCATCTTGGCTAGTGATATACTCGGCAGCATAACGCAGGTCATCACGGCCTCCGAACTCTTTGAACCCAATCAGATTGGGGTGTTCGGCGCGCAGCGCAAAGAACAGATCAGCACGCGTGGCGAACCCATAATACGGGCTGTTGTAGATAATCGCGGGGACGTCGGGCGCAGCTTCGAGAATGGCCCTAAAGTGGTTTCTCTGCGCAGTCGGAGAGCTGCCGCGAGACAATACGCGCGGGATCACCATCAACCCGGCGGCCCCCATCTTTTGTGCGTGCGCAGCATGTGCAACGGCAGATTTCGTGTTGATTGCACCGGTGCCGACCACAACCGGCAGACCGGCATCAATCAACCGCTCGACCCCTTCCATCCTCTGCGCGTCGGTCAGCAGCGGCCAGTCCCCCATCGAGCCGCAATAAACGACCGCTGACATCCCCACCGCGATCATGTCGCGCCCCTTACGGACCAGCGCATCAAAATCCGGTTCGCGTTCAGGTGTACACGGGGTCATCAAAGCGGGCATCGTGCCGGTGAAGATATTGACTGACATCGCGGGAACTCCGTTGCGTATATACACGAATCCTCGTCTATAGGATATTGGATCCAAAATCCAATATGAAAGTCCCGCAATCCGTCTTATCGCAACCTCTCAACCGCAGGCACCGGAAACTTCGAAAAGTTTCCGGCCCGATTTCATTTTGTGAAATCGTATCTCAGCGCAGCCTCAGCCCGGTTTCCGGGTCAAACAGCATCGCACGTTCCGGACGGACCGAAATACCGATCCTATCGCCCATTGTGCTTCGTTGGTCATCCCGTTCCTCGACAATCAGCTTGTCGCCCTTTGACGTCAGCAAATAGGAATAGGACACACCACCAAGCGCCTCGGTCAGATCAACGCTGCAAGTGTCGCCAGAACGGTCGATCTGAATATGCTCGGGCCGAATGCCAAGTGTAACCCTTGTTGCATTGGCCGGAACGCTTTGCGTCACCGGAATATCATCGGTCAGTGCCGGATGCTGCACCTTGCCGTCTACGACGTCGCAATCCAAAAAGTTCATGGCCGGAGAGCCAATGAACCCAGCGACGAACCTGTTGTCGGGATCGCGATACAAATCCATCGGAGCACCAACCTGTTCGATGCGCCCATCCCGCAGCACGACAATCTTGTCCGCCATGGTCATGGCCTCGACCTGATCGTGCGTCACATAGATCATGGTTGCGCCGATTTCATTGTGCAGACGCGCGATTTCGACCCGCATTTCAACCCGCAATTCTGCATCAAGGTTCGACAAGGGTTCATCGAACAGAAATACTTCAGGCCCGCGCACGATGGCGCGACCAATTGCAACGCGCTGACGCTGACCACCCGAAAGCGCCTTGGGCTTGCGCTTGAGATATTGATCCAGTTTCAGAATGTTCGACGCTTCCTGAACCTTCTGATCGATCTCGGACTTCGCCACGCCATTCATTCGAAGCCCAAAGCCCATGTTTTCGGCCACGGTCATATGCGGATAGAGCGCATAGGTCTGAAACACCATCGCTACTCCGCGTTTGGCAGGGTCCATATGCGTCACGTCGCGCGCGCCGATATGAATCTCACCTTCCGATGTCTCCTCAAGCCCTGCTATCATCCGCAACAGCGTGGACTTGCCGCAGCCGGACGGGCCGACAAAGACGCAGAACTCACCATCCTCGATCTGCAGATCAACGCCATGGATGACCTGAGTTTGGCCGTACCGTTTGATTGCCCGATTCAGTGTCACACCTGTCATGTCGCTTGCATCCTGTTATTGATTACGTCTGCGCGGGTTTCCGGGAACCGCCAAGCCTGCGCCTCGGCTCCGATTTGATCGGCTACCCGACGAATTCGCGGAATCCAGGTTTCCAACTGGCTGAAAGTCATCCGCGCGGTTGTTCCCGTGATGGAAATCGCCCCCAGCATCCGCCCCCCTGTGGTCAACACAGGGCAGGCAACGCAGATGATACCGGGTTCATGTTCTTCATCGTCAATCGCGTACCCACGCTGACGTATCATATCAAGATCGGCGCGCAGCGCCGCCTCGGTCGTAAGCGTGTTATCGGTAAAACGGTGATAGCTTTGCTGCGACACGGCTTTACTCAGCGCGTCGTCATCCAGAAACGCCATCATCGCCTTGCCGACGCCGGTACAATAGGCCGGACCAACCTTTCCGGCCTGCGAATACATTTCGATCGGCTGTGCTGCATTGCGTTTGTCGACATAAAGTACCTGACTGGAGTCAAGCTGCGCCAGATGTACGGTCTCACCTGTTTCCCGGCTTAGCGCGTCCAGAAACGGACGCGCAATCGGAGCCAGCGAGCTTTGCGTCCAAGCCGAATGCGCCAGGCGCACAAGGCGCAGCCCCGGAGAATAGGTCTGACGGTCGGGATCGTAGTGCAACATATTCTGGTTGGTCAGGGTCTGCAGAAACCGATACAGAGACGCTTTTGGAAAACTGCTTTTCTCCAGCAGTTCCGCAAAACGGACCGGGCGTCCGAATGCGGCCACCTGCTCCAGCACATCGCATGCTTTGCCGATTGTTCCGTCACCTGCCACGGGTGCTTGTCCTCCTCCTGTGACCGTCGCGCTTATGCACGAGGGTCTTGACAAGACTAACTGATTCGATGTGTAGTTTTCAATATATAAAACAAGGTTTCAATATTTGGAACCACAAATGGAAGCTATAGGGAGGAAACCATGCATTCCATGTTCAAGCGTACTGCTGCCGCTCTGGCAGCCAGTGTCGCACTTGCTGCGCCTGTGGCCGCCGAACTCACAGGCGAGCTGCGGATTTTCCTGGATACATCCAACCCCGCGCCGCGCGCGACAATGGAAGCAATGATCGAGCAGTTCGCAGCGCAGCACCCTGGCCTCGAAATCGAGACCACCGTGATCGACCGTGAGGCGTACAAGACCCAGATTCGCAACTTTCTGACGGCGGACACACCGGATGTAGCCACATGGTATGCCGCTAACCGTATGAAACCTTATGTCGAGGCCGGTCTGTTCGAAGACGTCTCTGACCTGTGGGCCGAAGCCGAAATCGGTGACAACCTGGCGTCGACCAAAGGTGCCATGACCATTGACGGCAAGCAATGGGGTGTACCTTATACCTACTACCAGTGGGGCGTATACTATCGCAAAGACATCTTTGACGAGCTGGGCCTGTCCGAGCCCACCACATGGGAAGAAGAACTGGCCAACTGCCAGAAGATCGTCGATTCGGGTCGCGCCTGCTATACCATTGGCACCAAGTTCCTGTGGACCGCCGGTGGCTGGTTCGACTACCTGAACATGCGCACCAACGGCTTCGACTTCCACCAGCAACTGGCCAATGGTGAAGTGAGCTGGGAAGACGACCGCGTCAAGCAGACCTTCGCCAACTGGAAGCAGTTGATCGACATGGGTGCGTTCATCGACAACCACCAGACCTATAGCTGGCAGGAAGCGCTGCCCTTTATGGTGAACGGTGAAGCTACGGCCTATCTGATGGGCAACTTTGCCGTCGCCCCTCTGCGCGAAGCAGGCCTGAGCGACGATCAACTGGACTTCTACCAGTTCGTTGCGATTAACCCCGATGTCGAACTGGCCGAAGACGCGCCGACCGATACGTTCCACATCCCGGCCAACGCATCGAACAAAGAAGCAGCACGTGAATTCCTACGCTTTGTTGTTTCGCCTGATGTTCAAACCGAAATCAACAACGGCAAGAACCTCGGCCAGCTTCCTGTAAATGCTCAATCGGCGGTCGATGACGACAAGTTCCTGAATCAGGGCTTTGAAATGCTGTCGTCGAACAGCCCCGGTGGTGTTGCCCAGTTCTGGGATCGCGACGCACCGGCTGAGATGGCTAAGGTCTCGATGGAAGGCTTCCAGGAATTCATGGTCAAGCCTGACAACGCAGACAAGATTCTGGCCAAGCTGGAACGCGCGCGTCAGCGTATCTACGACAACTGATCCAGCTTCTTGGGCCGGGCGTGATGCCCGACCCACGTCACTTGCAATCGTAGGGCGGGCTTCAGCCCGCCTTCACCTCACAAAACCCGAGATGCCTCATGACCGCAGCTGTAGACGTCCCCGAACAGGAAAGCTGGTTCCACCGCAATCAGCAGCGCATTGCCCCGTGGCTGTTTCTGGCCCCCGGCCTGCTGTTCTTTTTGGTCTACGTGATCATACCGGTGTTTCAATCTTTCAACTTGTCACTTTACGAATGGGACGGCCTTGGGGCTGCAGAATACGTAGGATTCCGCAACTACGAGGACCTCTATTGGGAATGGGTTGACCGCGACGCGTTTTATATCTCGCTCAAGAACAACCTGATCTGGTTGATCCTGTATCTCGCTGCGATCCCGGCAGGGCTGTTCATTGCCCTGTTCCTGAACCAGACCGTCTGGGGCATCCGCCTTTATAAGTCTTTGTTTTTCTTTCCCTTCGTCATTTCTCAGGTCGTTGTGGGCCTTGTGTTCACATGGTTTTATGACCCAACCTTTGGCCTGCTGAACGAATTTCTGGGTTTTTTCGGCCTTGGCCCACTAAACGTGCTGGGCGACGAACGTTTCGTCACCTACGGCATCATCTTCGCCGGTCTGTGGCCGCAAACCGCCTATTGCATGATCCTCTACCTGACCGGCCTGAACGCCGTGGACCCCGAACAGATCGAAGCCGGACGTCTGGACGGTGCAAAGGGCGCGCGGATGCTGTGGCACATCATCCTGCCCCAACTGCGCCCCGCCACGTTCATCGCCTTCGTCGTGACCATCATCGGTGCGCTGCGGTCCTTTGACCTGATCTCGATCATGACCCAGGGGGGGCCGTTCGGATCGTCCCGCGTGCTGGCCTATTACATGTTCGAGGTCGCGCTGTCCGAATATGGTTTCCGCATGGGATATGGCGCGGCCATCGCCGTGATCCTGTTCCTGATCATGCTCTGCTTCATCGCCTACTTCCTGTGGTCTATGTATCGCGAAGAAAAGGGGCACTGAGATGTTTCCCAAACCCATCGAAAAACAACCCCGTGCGGCGCAAATCACCTATCAGGCCATGCTGCCCATTGCCCTGCTGCTTTGGCTGGGACCGCTTTTGGCTGTGGCCCTGTTCTCGGTCAAACCGGCGGCGGATTTCACCAACGCCAACTACTGGGGACTGCCCTCCAGCTTTGAAGGGGCCTTCAACTACGGGCAGGTGTTCTTCAATTCGGACATGCCGCGATACCTGCTGAACTCGTTCCTGATCACAATCCCTACGGTGATCGGAGCCGTCGCACTCAGCTGCATGACCGGCTTTGCGCTTGGCATCTACAAGTTCAAGTCGAACCTCTGGATCTTTTTCATGTTCGTTGCTGGCAACTTCGTCCCGTTCCAGATCCTGATGGTGCCCGTGCGTGACTTGACGTTGGAATTGGGGCTCTACAACACCAAAACCGGGCTGGTGCTGTTCCACATCGCGTTCCAGACAGGGTTCTGTACCCTCTTCATGCGCAACTTCATCCGTGCCTTACCCTTTGAGCTGATCGAGGCCGCGCGGGTCGAGGGCATCAGCGAATGGCGCATTTTCTGGTACGTTGTTCTGCCCCTGATGAAACCTGCGATTGCCGCGCTCAGCGTGCTGATCTTCACCTTCATCTGGAACGATTACTTTTGGGCTGTCGTCTTGACGCAAGGCGCCGAAAGCCAGCCGGTTACCGCAGGGATTACCAGCTTTAACGCCCAGTTTCGCGCCGCCTATCAATTGATGAGTGCCGGTTCCATCGTCGCGGCCCTGCCGCCGGTCGCCATGTTCTTCCTGATGCAGAAACATTTCATCGCGGGTCTGACCCTCGGTGCCGTAAAATAACGTCAAACCAAAGGTTTGCCAAATGACCAAGATCACCTTTATCGGAGCAGGCTCCACGATATTCATGCAGAATATCGTGGGCGACGCCCTGCTGACCCCGGCACTGGCTGACAGCCACTTTGCGCTGATGGATATCGACCCGCAGCGCCTGGCCGAAAGCGAGACCGTGGCCCGCGCGATGATCCGATCGGTCGGCACAGGGGCCTCGGTATCCACCCACACCGACCGCCGCGCCGCTTTGGATGGTGCCGATTTTGTCATCACCGCGTTTCAGGTCGGCGGGTATCAGCCCTGCACCGTTACGGATTTTGAAATCCCCAAGCAGTACGGCCTGCGCCAGACCATCGCCGACACACTTGGCATCGGTGGCATCATGCGCGGCCTGCGCACGGTTCCGGTGCTGTGGGATGTGGCGCAGGACATGATGCAACTGTGCCCCAACGCCACGTTGTTGCAATACGTAAACCCGATGGCGATCAACACATGGGCCTTGGCCGAGCGGTTCCCGAACCTCAAACATGTCGGCCTGTGCCACTCGGTCCAGAACACCGTCGAAGAACTGGCCCACGATCTGGACCTGCCCAAAGACGAGTTCCGCTATAAGGTCGCAGGCGTCAACCACGTCGCCTTCTTCCTGCGGCTTGAACATCAGGGCCGCGATCTCTATCCCGCGCTTCGTCAAGGTTATGCGCAGGGCAAATTCCCCAAACCGCCCTTGCTGATGCCCCGCTGCCCAAACAGGGTGCGGTACGAGGTGATGGATCACCTGGGCTATTTCTGCACCGAAAGCTCCGAGCATCTGGCCGAATACGTGCCGTGGTTTATCAAGGACGGGCGGGACGACCTGATCGAACAGTTCTCGATCCCACTGGACGAATACCCCACCCGGTGTGTCGAACAGGTGGCGAATTGGAAGGAACAGGCCAAAACCCTGACCGATGGTCGCGACATTGACGTGGCCCGCAGCCACGAATTTGCCGCCGACCTGATGAATGCGATCGTCACCGATACGCCTTACGCGGCTTATGGCAACCTGCCCAATACCGGCCAGATCCCGCAACTGCCTTTGGGCGCTGCGGTCGAAACCCCCTGTCTGATCGACAGCAACGGCGTACAGCCGTCCGTCGTCACTGACATTCCGCCACAATTGGTGGCCCTGATGCGCACTCAGATCAACGTGCAGGAATTGACCGTGCGGGCGCTGACCGACCAAAACCCCGAATACATCTACCACGCCGCGATGATGGACCCGCACACTGCCGCCGAACTGGACCTGCGTCAGATCCGCAGCCTGGTGAGCGACTTGCTCACGGCACACGCCGACTGGCTGCCAGACTGGTGTCGCCCGGCGCGCGCAGCCTGATCTTCATCTTTTCACAAATACTCAAATCCAACCCCAGCCACGAAAAGCACCGCCCGAAATGAAAAAACGCCGCTCTCAGCATTGGTACGGAAAACTTGACAAGGACGGGTTCATTCACCGCTCGTGGATGAAGAACCAGGGCTTTCCCGATCACGCGTTTGACGGGCGTCCGATCATTGGTATCTGCAACACGTGGTCGGAACTGACGCCCTGCAACTCCGGTCTGCGCGATCTGGCCGAGGGCGTCAAACGCGGCGTGTGGGAGGCCGGAGGTTTCCCGGTCGAGTTCCCCGTCATGTCTCTGGGCGAAACCCAAATGAAACCAACGGCCATGCTGTTCCGGAACCTTTTGGCGATGGATGTCGAGGAATCGATCCGCGCCTACGGCATTGACGGCGTCGTTTTGTTGGGCGGCTGTGACAAGACCACGCCGGGGCAGCTGATGGGCGCCGCGTCGGTCGATCTGCCGTCGATCGTGGTCAGTTCCGGGCCGATGTTGAATGGTAAATTCAAGGGCAAGGATATCGGATCGGGCACCGATGTGTGGAAGTTCTCGGAAGAGGTTCGCGCGGGCGAAATGACGCTGCAGGATTTCATGAACGCCGAATCCGGCATGTCGCGCAGCGCAGGGGTCTGCATGACGATGGGCACCGCGTCCACCATGGCCTCGCTGGTCGAAGCGATGGGCATGTCCCTGCCCACCAACGCCGCCCTTCCCGCCGTCGACGCCCGTCGCATGGCGCTGGCGCATCTGACCGGCAAGCGGATTGTCGAGATGGTGGACGAAGATCTCAAACCCTCGGATATCCTGACCAAGGAAGCGTTCGAAAACGCCATACTCGCCAATGCCGCCGTTGGTGGATCGACCAATGCGGTCGTCCACCTGCTTGCTTTGGCGGGCCGCGTCGGGGTGGATCTGACGCTGAAGGATTTCGAGATCGGTTCAGAAATTCCTCTGTTGGTGAATTGCATGCCTTCGGGCAAATACCTGATGGAAGATTTCTGTTACGCAGGCGGTGTTCCGGTCGTTCTGAACGAGCTCAAACCCTTCCTGCGTCCCGCAAAGACTGTGCTGAACAAAGATATTTCGGCCCACTACGAAGGGGCCGAATGCTACAACGCCGACGTCATCCGTCCCTTCAACGATCCGGTTAAACCCGCTGCAGGTTTGCGCGTGTTGCGCGGCAACCTGGCGCCCAATGGGGCCATCGTGAAACCCTCGGCGGCGACGGATGAGTTGCTTGAAACCGAGGCGGAAGCTTTTGTGTTTGAAAGCATTGAAGACCTGAAGGCCAATATCGACCGCGATGATCTGCCGGTGACGGCGGACACCATTCTGGTGCTCAAAGGCTGTGGCCCCAAAGGCTATCCGGGGATGCCTGAGGTTGGAAATATGCCAATCCCGGCCAAACTGGTAAAGCAAGGTGTGCGTGACATGATCCGTATATCCGACGCGCGTATGTCAGGCACTGCCTTCGGCACCGTCATCCTGCATGTCAGCCCCGAGGCGCAAGCAGGCGGCACGCTTGCACTTGTAAAAACCGGGGATCGCATCCGAGTTTCAGCCAGTAAAGGCGAACTGGAACTGCTGGTGGACGACGCCGAACTCAACACGCGCCGCGCTGCGTGGCAACCGGACGATCCGCATTATACCCGCGGTTACGCGAAACTCTATATTGACCACGTCTTGCAGGCCGATCAGGGCGCGGATCTCGATTTCCTCGTCGGCAAAGACACACGCCTTGTGACCAGAGAAAGCCACTAATGGACCAGCCAGCCACTTTCCACGACCTCAACGATGCATCGGTGTTCATCACAGGCGGTGGATCAGGCGTTGGGGCATCGCTAACTGACGGATTTCTGTCACAGGGCGCCAACGTTGCATTTATCGGACGCTCTGATGCCAGCGCCTTTGTCGAAGAGATGCGGGACAAACACGGTCGCGCACCGCTGTTTCTGCAAGGAGACATAACCGATACTGAACTTTTACATACCACAATGGCTAAAGCGGCAGAGGCTTACGGCCCGATCAAAGTGCTGGTCAACAACGCCGCGAATGACAAGCGACACGGTCTTTCGGAAACCACAACCGAATTTTGGGACTGGATGATCGAAGTGAACCTCAAGGCCTATTTCTTTGCCTGTCAGGAAGCTGCGCGACAAATGCAGGACGATGGCGGTTCAATCATCAATTTCAGTTCAATCAGCTACATGATGGGCAATTCCGGCTATCCGATTTACACGACGTCGAATGCAGGGATTACCGGCATGACCCGGTCTTTGGCACGCGAGCTTGGGCCAAAGAAAATTCGCGTCAATGCGTTGGCCCCCGGTTGGGTTCTGACCCAGAAACAACTGGACCAATGGGCCACGCCCGAGGATCTTGCGGCCCATATGGATCGCCAATGCCTGAAGGAGCATCTGGCCCCCGAAGACATGATCGCGCCGACATTGTTTCTGGCATCAGATGCAAGCCGCGCGATGACCGGTCAGTGCATGGTGGTAGATGGCGGTGTGGTGACAACGGGGTAACATAATGACTACAGAATGGATCGCCGTTGATTGGGGAACGTCCCATCTGCGCGCCTGGGCCATGCAAGGGAACCGAGTGCAGGATCAGGCGCATTCGGAAAATGGTTTGGCGCGTATTGCCAATTCAGGTTTTGAGGCCGCACTACTGGATATCGTCGAAGACTGGCTGGACGAGATTCCGGTCGATGTCATCGCCTGCGGAATGGTCGGAGCGCGACAGGGTTGGGTCGAAGCGCCGTATTCCGCTGTGCCAACCGCCCCGGTGCCAGGGGTTCCTATCCGCGTACCCGATACAACCCCGCGCATTCGGGCCTTTGTGGTGCCCGGGCTGAAACAGCTCGACCCACCCGACGTGATGCGAGGCGAGGAAACACAGATTGCGGGCTTTCTTGCATCACATCCGAATTGGGATGGCGTGTTGTGCCTGCCGGGTACGCATACGAAATGGGTGCAGGTCATTGCCGGTGAAGTGGTCAGTTTTCGTACGTTCATGACCGGTGAATTGTTCGATCTGCTCAAAGCTAAGTCATTGCTTCAGCATTCTGTTGGTGAAGGTTGGGATGACGCCGCCTTTGCCGAAGCCGCAAATGATGCGCTTTCCAAACCCGAACAACTGGCTGCACGTCTGTTTGGCCTTCGGGCTTCGGATTTGCTGAATGGTCAGGATCCGGGCGTTGCACGCGCACGATTATCTGGCCTGCTGATCGGTGCCGAACTTGCCGCCACCCGCCCCTACTGGCTGGGTCAGCAACTGGCCATCATAGGGGCCGACACGCTGACAGAAATCTATGCAAAGGCACTAAACCAGCAAGGCGCTTTTGTTGAAACTGCAAATGTCACTCAGACCACACTGGCCGGCTTGGCATTGGCCCGCGAAATGACAAGGCAAACAGCATGAGCCGCCCCATTATTGCTATTCTGCGCGGTCTGAACCCGTCAGAGGCTGAAGCCGTTGGTCGCGCTCTGATCGAAGCGGGTATAGACAAGATCGAGGTTCCGCTGAATTCACCTGATCCGCTGGACAGTATCGCGACACTGGTTAGCGTATATGGGGATCGCTCCCTCATCGGTGCGGGAACGGTTCTGACTGTTCAAGAAGTTGAACAAGTGGCGGGTGTTGGCGGCAAACTGATTGTGTCACCCAATTTCGATGCCGATGTGATTGGCCGTTCCGTTGAATTGAACCTTCAAAGCTGGCCCGGGGTGTATACCCCGACCGAGGCTTTTGGCGCGTTGAAAGCCGGGGCCTCTGGCTTGAAGCTATTCCCGGGCGTCATGGCTGGTCCTTCGGGCCTTGCCGCTTTGCGACCCGTGTTGCCCAGGGGAACGCAGATCTACGCCGTTGGCGGCGCAGGTCCCGAAAACTTTGGCCAATGGACAAAAGCAGGTGCGGATGGGTTCGGCATAGGGTCCGCGTTGTTCAAGCCGGGGATGAGCGTTTCCGAAATATCCGATCGCGCTCAGCAGATCGTGGCGGCCTATGACGAGGTCGCGGCATGAGCCAGGTCTTCGACGATCGTCCATGTGAATTGGGCGAAGGGCCATTGTGGCACCCTGAACGGCAGCAATTGTTCTGGTTCGATATTATTGGCAAACAGCTGATGACGCGCGAAAACGGAGCACCCAAAAGCTGGCAATTCGATGAACACGTCTCTGCCGCGGGGTGGGTGGACCGGAACACGTTGCTGATCGCGTCGGAAACCGGCCTGTGGCGGTTTGGACTGAACAGCGGTGAAAAAGAACTGATCGTCCCGCTTGAGGATGATAACCCTATAACCCGATCCAACGATGGGCGCGCTGATCCCTGGGGAGGATTCTGGATCGGTACGATGGGAAAACAGGCCGAACCCGGTGCAGGCGCGATATATCGCTTTTGGCGCGGGGAATTGCGGCAGCTTGTGACGGACATCACGATCTCGAATGCGATTTGTTTCCCACCGGTAAAGCCATGCGCATATTTCTGTGACACTGTCTCGAAAAAGGTCATGCGGTGGGATCTGAACCCGGAAACAGGATGGCCAGTTGGAGAAAGCAGTGTCTTTCTAGATTTGCAGCGGGATGGTCTGAATCCGGACGGAGCGGTTGTGGACGCAGATGGAAACATCTGGATCGCCCAATGGGGATCGGCTCGGGTCGCGGTCTACGACGCTGCGGGACAGTTCCTGCACGCAGTGCCCATCGATGCAATGCACACGTCATGCCCTGCCTTTGGCGGCAATGATCTGACAACACTATTCTGCACGACTGCACGAGAGGGACTGAGTGCAGAGGCGATTGAAGCACAACCCGCCAATGGAATGACCTTTTCCGTACCAAACTCGGGTCAGGGTCAGGCGGAACACAGAGTTATCTTATGAAGCCCGAACTTGGCGTTTGCTACTACCCCGAACATTGGCCCGAGGCGATGTGGGCTGACGATGCTGCCCGCATGGTCGAAACGGGCCTGACGTGGGTCCGTATCGGTGAATTCGGATGGAGCCGGATGGAGCCCACTCCGGGGGATTTGCGGTTCGATTGGCTGGACCGCGCGGTCGAAACACTGGGCAAAGCGGGCCTGAAAGTTGTCATGGGCACGCCGACGGCGACACCTCCGCGCTGGATGCTGGACAAATACCCGGACATGCTTGCGATGGATGCACAAGGTCAACCGCGCAAATTCGGCTCTCGCCGTCACTATTGCTTTAGCCACCAGGGCTATATCCATGAATGCGAACGCATCGCGCGGATCATGGGGGAACGTTATGGTCGCAATCCGTATGTTGCCGCGTGGCAGATCGACAACGAATACGGCTGCCATGACACGACGATCAGTTACAGCACCTCTTCGCTGAATGCCTTTCGGGGCTGGCTGGCAAGCAGATATGGCACGATTGAGGCTTTGAATACGGCGTGGGGCAATGTGTTCTGGTCAATGGAATACAACCACTTTGACCAGATCGAATTGCCAAATCAGACCGTGACAGAACCGAACCCGGCGCATGTTCTGGCCTTTCGCCGCTTTGGCTCGGATCAGGTGGTTGCATTCAACAAGGCTCAGGTCGACATATTGCGAGACCTCACTGATGCCCCGTTATTGCACAACTACATGGGCCGCGAACTGGCTTTCGATCATTTCCACGTCGGTGCCGATCTGGATATCGCGACATGGGACAGCTATCCCATCGGATTTCTATCCGACCGGCTTGAGGCTGATGAGACCCACAAAACAGCCTTTTTGCAGCAGGGCGATCCTGACATGCAGGCCTTTCATCATGACCTTTATCGCGCGGTTGGACGTGGCCGCTGGTGGGTGATGGAGCAACAGCCCGGACCGGTGAACTGGGCGCCCTACAATCCGGCGCCCCTGCCCGGCATGGTCCGACTTTGGTCGCTTGAAGCTGTGGCTCATGGGGCCGAGGTTGTCAGTTATTTTCGCTGGCGACAGGCCCCAATGGCGCAAGAACAGATGCATGCAGGCCTTCTAACGCCACACAACCGCGCAGCACCCGCTCTGGCCGAGGCACGCCAAACTGCTAACGACTTGGCTGCTTTGGGCGATGTGGTACAGACGCAAGCACAGGTTGCGATTGTTTTTGACTATGCCTCTGACTGGGCATGGGCGACGCAGCCACAGGGCGCAGGGTTCGACTATTTCCGCCTTGCCTTTTCGGCCTACAGGGCATTGCGCCGGGCAGGTTTATCAGTGGATTTCATATCAACTGCCGACATCGCGACCCCGGCTTACAAGTTGATCCTGGCGCCGGGATTGGCGACGATGGACGACATTCTCATCGAGCAGATCTGTGATGGCAGTAACCTCGCAGTGTTGGGGCCACGCACCGGAGCCATCGATCGAGACTTCAATATCCCGGCTCGGGGCCGCCCGGGCATCCAACAACTGGATTGCGATGTTGAATTGGTTGAGACCTTGCCACCTTCTGCCACACGCCCAGTTCAAGGTGGTGGTGCCGCACGGCACTGGGTCGAACGCCTGTCCGGCGATGGCCCAGATTTGCTTAGCTATTCGGACGGCACCCCCGCATTGAAAGGTGGAGATGGTCTTTGGTATCTGTCGGGCTTCCCCGATGATGATCTGTGGGATCGGATCATCAACTTGGGCGCGAAAGAGAGCGGTGTGGACCTTTATCCCATGCCCGATGGTTTACGCAGACGCGAAACATCAGATCGTGTTTTCATGATCAACTACAATGCGCATCCCGTCGAATGGGGCGGTCAGGTCGTAGATGGTTGCGATGTTGCCATCCTTGCGCAAGACTAGCGTCACCTCAGCAGAATAGCGCGAGCGTCAATTAGTTTGATACCGCTAACATAAGCTGCTAGGGGCAATGTGGCAGATCTTGTCCACAACAGGTTGCGCGTATGAAATACACTCGTTCCGATTTCCCGGAGTCGTTTCTTTTTGGCCTGTCAACGGCCACGCCCGGTCTGGAATTACAGGCAAATGGGTTTGACGGTGTCCGGTTTCCAGTCCGTTGGGCCGAAATTCTGCCGCAATGGCGCGGGCATCCCGATCCAAATGCTTTGGAGCATTTCGACCGTCTGACTGATCGTCTGCTGGAAAATGGACTTCGCCCATGCGTGGTTCTGGACGCAAATCCCCTACCCCTTGATCTGGCGGACCGTGGGGGCTGGCGCAATCGAGATATCGCCGATCGCTTCGCCAATTTTGCCGAAATCATCGCCTTGGGATTTGGCGACCGGTTGTTCAGCCTTGCGATCGGGGATTCGGGGCGATCGCCCGATTCAGACAAACGCACCCTCGCGCGCGAGATGCATCATCGCCTTTTGTCTAGCGGTCGCGCCGTTCAGGCGCTGCGCACGCTTGGGATGCGCAACATCGGTGTCGAGTTTGACCTGAGCAATCCAAATACCCAAGCCTTACATCAGGCCGTTTTTAGCGGCTCATATCCGGATAGTTTTGTTACCGCATATGGTGATCATCTTCCTGAAGGGTATGAGGATGACTTTCCGATCATAACAACCGCAATCGACTGGTATGGTCTGATAACGCACAACCCCGTCGCCGCAGAGACCGTCGAACCCCTTTCGACGGACCTGCCGCTATACATTACCGTTACTGCCCAAAACGACTCCGAGATGGCAGATCATGTCGAGGCCGTACGCCCCCTACCAAGGACCGCGGGCCTGTTTGTTCAAACCCCGAATGCGAAGGTGCTGGAAGCATTACGCCCGGCTCTGTCAACAGCTCAACCTGCCCCTTGGGTTCCCTCGGCAGGTGCAATGCACGATCACTGGACTTTGGTCGCCGATATTGGCGGTACCAACACAAGACTGGGGGTCGTCACCAACGGAGAGCTGACAGATCTCTACAAATACCCCACCGGCAATCTGGCGGATTTGCGCTCCGCCCTTCACAGCGTGCGCGATACGGTGGGCACTGACCCACGGGCGGTTGTAGCGGCGGGCGCAGGACCGGTTCGCGATGGGGTAATCCACCTGACCAATGCAGACCTTGCCTTGTCCGAGGCCGAGCTGGCCAACGCAACCGGAGCGCAGCGGACATTTGTGATCAACGACTTCACCGCCGCCGCATGGTCGGTGGCGAACGTGACCGCCGTCGATGTTACCGTCCTGCAAGGGGCCGAAACACCCCCTGCGGGCACTCGGCTGGTGGTGGGCCCCGGCACTGGGCTAGGGGTCGGCGCGCTGTTATACTCGGAAGGGCATTATCACACGCTGTCCGGCGAGGGTGGCCACATGGGCCTGTCCCCGCGCCACCGGGACGAGGTCGAAATTTTCGACGCCGCGCGCCACATCGCACCCGATTGCTTCTTTGCAGACAGCCTTGCGATAGAAGCAGAAATGTTCCTCAGCGGGACCGGCCTGCCGATCCTGTATCAAGCTGTTGGTCTGGCCAGCGGACAGGCAGAGATGCCCATCCGGTCTGCCAAAGATATCCTGCAGGGCGCACGCGACGGAAACGATGCCATCGCCGTCAAGGCGGCCCGGATGTTTACCGAGCATCTGGGAGCGATCATGGGCGATCTTGCCGTCGCCCTTATCCCCACCGGTGGTGTGTTTTTGGTCGGCGGAGTGGCTGAGAAAAACCGCTGGCTTTTCGGTCAGGATTTTTGCGACGCTTTCAATGCGGGGGGGCGGTTCGATGATTTGCGGCGCGGTATGAACCTTTATATTTCGGAACTGGATGAATTTGGCATCATTGGCGCCAACAACTTCTGCAAAAATGCGCTGGCGCATTGAGTGCACGCAAAAGTCAAAAGGAACCCCAAGATGATCCTGTGCTGCGGAGAAGCCCTGATCGACATGATCGCCGAACCCACGGTTTCGGGTGTCAGCGGGTTTGTCCCCCATTCCGGCGGAGCCATATTTAATACAGCCATTGGTCTGGGTCGCCTCGGTGCGCCCGCCGCAATGTTGACCGGGCTTTCGACAGACATGTTTGGTCAGCAACTGATGGCCGCGCTGCAGATCAGCCATGTGGATACCAGCCATGTCATCACCCGTGATCGCCCTACAACGCTGGCTTTTGTGAAGCTGAGCGACGGACAAGCCACATACAGTTTCATGGACGAAAACTCTGCCGGGCGTATGCTGAGCTCCGAAGACATGCCGGACCAACTACCCGGGGTCACAGCCCTGTATCTGGGCGGGATCAGTCTGGCCTGCGAGCCCTGCGCAGATGCCTATGCCGCGCTGTTGTCACGCCACGGGACGGATAGGGCCGTGATGCTGGACCCGAATATCCGCCCGGATTTCATCGCGGATCAGACACGATATCGCACCCGACTGAACCGGATGATCGCGCAGGCCGATATTGTCAAAGTTTCGGATGAAGACCTGAACTGGATCATTCCCGGGCCCGAGGATCTTGCGGAAAAAATCCCTTTGTTGCTGCAGGCTGGGCCGAGCATTGTGATCCTGACGCGTGGCAGCGACGGGGCCACCGGATATATGGCAAACGGGACCGAGGTGACGGTTCCTGTCAATAAGGTCGCAGTTGTTGATACGGTTGGTGCAGGCGACACATTCAACGCAGGCGTATTGGCCGCATTGGATGCGTCCGGTTATCTGAACAAATCCGCCCTGCCGTCGCTTCCGGCTGAAGCACTGCGTTCGGCCCTGGCCCAAGGGGCACAGGTCGCCTCAATTACCGTATCGCGCGCCGGGGCAAACCCGCCTTGGGCGCATGAACTTCCCGAGCAGTGAGACCCAAATGAAACGATCTGACATCAACCGCATCAAGACCGAGGCGCAGGCCTTTATCCATTCCTTCGGCGCGGTCCTACCGCCTTTTGCCGACTGGACCCCGGACCAGATGCGCAGCGCACAGGCCGACGGCATTCGCGAACGCGGGCTGGGTTGGGATATCACCGACTACGGGCAGGGTCGATTCGACGAACTGGGTCTGTTCCTGTTCACGTTGCGCAATGGCGACGTCAATGACCTGAGCGCGGGACGCGGGATGCTCTACGCCGAAAAGCTGTTGATTTCGCGCGATAAACAGCTGTCGCCGATGCATCGCCATATCCTCAAGGCCGAAGATATCATAAATCGAGGCGGCGGCGATCTTGTCATGGAAATCTATGCCTCGGATCCCGAGGGCGGGATCGACCGCGACACCGCGGTTGTTGTGCCCAGCGACGGATGCCCGGTTACGATCCAGCCCGGTGAACTGCTGCGGCTGAAACCCGGGCAGAGTGTGACGCTGATGCCCGGCATCTGGCACGCATTCTGGGCGGAACAGGGCGATTGTCTGATCGGAGAGGTCTCGACCGTGAACGACGATCGCACCGACAACGTCTTCGAGGACCCAATCCCGCGCTTTGCAACGATCGAGGAAGACACTGTGCCCGAGTTCCTGCTGGTTTCCGACTATTCCTGATCCGGCGGGGGTACGCGACGGAAGTCTGGCCAAACATACCACAGTCTGAATTGATGACGGCGGGACGATGAGGCCGGACATCCGTTCGGGAACTATATGTTTGGAAGAGCGTTGAGGCGTGTTGCCGTGGTTGCGGCTTTGGGTGTTGTTGCTGCGATCGGATATCTGCTGATCGCACCGCCAAACCTGTTGAAGGTCGGCACGAACTATTCAGCCAAAATCGTCTGCTCGAACGTCTTTATAGCAGGCCGCGACCCACAAGAGGTTCTGTCCGTCGACGTACAGGCCCCGGGGCATCCGCTGCTCAGACAGGTCTCGATCAAGGTGGACCCGGATCGGCAAAGCGTCACGGCCCGGATGTTCAAGGTCTTCGCCCCGGCTACATCGCAGTACCGCGAAGGTCTTGGATGTACCAATGTTCACGACGCCGACCTCAGCAACCGCACTCTGCCCGCGCTTTCGCCACTGTCCGTGGGCACATGGCCGCGCGGCAACGACGTGACGCCGTCTCTGACCCCCTCATTGGATGCGACGCTGTCTGAGGAAGAACTGCTTGGCGAGGGCTACCGCGCCGTTGTGATTGTGCATAACGGGCGGATCGTGGGCGAAAGCTATGCTGACGGGTTTGATGAAAACACGCCGCTGCTTGGGTGGTCGATGACCAAAACCGTGACAGCAGGGCTGATCGGCACTTTGATCAGGTCGGGTCAAATGTCACTAGACGATAATCTGACCGCCAGCTATCCGGATTGGACTACTGACAGCCGGAGCAAAATCACAATCGCGGACATGTTGGCCATGTCCAGCGGGTTGGATTGGAATGAGGACTATGGCGACGTCTCGGACGTCACCCGGATGCTCTATCTGAATGACGACATGGCCGGTTTCGCGGCAAACCGCGCGGTAGATGCAAAACCCGGCGCGGTCTTCAACTACTCCTCGGGGACATCAACGGTTTTGTCGCGCGCATGGCAGGACGCGGTTCAGGGTGACAGCCTGACTTACCCGCGCGAGGTGTTGTTTGAACCGCTGGGCATGACCTCGACCGTTTTGGAAACCGATGCCAACGACACAATTGTCGGATCAAGCTACATGTACGCAACGGCCCGCGACTGGGCCCGGTTTGGGCAGTTCCTGTTGCAGAAAGGGGCCTGGAACGGACGGCAGATGTTACCCGAAGGCTTCGTAGACTGGATGTTCGAACCGGTCGAGGCCTCTGACGGGCTTTATGCCAAGGGCCATCTTTGGATTGAACCGCCCGGCGATCTACCCCCGTTTGAAGATGCGGTCTGGATGCAGGGGCATGACGGCCAATCCATCGGTATATTCCCGTCACATGATCTGGTGATCGTCAGGCTTGGCCTCACGCCCTCGCGGCTTGGCTACTCGCCGCTGCCGCTGGCAAAACAGGTGATCGCAGCGCTGGGAAACTAGGATAAGCGTTACATGCGGCGATCTGGGTGCGGGAATTTTGGAGCCGGTGAAGTGTCGCTTTGGAAACTCCGCGTTGCGGTATCACAAACCGCATAGCCCCAGTTTATCAACTGCTCCTGCTCCTCATCGGTGAACCGGTTCAGACGTGTCCGGGTTCTGGACAGTTTTTGGGCGGTTTGCGGGCTGACAGTCAAAGCAGGCGACAGGGAAATTTTCTCGGGCCTTTGCCCGATGCCCCAATAGGCCAGCGTATCATCCCGCCCTTTCACCATGTCGAACAGATACCTCAGCCGAACGCTGCGCACCTGATCCATTGTCATGTTCAGCGTCCGCAGAACCTGTTTCGGCGACAGCAAGGCAAACCCCCGCTGCAACCTGAACGCTGCGCCGGCGTCACTGACCAGAATAGTGCCATAGCCATCAATACGCTCGACGCCCAGATTGTCATACGATCCGCCATCGGTCAGCAGCAGTTCGCTTTTCTGCTGAACATCTTCAAACAGATCGGCACCATCCATCGGACTCCAGGCGTTTGGGTCCAGCCGCAGCCTGACCGGGGACAAGACCGGTGGAAAGGCACTGGAGGCCGCGACGGCCTGTGCCAGCCGAAAGGACGATACATCCTTGATCTCACCTATCAGGTAATCCGCAATGCGCCGATCGGAAAACCGGACTGAACGGCCTGTCGACAGGTTTGCAGCCTGATAGATGAAATGAGGCCTGGATGGCAGGTTGTTCAGGGTTTGACCGTCAAAGAGCGCGGTGTCATAAGCATCCATCAATCGGTCGGTTACGCCTTTGCCAATGGGCAAAAGTCCCAGAATGATCACCCTCAGATCCAGCGTCCGGCTACAAAGCGCCCGCAGGGGATCAACCACCTGCGCCTGAAATGCGCGCGCCACGCCATTGTCCGAGAAATCAAGATCGCCCCAACATACCGCCAGACGGCCCGACACGATCGACCCGCCGGAAACGCTGGTGATGCGATCCAGTTGCGGCAATAGCCCCAGTTCGTTCAGCCGGATCAGTGCGCCGGTATGGAACAACACCGCTCGAAAACCACCGCCTGATAGCGCAAGACCCGTCAGCGCCTTGTTTTTGTTAATTTGTTCAGTGGGATCAGACATCTGATATCTCTTTCAGTATCTTCGGAATGTCGCTGTGCGTGTTGTACCAGATTGGCGTGATGCCCAGCTCTTTCAGCACTGCCTCGTCCATGGATTTGTCGATATCATCCACTGCCGAAGTGATACCGCGAATGTCATGGGCGTATCGCCGCTTTGTCTTGAGGGCCGGTCCGTGATTGAAGCCTACGGAATCGGAACCGCCCCGATTTTTGATCCCGGACTTTCTGAACTCGCGAAAAAGACTGACCGCTTTGTCGTTGATCTGATTGACATCCTGCTCGGACATCTCGATCTTGTAAGGCTCTCTCATCAATGCATAAAGCTCTGGTCGCACCGGGGCCTGTTTCAGCGCATCAAGAAGCCTTCGGATATTGCGATCCGACAGCGACAAACCCACCATCACGCCCACGCTGTTGGACATTTCGCGCAGTTGTACGATGTTGGACCAATGATATGGGTCCGTTGCGGTCTGATTGTATTCCTCTTCCGAAAATATCAGTCCCTCATCCTTGCGGTCTGGATCCGGCAGAAACGGCAAGTAGCCATGAACGTGAAACACCGGTAGATGCCCCTCATCAGCAGGCGAGTGATCAAAAACCGGCGATACGTTCCGCTGGCTTGCTTCGGCCAATGCCCGTTCAAGCAGGTCATCGTAGTTGTAGGTGATGACCGAACGCACCCCGTAGGCCGCCTTCGTCTTGGCAAGGCACAGGTCACGCACGGCCATTAACGTCGCATTATGGTGGATCGGGGGCGGTTCCTGCTGATCCAGACTGTCGGTTTGCAATCCATAAAGCGCGTTTCGCAACGCAGTTTGAAAATCTGAACTCTCATCCTGGCGCTCGGACAGTAAAGCCTTGAGCTTGCGTGCCGTAATTTCCAGCGGCTCTTGCCGCGTTGTCAGATACCAATCGGCAATGGCAAAAAGGTAGTTGGGAAAAGGCCGCCACCCGGGAAGGCGCTGTTCCGAGACCGTCGCAAAGTAAAGTGCAAGAACAAGTTTTTCCCATGTCGGCAATCCGCTGCCAGCCGAGACTCCTGCCCCCAAATACATCGTAAGGCGCTGATCAGAGAACGCGCTTTGCAGCTTTTTGCGGTCTTTCTTGGGGATTGCATGGCTCATGACCCGCCCTTTCTAAAACTCGATAGCGTCCAGAAGATCAATCCTGACACCCCTGCGATCCGTCGGAACGTTGATCACCAGATTGCTGCCCACCCCGGCATGGGTTGCGATCCAATGCGCCACGCCGTTTTCTTCGGGCGTCCAAGGTTTGTTGCGGCTGACAGCGTAGTCTTCGCTTTTTTCGTCAATCTCAGCGATGGAGTAGGTAAAATGGAAGGTCATCGAGGCAGCGCCACGCGCTTGCCGGATCATTTCCAGCGTGACGGGATGAGGGTTTCCATGATCGCCATTGCCGCTGAATACATAATGATCCGCCGTTACGCGTTTGAAGAACTCTGCCTCGGAACTGCGGGGGCTGCCGTGATGCTGCACTTTCAGAACATCTACATGAAATGTCCCGCCGGGTTGCAGCAGTGCTTTTTTCTCCAAACCTTCCAGAACCTTGTCGCCCCGCGCGTCTCCGGTCATCAGAACGGACTTTCCGCCAGCTTCGCACAACATCACGATCGAAGATAAATTGGTAACGCTGGTGTCTTTTGAGAATGCGGCCAGAAACGCCTCGGCTGCTGGAACGTTGAGGCGCTTTTTTTCCAGATATTTGTCATATTCACGCTGCAACCGATCCACTTCGGCCCGCATCGGGCCAATGATGGTGATTTTCAGATCATTGCCGAAACTTGTCACGACATCGCTGTCGGTCTCGGTCATCTGGATCAGATCCTCGGGCCGGAATGGCGCGTTGATCTCGAGCCCCTGTGCAGTCAGTGGCGCCACGGCATTCCGAAGGTCGCGGCCTTGACCGATACTGGCCAGCACCGCGTCGCTTTCATTCTTCTCCTGGTCCAGAATCTGCGTCAACCGGGCCCTTGCGTCGTCCGAGTTCAGCGCAGCGAGCCCGCCAACCACAACCGGCAGTTCATCAGCGGCATTGCCCAGAATGTCATCAAAGACATTGTGCCACATGCGATGGATGTTCAGATATTTCGGCTCGGCCCCGCCGGTGACAATTTCGGCCTCTTTGCGCACCAGTTCGAGGATGCCGTTGATATGATCGTCGTCCAGATGGCTGACGACAAGAAGATCGACGATCAGAGCATCAGTCGGGCCAAGCGCCTTGTGCTGACGAATATCCTCGAGCCTTGGGCGCAGGAACGGCCCATATACCTGCGAAGGGCCACCATCGACTATGCACAATCTGGGCGCGCTGGCCGAGCCGAAATACAGGATCAGACAATCCCCTTTGCGCGCAGGCAAGGCTTCGAGCGACAGGATATCCGGCATTTTGTCCTCCTTCAGATCGACTGCAATGCGCGCAACACATCAACCAGACCGGCCCCCTGATAGGCGCGTTCCCGGCCCAGGTCCGTCGCCGAGCTGCACAGGATCTCTTTGATCCGCTGCGGCTTGCCACGCAGTTCCTTGAACCGGGCCATCAGGATCGCCGCGGCGCCGCTGACATGGGGGGCGGCCATTGATGTGCCCTCCAGTACGCCAAGCTGACGGTTGCAGACCGGCGCTTTGATCTTTTCACCGGGCGCAACCAGA
The DNA here is from genome assembly GCF_056534225.1 of Ruegeria sp. E1. Classification (NCBI taxonomy): domain Bacteria; kingdom Pseudomonadati; phylum Pseudomonadota; class Alphaproteobacteria; order Rhodobacterales; family Roseobacteraceae; genus Ruegeria; species Ruegeria sp. E1. Next base: position 151,692 of record NZ_JBQFPE010000002.1, on the reverse strand, counting down.
TCCGGTTTCATCCTGCCATCCCCGGTTGGTCCGCGGCTTGAAAAATAGCTGACGCCATAATTGTGGGGCTCAAGCCGGTGCGTCGAGCCCACGGTAATCACCGCCTGCGCATTCCCCGGATCGGTGATCGATGTATTGGTGTGCAAATCGACCACGCCATTGGCAGTCTGGAACTGATTGAACCCCAGATTACCCGCAGCAGCCACCACCACGACACGGTTTCCGACCAGATTCTCGGCCTCGATACAGACGGGCGTGCGACCACAGGCATAATTCGTCACGTCATGCGGGATCGACATCGAAATATTGACCCCATGGATATACAGGAAGTCCTGCCTCTGATTGAGATACCGCACCAGACGCTGCGCGGCAATCACCGCAAACTCGGTCGTTTCAGGTGTGTCCCCGACGACCATGAGGTCGATCAGTTCGATATCCCGGCACATTCCGTAAACCCAGTCTGGGCCCTGATCTCCAAACTCGATCCAAGCCCCGCCCAACGTTCCGGCCACATGTGTCCCGTGATCGTTTCGCGGCCTGATCGAGTGATCCACCCTCAGCATTCGCTCGATCAGTTCCCAATTGAAGGGCCTCCCTTTCGCCAGATCCCCAAAGACATCCTCCATGGAAAGGCGTAGCCGGGCTTCGGCGTCGTCTTGCACCCGTTGATCCGGTTCTGTGGCTACCCTCTGGTTTTCGAGCACTGCGGCCAACAGAACTTCGCGTTCATCTGCGTCATGGATCAGATCCCGGTCCCGAAACCGTTTCAGGATCGTCAGATCATACTTTGACTTTATGCGGGACTGTCCCGCATCGACCTTCTGATCGAGAAAGTCTGCGCCCTTCCAATCGGCCCGTTCCGCATCATCCTTGAACCGGTAGAATGCGGGATGCGTGGCGTCGATACCCGAGTCGATGACAGCCCATGTGATCCGCGACGTGGAAATATTGAACACACGATAGGCTGCATCTGCCTTGGTTGTTGTCGCAGACTCCATACTGCTGACTTCCGCGGCGCGGTTCAGGCTGAGCGTAAAGACAAGTCGCGGGTCAAAGCTGCGATCAGATAAGACGTAGAATTGGGTCTGGGGGACCGTCCGATTTAACAGGTAGGCGCGATCAAGAACATCGCTCAGGGCTTTTTCGATCTCATTGTTATCGAACTGATCCAGACGATTTAGCATTAGATGTCCGTGTTCCGGTGGCTGGTTCATTCCCTCTAACCAATCGCCAGGGTTCCGGGCGCTTTGGATCATCGCGATCAGCACCAGAATCCGGATCGTGCTATCGGGCGTTGCTTTGATCAGTCGGGCACCTTCTTCACTGATCGGGCTATTCGCAAGAACCTGTTGCAAATACTCGGACATCCGCTCGCTACGTCCGACACCTTCGCTGGCGAGGAATTCGAACGCTGCGCGCACTACAAACGCGATCGCGTCTTCCGAAAACAACTCGACCCAATGCCCCATTCCGTCCGACTGCCACCAACGCGTCAGCGGCATGACGACATTGACCACTTCATCCAAATTCAATGTAGCCGAGGTCAGACCGGGTATGTCTGAAACCGCGTTTCGATGATTGTATTTGCTCGCCCTCTCCCACGAGGACAGGCGTGCGTGCAGTTCATCGGCCACATGATGGGCCTGATGACCTCGGCGCGGCACGATAAGACAATCTGGCACGACATTTGGATCGGCAGCGAACCGCGTCCAGATTTCGGGTAAAACCGGAGAATCTTGAGTAAAGCGTTGCCCACCCGACGAGCCATACAAAATTGACTTTACCAATTCGGCGGCAATTGCGACCTGTTGCATAAATCAATCCTTGTTAATCTGCCAACAGGCTAACATTGGTTTCGAATTTCAACAAATGAGCGAAGAACCTGGTTGGTCCGCGGTGTCTGGACCATGGCGGCTACAACCTTGAATTGAAATTCGAATTCCCAGACCTTCATGGATCGCAATTTCTTTATTCAGCTTCTGAAAGCGGTCAATCACTGGCTATTCTTGGATAGTGTCTTGCGCTAATCTGCCCCAATGAAGCTGATCCTGCCTTTCGTATTGCCGCCCCGCCATTTGATCGGGGTGACGCTGGGATTGATATTCATGACCGTTTCGGCCCACGCGTCGGGCCGCGTTGCCTTGCTGATCGGAAATTCCAACTACGCGTCTGAGGATATGGCCCTGCGCAATCCGGTGAATGACGTCACGGCGCTCGGCGATGCCTTGCGGGAACTCGGCTTCGACGTCTCTGAGGCAACCGACCAGAATGCCAACATGATGCAGCAAGCGCTTACTCGCTTTGGCGAAGCCGCCAAAGGGGCCGAGATGGCGGTGTTTTTCTACGCCGGTCACGGCGTGCAAATCGGAGGCGAAAATCACCTGATTGGGACGGAGTTCGAAGGCAGTGATCTTCAGGCCTTGCGGCGCAGTTCGATAACCCTGGACAAGGTGCGCGATGTCATGGCTCGGGCGGGGCCCGACGTGGGCATCCTGTTGCTGGATGCCTGTCGCAACAATCCGTTTTCAGACAGCGGGTTGGTCGAGCGAGGTCTGGTCAGAACCCGAGGCGGGGCCGGACTGCTGATTGCCTATGCCACCGATCCGGGCAACGTTGCCTATGACGGGATCGGACAGAACAGCGTTTTTACTTCGGGGTTGCTAGACCATATCGCGACGCCCGATCTGGATATTCGGCTGATGTTGGGGCGGGTCCGCCAGCAGGTTGTGCTGGAAACCGACGGTCGCCAGATCCCCTGGGTCGAGGAATCCGTCCTCGATGATCACAGCTTTGCGCCCGGCCTCGCCGCTGAGATCACCGAAGATGCAACCGCCGCCGATCTGGCCCATTGGCGAAACATCTCCTCCAGTTCCGAGCATCAGGCGTTTGAAGATTATCTCAAAACCTATCCCGATGGTCTGTTCGCGTCTTTTGCGCGCGAGCGGATTACGGCCCTGCAAACAGGCACAAATGCGCCGCTGGCCCCTGTCAGTGCAACTTTGACCGAGGCAAACCCCGATCGAGTTGCGGCGGCGCTACTTGCCCTGGGCCATCTGGGCCACGAACAAACGCGCGATCTTGGGCCCGCTTTGAACAGCTATCGCCGCCGCCTGCCTGCTCAGGAAACCGCATCAGCCGAACGCCTGTACGAAGATGCGGCGCAGGTTTCGGTCTTTCTGGCGGCGACCACCTTGCAAAGGCTGCGCACAGATATCGTTGCATTGCGCAGCATCGAACGAACTTTGGGCATCGCCGAAGATGCTTTGGCTCAGATCGAAGAGCTTGCCCGCTCGAACTCGGACGCTCTGCCCATTCTGCAGCAGGCCCGGAACGACGTTTATGACATCTACAGATCGCGGGGCATCATACTGCGCAGGCTTGATCAAAGCCGCAGTTATTATGACGAAGTCATGAACCGCGCCGCGATATTCTTTCCGCCCGGCATTGATACGACGATTATCAGCGGGGCATCTGAATCGCGTGATTTGGGGTATGCAACGGCGCAACTGACCGAAGATGCTGCCCTGTTTCTGCGCCATGTGGCGCAGGTCGAAGATAGCAAAAAAGGGAGTTACCAATGGCTGGCCGATCTCATTCCACCCGACTGATCGCTGCGTTGATCTCGGTGTCACTTGGTCTGTCGGCCTGTGGCCGCTCAAAGGAAGAACCCGCACCAGAAGTCACGTCTGGCGGGTCGACGCAGGCCGAGGCGGATCTGGCCAAACAAGCCGCTGCCTTGCAGAAAACCATTCTGCAGGGTGCGCTCGCCGGTGGTGTCACAGGCGGGGCAATCGGGTTTGGTCTGGGCGGCAGTAGCGATGATGTCGGCACCGGAATAGCGCTTGGTCTTGGGGCCGGGGCACTGGCCGGTACTTATGTGGGCTATGTTCAAAAGCAATATGCAGGACGTGAGAGACGGCTGAAACAGATCAAGAGTGATTTGGACAGCAACGCAGCAGAAATGCAGACGACCCTCAATGTGATGAATCAGGTTCTTGCTGCGCAGAAGGCCGAGCTGGATGCGCTGAACGCTCAGGTCGCAGCCGGAACCGTGGATCAGGCAGCTCTACAGCGCGAACTGACCGAAGCCAACGGCAACCTGACCCAGATGGAGCTTGCCATCGACGGCGCAACCAAGCGTCAGGCCGAATTCACCGAGGCCCGCAGCCTGACGATTGCCCGAGGTCAAAACGCATCGCCCATCGACGGGGATCTTGCGAACCTGTCGAACCAGATCTCGCAGATGCGCGGTATTGCAAGTGATCTGGCCTCATCCCTATGACCCAGATGCACCGAGCCCGTTTTCTGGTCCTACCCTGCCTTGCGCTGAGCGCGTGCCAAACCACAACCGACCCGGCAGAGGGTGGTTTCTTTTCGGGCGTCTCTGGCATTGCCACCGGTGCCTATGACGAACGCATTGAAACCGCCGAAGGTGATGTTGCCGCCGCACAAGCGCGCAACGATGCGTTGGCGGCACAGCTGCGATCATCGGAATCGGAACTGGCTCAGCTGAAGCTGCAAATCCTTCAACAGCGCGATTCAATCGGTGGCGGAGATGCGGCCACGGCTGCCCGAATTGACCGCGTATTGAACGATACCCCCACAGGGGACACGCCCGAGGCAAAACTGGCAGCCCTGCAGCGCAGCATCTCAGAGGCTCGCGCCCTGAGCGCTGATTTGGCGAAGCTTTCGGGTTAACCCACCTGTCAGCCCTGACAGCCGCCCATGGCCCAACGGCGCAGGTTAACCTTGAGGCCGCCGCCGAACGGATGCTGTTTGGTCACGTTACCGGCTGCGGGGCGTTTGACATATGTCTGTGCCTGATCGCACAAGGATTCCGGTGTCCACTGATGGCAGTTGGAACAGGTCTGATCTTTCCACAATTCCTCGGGCAAACCGTCGATGGGTGGAAATTGCGGTGATCCCGCGACCAGTTCCTCGATCGTCCTGCCCCGAACCCTCTTGTTGCCAAAGGTCAGGATTGACTGGAGTGTTACAGCATCCTCTGCGCTGACACTGCCGGTATTGTCCGTTTCGGGCGCGGCCCCGCTAGGCTGAGCCTTACGCGTGACGGTCTCATCCTTCAGGCGCAAGGCCGCCAATCTTTCGATTGCGGCGTCAGAAAACGCACCGCTGGGAAAGCTGTGAAGATAGACCTCATAGGAATGCACTGTGTCGTCCGTTTGAGCCAGTTCGAACATCAAGCGGTCGGTTTCCGTTGCCTCGGCAATCTTTTCCTGCTCGGTCGGAGCTTTGGGGACCAAGGGCTGGATGGTACCAAAGGATTCCGCCAGCACAGTCTTCAAAAGCTCATTGGCCTTGTCAGAATGGATGCTGTCGGGAAAAGTTCGAAGGAACAACATAATCTGAACTGGATCGCGATTTTCCATCACTTCCTGCCACTGATCTTCTTCATTCCTGTGTGCGATTATCTTGGTCTCGGTCTCAATGGCGAAGGCAAAATCCTGCGTCAGCGAGGATGTATCCCAAGGGGTCTGCAATCCGCGCGTTTCGCTCAGAACATCCACGCGAACCTTCTTGAACAACTGCTCAATTGCCATGCCCGGCGTTTCGATGTGCTTGGCAAGGCTCAGCGTAAACGGGCTGTTGCCCGCTTCGCCATCCAACGCCACCCCACCCGGATCGGTGGCATAGGCCAGAAACGTGCCAGTCGGCGCTTTCATTTCCGCCAGCCCGTTGTCATCCATGTCGGCCAGATCCTCGAACGGATTGTTCCGACACGCATCCAGAATCACGATATTCGTCCTGTTCCGCGCCGATGCCATTTGATGCAGGACCGACCGGGCTTCGACCGCCATCAGATCCAGATCCGCCGGATCGCTCAGCGAGATGTCGACGGGCAGCAGATAGTTGGAGCCAAACGATTGAACGCCATGACCGGCGTAGTAAAACAAACCAATGGCCGTTTCCCCACCCTGACGCAGATCGCGACCGAATTGGGCAATCGCGCGCTTCATATCGACCTGATTGCTATCAGACAGATGCCGAACTTCGAAGCCAAGCCCTTGCAATTTCTCGGTAATCAGCTTTGCATCGTTGACCGGATTGTCCAGAGCCGAAACCGATCCATAGGCCGAGTTGCCAATGACCAATGCAATTCGAGGCTCGGCCAGACCCGCTGCAGCCCAAAAGACCGAAATTATCGCTATGAGTAGTCGGTATAGGCGAAGCACGATGTGACCCTTGTATTTTTTGTTACCCGTGACCGCACGAGCACCAAACCAGCTCGAATTACGGTATCTTTCTTTTTTGGCTTTCTTGTGACCTCGGCCTGACATATTCCAAAAATAGTATCAAGCATAGGAAGAGGTTCACACATGCGGCGTTCAACCTTGATGCGAAAACTTCTGGTCATTGCAGGGCTGCTTTGTGCACATTCGGCTTTGGCGCAAAGCGCCGACCCGTTTGAACATGGCTGGAAACTGGACGGCGAAGCCTCGGAACTGCAATTTTTGTCGGTCAAAAAGAATTCAGTTGCCGAAAACAGCGGTTTTGCCGCGCTTTCTGGCGTGATTACCCCAGATGGGGCCGCTGAAATTCGCGTTCAGATGGACAGTGTCGATACCAAGATCGATCTGCGCAACGTTCGGATGCGGTTTCTTTTTTTTGAAACCTTCAACTACCCCGAAGCGGTCATTACTGCCCAGCTTCCGGCGGCTGACTTGATCGATCTGCATCAGGTCCGTCACAAGATTATCGATCTGCCCTACAGGCTTGCGTTGCACGGTGTCGAAAAGGATGGAACAGCTCAGGTGGCAATAACGCTGGTGGATAATGATCGGGTCGCGGTCGCCAACACGACGCCGATTGCAATTGCCCTGACAGATTTCAACCTTGAAGAAGGCCGCGCCAAACTGGAAGAGGCCGCTGGCGTTGATATCCTTCCGTTTGGTTTCATCAGCTTTGGATTCGTTTTTGATCGCGCCAAGGCCGGTACGCCACCACAACTGGAATTGGTCGCCGCAACACCGGGCGCGGCTGCGCTTGAGACCAAAGGCAATCTGGACCGCGAGGCTTGTGAGGGGCGAATGGAAATTCTCTCACGCACCGGAAATATCTATTTCAATTCGGGCAGCGCGCGCCTTTCGAACGACTCGATACCACTGCTGGCAAATCTGCATGACATCGTCAATCGGTGTCCAGACTTGACGATCGAGATTGGAGGGCACACGGACAGCGACGGCTCAGAAGCGGCCAACAGGACCCTTAGTGAGCGCCGGGCTCGGGCCGTGAACAATTATCTGGTGGAACAAGGGATCGCGCCCGAGCGGTTGATCACCGTGGGTTATGGCGAAAGCCGGCCGGTTGTTTCGAATGATACTGTTGATGGCAAACGTCGCAATCGACGGATTGAGTTCGTGCCGGTGAACTAAATAGGTATTCTCAACCGCGCCTCTGGTCGCAACAGGCCAGAGGCGCGCGTTAATTTCCAGCCAGAATGATCGGATCAAAGCCACCACTGCGCCACTGTTTGAGCGCGGAAATGAAGTTCGGTCCGGGAACGCCATCTATTGTGCTGTTGTAGTAACCCGCTTTTTGCAGCAGGTTCTGCACTTCCATCAACGTTTCGCGCGACCATTGGTCCGACGCCAGTGACAGTTGATCTACGATTGCCCCGTTATCTTCAGCAGCGCCACGCAGCAACATCCGGGCCGCCTCAAGCGGATCGCGCGGCACGCCGCGTCCCTCATCCAGAAGGATCGCCGCCGCCAGATAACCCTGATACTCGCCATCCCGCGCAGATTTGCGGAAATAGTTCAGCGCTTGTGATGGCTCACCCGCTACGCCATCCTGCGCCAGAACGCCCAGATTAAACGTCGCCTTGGCCGATCCGCCATCTGCCGCCCGTTGCAACAACTGAACGGCGCGGGCTTCGTCCTTGGGCACGATCTGACCTTCGAACAACGTGACGGCCAGATTGATCATCGCATCAAAACTGCCGCCCGCCGCCGCCTGTTCATATAGCTCAAGCGCCCGGTTGACGTCCTGCGGCACGCCGGTCCCACTTTCATGAAGTTGAGCCAAGGACACCATCGCCCTCAGGTCACCTTCTGCCGCGGCCTGTTGGTAGAGCGTCACGGCACGATCCACATCACCGGCGGCAATCGTCGCGCGCGCCAGCAAGGCCACATAGTGGGACAGATCAGGCGACTGAGCCGCCGCCGCGCTGCAAGCCTGAATCGCAGTCAGAGCATTTTCCTGCAAGCGCGAGAAGGGCACGCCAGGGATGCTTGCCGTGCGGTCACGTGGATGGGTGGCCAGCCGTTCGCATATACCCCCCGGCGTGCTGTCCTCAGAGCGCGGGATCGAGGCGATCAAACGCTTCGCCTGATCGGCGTGACTTCCATTCGGATATTGCTCTAGGTAGAATTCCAAAAGCGGCCGCATCCGGCTACGCTGCGCCAGTTTCCAAAGACGTTCGGCCTGTTGATCTTCATCTTCAACGTTCAAAGCGCGCGTCAGCGTTTCGCCCTGGCCTGCGCGATCCAGAAAAGCCGTCACCTCGTTTACGTGCGCGCCTTGTGGATACCGGTCCATATATAGCTGCATCAGTGAAGGTTCCTGCGCATTTGCAGCCACTTGCCACAACAGGGTTTCTTCGGATGCCGTGACCGGGCTGTTGTCAAACCGAAACTGACGCGTGAGTGAGGAATTGTCCCAAGGGATCTGACGCCCGCCGGTCGAGGTCAGCACGTCCTTGCGAACCGAGATCAGAAGATCCGAGATATCCTGTCCCGGTGTATAGATGTGGCTCAGCAGCGCTTCGGTAAAAAAGCTGTTCCGCCCGGTGCCGTCAAAGGCAACGTTGTCAGGTTGCGTCGCATAAGCAAAAAGGAAATCCGCCGCACTGCCAACACGGGCAAGACCCTCACCGCCAACATCAATGCCTGTATCTTCAAAGGGGTTGTCCCGGCACGCGTCCAGAAATACCAGCCGAATGCCGTCCGAACGCTCCATCCGGCTGACAAATTCCTCCATCGCGATGGTCTGTTCAGGAATATCCGCAGCCGACGACATTTGCGCATCAACGGGCACAAGATAGTTCCGTCCGTCCACCTGAAACCCGTGACCCGCGTAAAACAACAGCGACACATCCGAATCTGCCGCTGTCGCACCGTAGGATTCCGCCAGCGCCAGCATCTCGTCCCGGGTCAGATCCGTTCCCAGGAAGACGTCAAAGCCCAACCCTTCCAGCGCAATGGAAAGGTCAGAAGCATCGTTGATCGGATTGTCCAGCGGGCTAACCGATTGATAGTCCGAGTTTCCAATGACCAGCGCAACGCGCTTATCCGCCAGCGCACTACATGCGCTGAATAGCAACAACACCAGAGGGGCGAAAAAACGATACATAAGCACAGGCTTGGTCTCCGATGGATCAAAGGCCAATGGCACGCGTCAGGCTGATCTCGGCCTGACCAACAGCGGCCACTATCGTTTCTACCTGTTGGTTCTGGATGGTGACAAGCTCGGGATCGGTCGCTCTTATCAATGTGATGGCTTTGCGAATCTCGCGCTGCGCCTGACGAATTTCGCGGCGTGCGGCCTGAACCGCCTCGCGGCGGATGGCTGCACGTTCTTCGGCGGTGGTGGCAAGGGCCAGCTTGCGATTGGCGTCTTCCCCTGCCGCACGAATGCCGGCGCTCGCGCCGCGAATGATGTCACCGACTGATTCCAATCCGGGTGGCAAACCTTTGACGATGGCATCAAGATCAGCCGCATAGTCGTCCATTGCCTCGGCCAGACAGGCCAGATACTTGCTTACGTCATTGCCCTCGGACGCACAGGCAGCGATCTCATTCTCAAGCTCCTGAGATGCGTTCTCCACAGTTCCAAGGGCCGCCTCGGCCTCGGCAACGGTTGTGATCGCCGTGCCGCCACCACCTTCGCCTGTGATCGTGGTATCGACCGTTGGCGTCACCTCTACCGTAGGTGTGGGCGGAACCGGGATGATCGTGGTGTCATTGGTGATAACCGCCGTACCCGGAAGGGCAGCGACCGTATAAACCTGACCACCGCTGCTGGTCACCGTGTTGGTGTCCAGCGTGAAGGATGTTGTGCCGGGCGAAGTGCTTGCAAAATCCAGGGGGTTGAATACCGCAGATGTGTTCAGCGTATCAGACGCTGGACCAAACCTGTAGAGCGACGGCCCGCCATACACCGTGCCTGTCGTTGCGGCACCAGAGGTCTCGCTCGCCGGGACCACGATATCGTCCGGGATCGCAAACAGAACTGGCGAGGTGGTGTAGTTTGCCGGGTTGGTGCTGCCGGTTCCCGGAGCCCAAACGCTGGTGAAATCCCACCCCTGAGCCGACGCGCGCCTGTAGAAACTTTCGGTATCCTGCAACTGCGAAGTGGTCAAAGAAGTGCCCCCGGCGCTGGTGCTGACGCCCGTGGTCTGCCGGTTCCAGAATGACGCTGTGACCGAGGCCGAAGGATCATTGAACACGACCAGACCACCAAAGCTTGTCGATCCAGCACCAGTCGCCGTGATGTCACCGGTTGCATACGTGCGCTCGATCCGGCCGACCGTTCCGAAATCTAGGTTTTCGTCATTGTCTATCACCAGACCGCCGATGGTCACGGTGCCATCAAGGTTGGTGGCCGTGATATCGGACGTCGAATATGAATCCCGGATTGTTCCGCTGTTGAATGCCACCAGACCAGCCCCAAATCCGTCGCCAGTGCCCGTCACGGTTGACAAGATGATCGGACCTGAACTGTTTGACCGCTCAATCGTGCCAACGTTGTCCGAGACCAGACCGGCCCCGATCACAGTGGCGCCCGAGATGTCTGCGGGCGAAATCGCTTCGATACGCGCAGTGGAAAAGCTGTCTTCAATGGTGCCTTCGTTGAAACCAACCAAACCGACAGCCTGCGAAGTGCTCGAAAAGCTCTGGCCCGTCACCGTACCGCCGACAGATACACCGCTGATCAATCCTGCGTTCGACAGTGCAAGACCCGCAGAGGTTCCGCCATCAATATCCGCATTGGTAAGACTGAGGTTCGATATCGAAGCGTCCGCGTCTATAAAAACAAACAGTGCGGCGTCCGCATCGATCCGATCTATCGTCAAACTATCAATTGCAAATCGGTTGCCATCGAGTGACCCCGAGAACGTGTCAATCGGGTCAAAGCCTCCGGACCAACCAGACGTCACGGATGCATCGATATTGTTCACCAATTCGAAACTGGCTGTATCCAATCCGGTGCTGTCTATCCCCTGAAGGCCATAAATATCCGTCAACCGGTAAGGGCTTGCCGCAGTTCCACTGCCACCGCGCGCGCGCAGGAATGTCGCCCCATCCGTGATCGTGAAATCCCCCGCCGAAAAGGACGGATTCGAACTGCTATTCTGTTCCCACGATCCGCTTGCCAGCGTAAATGAGCCTACATCGATAGCACCGCCCGAACCGGTCTCGATCGTCCCGGCGGCATTGATTGTCAGACCGCCCAGCGGGGCCGTGATCGCGGCGTCAATGTCAATGTTATTGTCGGCGCGCAGAGTCAGGTTCGACGATGTCGACCAGGAAATCGCCTCTTCGACCTCGATATTGCCAGCTTCACCGTCAGGACCGCCCAGATCAATCGGTGGGCCGCTGCCGGGGATCAACGCGCCGGTCCCGGCGGTAGTGATGATGACATCACCCATATCGAGATTGTCAACAATCGTCGTCGGATCCACCGTTCCAGGATCACCGGTTGAGTTTATCGTTATATTGGACGGGTCTAGCAGCAAGGTACCATGTGAGCCGTTGGGCGCACGGGTGTCGGTCAAGCCGTGATAGCTGAGTTGGATTTTGCCCGAAACCTCGACAAATCCACCATCGCCAGCCACGTCGCCGCCACGGGCCGAGTTGAAACCCGCAAAAGTCGTGTCGTCATCCGACCAGACGATGATCCGACCCCCATTGCCCTGATCTCCACCATCCGCGATCAGGCGGCTTTCGGCATCCACGGTTGTGGTCTGAGCCCGCTGCAGGTCACCCTGACCCTGCAAATCGCCGCCTACCCGAATGGATCCGCCATCTCCGGCGCCAGCTCCGCTGGCATCCAGCGTTGCGCCTGCTAGAACGATGGCTTCGCCCGTGATCGTAATATCACCCCCGGCTTGGGGGCGGACGACCGGCCTTGGTGAACTGGCCACCAGCGTCCTGCGGGCCGATGTGTCAATCGTACCGCTGACATGCACTGCACCACCGGACCCACCCAGAACCACAGCGCCGGATACACCACCGACCGAGCGCGCCTCGATCACGCCGGACATATTGACGACCTGCCGCGCTGCATCCCGTGCGCTGGCGACCTCAAGATGCACCAACCCGCCATCCGCTTCGATCCGGCCCGAGTTCGTAACAAGGGCCTCCATCGCATCATCATCGCTGTCCGACGGGACGGCGACCTGCAGGAACCCGTCGCCGGAAATGTCCAGTGTCACCCGCTCTCCCGCGCCAAGTCCTACCTTGCCCAGCGGAACACGGATCAGGCCCGAATTTGTCACCCGGCCTCCTATCAGGGCTGCATACCCGCCGGGGACAATGGAAATTGTCCCCGAATTTTCAACCGCTGCTGAATTGCCATTGCCCTGATAGCGATATCTGCCATTCAGGAAATCATTATCCGAGATATCAAGCGTCGAGGCAACGAAACCTGCCGTGTTCACATGACCCGAAGGGCCAATGAATATTCCATTCGGGTTGACCAGATGAACCTGACCATTGGCGTTGAGCTGCCCGTGTATCTGACTGGTGGTGTTCCCGGTGACCCGGTTCAGGATCACACTGTCAGATCCCGGCTGGCGGATATTTACGGTCGAGCCGCTGCCGATAGAAAAACCATTCCAATTGACGACTGCCGCATCCGAACCCTGATTGATGTTCAATTGATTGCCGTTTGGCTGCGAAATACTCACATCGCCTGCAGCGACCGTGCCGCCATTTGGCAAGGATTGTGCCAGCGCGGTTGTGCCCCACAGCAAAGCCGTGGCCGAAACCATCGCAAGAAATGTCAGATCAATCGTCGAAAAGCGCTCAGAATCTTCGGCTTGCAACGATACTGAATCGGTTTCCGTCTGCCCCCAGGTCATCACGTTCACCTCTCCCATATTCTACTCGTACCGACCCGGACCGATAGGCCGAGTCCTCAATCGTAAACAGATCAAACCCCAAACCGTATGAAGACGCTTTGGTTGTGCGTTGTTCGACAATCGTAGGTTGTTCTATACCTAACACACCGTATGCACCGAACAAATACGGTTTGAAAATCAACGGTATTCCAGCCAGTTCAACTTGTTGCGAGCGGCCGAGCTCGGTTCGCAGAACCCAACCGTTATCGCCCCGCAGCTCACCCGCGTCAAAGGCCGAAAGCTCACTTGAGCTGGCGATGCTGAACTGCTCGGATGTGACCAGCGGGTCGCCAAAATTCTCCTGAATGCGGGCGTTCACATTGACCGACCAGTTCGCATTCAACGGGCGCTGATATTGCGCCGACAGGACAAGTTTGGTGAACTCAGCGCTTGCCCCCTGCCGTGACAAAGGCGTGTCATCCGATCCACCCGATGCGCTGGCACCAAAGGCATCCAGCCCGCGCGACAGAACGGCACCCGTTCTCAGGAAAGTACCATTGTCGTAGCTCCAGCTTGCATCCAGCGTGGCGCGCAAAACGCTCAGATCATCGTCATAGATCGGTAAATCCGTCGAACCCACGGTCAGATCCTGCGAGTCGCTGACGCGATCCAAGATCAACTGCGATGACAGATTGAGCTGCCGCGTGCGTATCCACGGATAGTAGAAGCGGAAAGAAAGCCGCTCGAACTCGCTGGTGTTGGGCACGGGATCGGGATCGGGCTGTGCCTTGCTTGACGTGACCTCGACATTGAATGTCAGTCCGTCGTAGCCGATCGGGAACACCGTGCCGGCTGCCAGAATACGGTACTTGGCATCGTCCGAGAAAAACCGGGTCGGCGAGCCGCCTGCCCTGAAATAGAACGTTTCACCCATTTCAAGCGCGCCATTTACCTCCAGCCCAAGGCTCAGGTTTATCGGACCCAATTCATCGGACAGCGTGTTATCGAAACCGTACGAGCCGGTGTATTGCTTGAACTCACCATCCAGCGTCAGAACCGTGCCACCCCGGGCATCACCTGCGGACAGGGTCGAGGACAATCGGATCCCGAATATATCCCCGGCCAACAGCAGCGCCCGTTCGATTTCATTCAGCCGCACCCCCCTTTTCCCGATCAGGGGCCGAGTGATGGCCACCACCCGATCGCGGGCCTGTTCGGGCACCTTGTCGGCGTTGATGCTTTCGACAAACCCGTCGATCACCACGATGCGCAGCGTCCCGCCATCGCGCAAGACCTGCTGCGGCAGGACAACCCGCGACAGGACAAATCCCGCGTTTGTATAGGCATTTTCCAACTGGCTGGTCGCGGCGAAGATTTCCGAGACCGCCACCCGCTGACCGGTCAGCCGCGCGACGAATCCATCATTTGCGGCCTGCATCTGCGGCAAGGCGCCTTCGATCCGAACCGCGCCAACGGTCACGAACAACCGATCCGCCCCTTCCGGCACCGGGGCACCGGGATCGCGCGCCACAGTCACCGGGCCGGTGCTGCGCTGGTTTTGCGGCTGAAATGTCGACGGGGCCAGATTGGAGGCACTTTGCGCCACAGCCACGTTCGCGGTCGCAAAGCCGCCAAGAACAATCAGGACTGTCAGATGTAATAGACGCCGGATTTTTAACATTTTTCTAGGCGACCTCTGAACAGAAACCAACATGGGCGCTTGACTGGAGCGTTCTTAACCAAATCCCAATCGCTGAACCAAAGCAAGGTTGAATTGAACATTAGTCATCGCCTGTTGGAATTGACCAACAGCAGTGCCGGGTTCAATCCAAGCTGTCTGTGTCACAGTTCACAAAACTCATGCCTTTTCGTAACTTTAGCCGCGGGTCAGCGTTTCAAAGCAGCCCGGCGTCCAGCCATTCTTCGATCTTGTTCCGGCTGACCTCGAAATGCATGGAATCCTCGCGCCCCCAGGCCGCACCCCACACCCAGCCTTCCTCGCGGAAAAAATCAGCAAGAATGGTTAAGCCAAGCTGAGTTCTTCCGTCGCCCAACGTATCCAGAACCCCATCAATGTTCAGATCGACCGCAAGCCCGTAAGCGTGTGCAGATGCAGAAGAAGTTGCGCCCCTGATGCGGCGAACACAGAGTGATCCGGCGGTGTTGATACGAGCATAAAGGTCAGGATCGGTGCGGCGAATATTGTCGAACACGGTCCGCAGAGAATCGACCGCAGGTTTCAACATGCGTACGCGCACTGGCCCCACCTCTTCCAGCACCAGCTTGTCTTCAAGGCGCGCATTGGTCATTGATTGGCATTCATCTGTCAGATCTTCGCGCGGCAAGCCAAACGTCTCTCGCAGAAAAGACGAGTTTGCCAGCTCCAGGTCCTTGTTCACTTTTTTGCGATTAGCGATCAGAACAACCTGCGCATAGGCGTCGATGATCTCGTTCGGTGTTGTTGCATCATATCCGTAGTCATCAGCGCCATCGCCCGATTGCGGCAGCACTGTCCCTCCGCTTTGCGTACGCGATACCTCAAGCGACAGCTGCTCGATCTGATTGCGCATATCCTCAACCTGCTGGCTAAGCATTTCAATCTCGATCCGCGCACCCGAGTCGATAGCGGGCCCCTCAAAATTCTCTTCAAGTGGCACAATCAAAGGAAAGACATACCAGATGATCGGGGCAAGAATGATCGCCACCCCAAGAATTATCGCTGGAACGATACGCATATCGGTGATGTTTCCTGTTTTCTGCCGCCTCTCTCACCGAACCTAGAAGCACGCAGGGGCGATGTCACGAGGTTGCCCAAAAAATGTCAGAGCGAAGTGTGACATTCTTCATTGTTCGTGTTCAGACCCAGGGGTAGTCTGTTGCGCAAATAGGTAGGGGAAATTCATGTCTACAACATCTTCAATCAAAACCATCTGCGCTTCTGCGATTGCCGTCATCTGCGCAGCCCAATTCGCCTCGGCTCAGAACACCGAGCTTACAGCCGACGAAATCACCGACGCGTTTAACAAACAGAAAACGCGCGGGCTGGTGCTGGTCCCGTCAAGCCAGGGCAATACCGGGACCGATACAACTGATACAACAGTTGCTGCCGCCCCCGCAGAGTATCAGCCGGTGGCCCAGGAAGATCAGGTCAACATCCAGATCCGGTTCGACTTTGCCTCGGCCGCGTTGCGCGAGGATGAAAAGCCCAAGCTGTCGTCCCTGTGTCAGGCCATGAAAGGCGTCGACGTCAACCTGTTCCAGATCATCGGCCACACCGACAGCGCTGGTTCTGCGGAATATAACCAAAATCTCTCGCTGTTGCGCGCGAAAGAGGTTAAACGATTCCTGGTTGGCGATTGCGGCATTGCAGAAGAGCGGCTTGAAGTGCTCGGAGTTGGTGAAGCGGAACCCTTGAACAAGGATAACCCGCGTGCGGACGAAAACCGCCGCGTCGAATTCCAGGCCCTCGGCTGATCGCCAACGCGACAAACGAACGAACTAGAGGGCAGCATGACCGAATCCCGCGCAGGCGACCTGTTTCAGCCGGGCGATCTGGTGAACAATACATATCGGATCGAAGCAATCCTTGGGCGGGGCGGTACATCTGACGTCTATCGGGCCCGCTCCGAGATCTCGGGGCGGCTTGCCGCCCTGAAAGTTCTGAAGGCCGAATTTTCCAGTAACGACGATTATCTGGTATTGCTGACCCGCGAAGAGGAAATTCGCGATATCCGGCATGACGCGGTTGTTCGTTATTCTGAAAACAACCGGACTGCGGACGGCCATGTCTATCTTGTGATGGATTACGTCGACGGGCCCGGGCTTGATCAGAAGCTGAACGCCGGCCCAATGCCAGCAAATGAAATTCTGACCGTGTGCAAAAGGGTGTGCGAGGGGCTGGAGGCCGCTCATGCCCGCAACATCGTGCATCGCGATCTGAGCCCGGACAATATCATTCTGCGCGATGGTGATCCGGCGCAGGCCGTCATCATCGACTTCGGCATCGCCAAAGATACCAACCCCGGGGCCGAAACCATTGTCGGCGGCGAATTTGCCGGAAAATACGCATATGCCGCGCCGGAACAGCTGTCAGGAAAGACCGATCAGCGGACGGATATTTATTCGCTGGGCGCGCTTCTGTTGGCCAATTTTCGCGGCGAACGGGCGGATGCAGGGCGTAACCTGCTGGAAGTGGTCGAGAACAAGAAAGTGCCCCTGAATACCGAAGGTGTTCCCGAGCCTCTGAAGTCAATCCTCGACAAGATGACCGCACCGGAACCGGATGATCGGTATCAAACCGCAACCGAGGTTTTGCGCGCCCTGGCAACCGCTCGGACCGGTGCGCCAGCACCTCAAGCGGGTGCAGATGATGATGCAACGGTCATCATTCCAAAAAGCAAAGCTAAAGCGCCGGAACCAAAATTGGCGCAACCTGCAGCCCAGCCCGAAACACCTGCTCGTAGGTCTGAGGCTGCCAAAGCAATTGAACCCCAAAAGTCTCGTGGCGGCCTAGTGGCGGGTCTTGGCGTGCTGGCCATCGCCGGTCTGGGAGTTGGCGGATATGTGGGCGGCGTGTTTGATAGCTTCCTGGGCCCGCAATACCCCGCAGTTTCGCCTTATACGCTGGTTGCCGACAAACGCGATGGCCTGCCCCCACGCGTGGTGGGGTTTGTTCCGTCCGAGGCGGCGCGGGACTCTATGACCGGCGAGATCACCGCGCAGGGCGGAGAAGTCGATCTGACACTGGCCACCGGCGATATCGCCGAGAATTGGGGAACAGCCGTCAATGATGTGATCAAATCGGCGATGGATCTTGATGAGTGGCGTCTGGTGGTCGATGGCAACGATGCAAAGCTCACCGGGCAGACCACCGACCAGGCATTGCACACCGAGTTGGAGCAACTTTATTCCGCAGGACTACCTGCCGGATTACAGGGAACCGCCGAGATCGAGCTTGAGTCGCTGTTCCTGTCACCAGACGAAATCCGCCCCATCCTGTCCGGCCTTGCAGATTGCGGGGCACTGAAGCTGGTGGATGCACCAACGACGGGATACGGACCAGAAACACCGATACGGGTCAGCGGCACTTTGGCATCGCAGGACAGTTTGATCGGGCTGGAAACGGCCCTGACAGCCCTTGGCGGGGCGCGGCCACTGGATTTGAACCAGATCGAGGTGTTGAATCCTTCGATTTGCCTAGTCGAGAACTTTCTGCCCAACGCGCCAACCAGTGATATCACGATTTCTTTGTTTACTGGTGAAGAAGGCAACGGCATCAGACCAAATCCAACCGGGGAATATACTGTTGGGCAGAATCCGGTGATCGATGTCAATCTGCCAGGAGACGTGCAGAACGGTTATTTGTCAGTTTCGATTTTGGATGTGTCTGGCAGCGTGTTCCATCTACTGCCAAATTTGAACCGCCCCGACAACGATATTGAAACACTCCGAGCAGGCGACAATGGCCCCACATCTGTACGCGTCACCTACTCGATTGACGAATATCGCCAAAACGAAAGCCTTCTAGCTTTCAATATTGACGAGTCTTCTCTGGGCAAAAGCAAACTGATCGTGCTGCACTCAGATGAAAAGTTGTTTAATACCTTGCGCCCGACCGAAGAGTCCGCCGCCAGCTATGCCGAGTCTCTTCGCGAACAAGACCGCAATGTCGAGGCACAAGTTCTTTCACTGGACAGCCGCATTCTGACAACCGTAGCCCAGTAGAAACGGTCTGAGCCAACGCCATGCCCTGCTTTTGCAAATCCAACGCGACCACAATCCCGAGCCTGACACCAACGGCAAGCCTGTCGGTGCAGGCCGTTCCTCAGTCGATGATGAAACTGCTGACCCTGCTGGGCTTGCAAGGCACAGCAGGAGGGCAGGCACGGGCGGACATGAAGCTGAACGCGATGCTGCCCGCCATGACGCCTGATATGCACTTGCGGGCGACGATGGCTGCGAAAGCCCCCAATATTGCTCTGCCCGCAATCCTGCCGCCAGGAGGCGGTGGGGCAATTTCGATGATGATGAAGCTGGCGGCCACCGGATACCCGGTGACTGACCCAAGAGCCATGTTGGCGCAGATACAACAAGCTGTTGTGAGCCTCGCCAAGAACGTTCTGCCGCAGGCGCAGTCAATGCCGAAAATACCCGCGCCGCAAATGCAGAACATGACGCTCGCCGCCAAAATGACTCTTGCGCTGCGGGCGCAGGGCATCTGCCCGATGGCTCTGGCCGGGCTGGATTTCTCGCACGAAGCTAAAATGGAGGTCGGCGAGGCTGGCGGTTCACGTGGAACCTGCTCGGCGGCGTTGAACTTTGCAGCCAAGCTGCCGCGCATCACGATGCCACCTTTTGGGTTGCCGCTACCCAAGGTCAACCTTGCCAAGCAACTCGCCCTGCTTGCCCCGGCGGCAACGGCACCGGCAGCACTGGGACTGCCGCCGGTCACCGATCCGAATATGATGAAGGCGCTGATGAGCCAGCTGGCAGCGCTGTCGACGATCCCGGTCCCCAATCTGCCTGTATCGCTGGAAGATCTTCAGGCGATGGCGGATCAGTTAGAGGATCTGGCAACGATTCAAGAAGCCTTTGGCCCTGACGCGATGACACCTGCCGGGATGGCACGCGTCAATGCGATGCTCAACTATATGGCCCGCCTCAACGTCCCCGTGCCGCTTGAAGCACAAGCGCTACAGATGCAACTGGATGCGCTGCCGAAGATTGAAGATGTCACCCAAGGCGCACAAGCGGCCCAAAGCGGTGCAATGAATCTGGCCGCATCGATGAGCGTGCAGCCGCCAGCAGTGCCTATCGCCCCAACGCTGGAGGCGTTGAAAAAGCTAGCCGACTCTCTTCCCGGATTGCCTCTGGGGCCCTGTGACGCCTGCAATACGGATATCGGCGCGATCACGGACAGTCTGGCCGGGATGCAACTGCCGCCTGCACCTGATTTACCACCCCTACCTTCGTTCAGTTAGATCAGAGAATATCCACCACAACCACGGTGATATTGTCCGCACCACCGCCATCCAGCGCGACCTGAATCAGCTGGTCTGCCACCGTTTCGATAGGCATCTCTGACAAAGCCTTCTCGAGCATCGAGAACGTGGCGTATTTGCTTAGCCCGTCCGAACAGATCAGGAAACGATCACCTGGCTGGACCTCACCGCGGATTTTATCAAGCTCCAGCTCTTCACCAACGCCGACCGCGCGAGTAATCGCGTTGGACTGCGGATGCTGCTCTGCCTCATCCCATGTCAACTGTCCGGCCAGAACCAGATCGGCCACCAGAGAGTGATCTGTGGTCAGCATCTGGATTTTGCCATCCCGCAGCAGGTAAATCCGGCTATCTCCGGCCCAGAGTCCAACAAAGTGCCCGTTCGCCAGCATCATGCAGGCCACTGTGGTTCCGATCGTCCCGCTGCCGCGCGCGTCGGCTTCTTGCCGGATCACGGAATGGGCGCGCGTGATGACGTCCCGTAGCGCCCCCAGACGCTCGGACGGGGGCAGGCCGGGGGGCATGGCCGCGACCATATCCGCAACAAGGCGGCTGGCATAGTCGCCGGCTTCGTGCCCGCCCATGCCATCGGCAACCAGCCACAGACTTTCCTCGGGCAAAGCCAGCACCGCATCTTCGTTGATTTTTCGCCTGTGACCGACATGACTGCGGGCACTGTACCGAACGCGATGACTTGAATTCATAGTGGCCTGGCCTCGGTCCAGAGTGCGGCGTGAAGGTTGAACAAACCTTGCATGTTTGGTCCATCCGGTAAACCTTCGCAGACCATCATGCGGGGCACGCCGCCGATTTCCGTGCTCCAAATACTGGGAGTGCGATATCTTTGCGACATCAGCCCCGCGGCCAGATCCGGAAGCAGACTTTCAGAGACCTCTCCGCGCGTCAGAACCATGGTCTGACCGTGCGCGCGAACCGGTGCTGTTGGCAATTGCTGCGGCGCATTCAGCGTGGCCAGATGTTCAGCCAGACGGTCGCGGGTCATATCATCTTCCAAACATGCAAGCGCGAGATCTTCGAGCTTGAGGAAAGTCTCAGATGCCCGGAAATGTGCAAGCAAAGCAGATCCTTCGTTGGACAGCCCTGCCGCCAGCGTCAGTGGAAATCGCCGCCCGACGCGGTCGACCGAGGGCATCAGAACCCCCAGCATCTTTTGCGGACCGGCCAGCCCCGGTGACAGGCAAAACCGCCAGATCGGTGACGACATGTAGTGTTCGTCCCAAGCTTGTCCCAATGCTTGAGAAGCGGACAACATGCTACGTTGTATCCATTCGTCCCAAGGCTGAACAAATGACTGCGCGGTGCCAAGCCGAAAGAAATCCCCGACTGAGGGCATCTTGCCGAATGCGCCAAACCCCGGTTGCTGCATCAGAACGACTTTGGGCAGCTAAACTTTTGCAAAGCGGGTAATGCGAATGGATTGATAACCGAGCCCGACTGCAACTGGAAAATCGCGATACGGCCACCAACATTAAAGATCACCTTCTTGCGGTCAGAGACATTTGTCCGGCGAACCTCGGCGGCGTCCAGCAGACGGAACCACGCCCATGGCCCGTCCTTGGACAAAACGCTTTCAATGTTCCGCTTCTGCGGTTCGAATGTGACGCGAGCCAGTCCAACGGAACCGGGCCATGTGACCGCCATCGGCGAGGGCAACCCGCCCTTGTGGCGGAACTCCAGCGATTGTCCATCGATCTCCAGCGTCACGCCTTTGGCCTTGGGGTCAAGCGCTTCGGGCATGATCTGGAACTGGATTTGCGGCTGCGGCCCGTTGGCGAAAAATGCTTCCTTGATCTCGGCAGCGTTCTGGAGCTGCGTCAGAACCGCCTGGCTGATCCCCAGATCCGTGGCGTTGACCCCGGATTTCCATGACCATGGCCGCGTACGCATATCCACATGCTTGGCCAGACTGTCGTTGAAGAAGTTATCGATCAGCCCCTGCGGGCCGAACAGCTTGGCAAAATCACCCATCGACACATCCGCGCCCGACCGACGATTGAACGGATAACGGTCAGATACGACCTGCTCGCAGAACGGCAGAACATTGGCCTGCCAGCGCGCATTGATCGATGCACGTGTACTGTCCGAGGTGATGCCGGACGATCCGTCGATAATTTGCACCGCCCAGCGTTCCATCGGCCCCGGAATGCGCGCAGCCTCTTGCTGGAATTGCTGCAGCGCCTGACCGGTTTCGCCGCCAGAGACACCGCTGAACGACATCTTGTTCAGCTCCTGATAAACCTCAGTGAGAGATCCTATCAGAAGGTCTAGCTGCGACGGCTGCCCTTCCTGTTGGTCAACAAGTTGATGCAGCCAATCGAACCGGTCCTCGACATATTGTCCGGGTTCCTGCACGGGTTCGTTGGTGCCCACGCCGCTGGATTTGGCCAAGGCCTCCAGCAGAATCTGCGTCTGCACCGATGTCGCGGATTGCAGTTCAAGACTGGCGGCGTCAGACAATCCTTCGTTCAAAGCATCATTCCCAACCAGCGCCGAGCGGCTTTCCGTCAGTTTGGTCTCGTCCGATATCGAATTGAGCACATTAACGATGGGCGATGTCGGCCCGGACAGCACGTTTGTGACCTCGACCGCGTGACTCAGGCTTTCCATCGGCACAATGTCGATATCACCCAGCATCGCATCATACCGTGCAATGTAGTCGTTGTAATACAAGTCCAGCACGTCGCGGCTGAGCGCTGCGAGCGCCTGTTCGGTCTGCTCAGCTTCGCCGCGCGGCCCCAGAACCCAGCTTTCTTTCTGCACTCGCTTGGCCACACCGACCGCCTCGCCCAGAAAGACGTTGTTGAAGCCGTTATAGGTGAAGATACCTTCGATCCCGTCGTTCAAGGGTTTGCCCGAGGATCGCACCAACACACGCGCCACCGCAGGGCCACCGACATCAGTGATCCGCCACTGCGGCAATGCGGTCGCCGCCGGGCTGGACACGATGCCGTTGTACACGCGCTGCGCCAGTGGCAGCTCTGAAAGGATACCCTGTATCTGATCGACCATCGGGCCATTCAGCGCCACCTCACGCATGGGCTGGCTTAGCAACGCATCCAGATGGTCATTCAAATCCGCTCGGAACTGTTCGCGCGAAGGGCCAGGGAAGGAAACGGTCCAGTCGATATTCATCCATTCCTTGACCAGATCCTGATTCATCGGCCCCTGCAGACCCAGCATCAGATAGACCTTGAGCGCCTCGTACAACACATCCGGGTTGTTGATGTTGGCGCTCATCTGCTCTTCAAGACGTAGCAGGAGGCGCGGTAGGAACCGTTGGTTAAGCGCGGCGCGATAGGTTTGTGCGGCCTGCGTACCGATCACCTCGCCCTGATACAGGCCATAGGTCAGGCGCCGTTCGGGGTCTGGGTCGCTGAGCGTCGGATTGGCAGGCAAATCGCGCAACGTATTCAACGCCTGAACAACAGGCACCAGATCGGTATCACCCACCGGGCTGGGAGGTAGCGTTGCCGCGGCGGCCTGATAGGAAGACACCCCTTCCTGCGCCTCGGCAATCAGGTCGGAATTGTCCATGAAACTGCGAACCAGCAGGGCACCAACGCCAATAGCGGCCAGAACAGTGGCCGCAATGGAAACCCATTTGGTGATCTTATAGCGTCGCTCGACCTTGTCGTCGGCGCTGACCAGACCCGCCTCGCGAAAAATCACCTGATCAAACAACCGCGTCAAGAAATAGGACCGACCCGAGCCCTGCCCCGATCCGATAGCCTGACGGCCAATCCCGAAGGTTCGCGCCATGCCCAGCATAAGACGATCAATCGGCGTGCCTTCCTGCGTACCAGACGTGAAATACACACCCCGCAACATGTGACGGTGTTGATAGCGGCTGTCCTGGAATACTTCGGTCAGGAACTCATGCGCGACCTTACGGACCGACGCCACTTGCATCGGGAAACCCGCAATCAGCGCACGCCGCTGCGGGTCGGTCTCGGTCTGCATCCGCTCAAGCGACTGCGCGTTCAAACGGCCCAGCAGCAAGGCGAACTCTTCATCAAATGCCGCAACGGGTGATTGTTCTGAACGGGACTTGTCCAGCGGCAGAGTAAAGCCCCAAACCTGTTCGCGATCTTCCTTGCCCAGATTATCATGGAACTCGGCGAAACCGGCGATCAGGTCCGCTTTGGTGAACAGGATATAAACAGGGAATCGAACACCCAGTTTCTCACGCAATTCTTCTAGGCGACGACGTACGGCCTTTGCATGTTCTTTCTGGGTTATTTCGTCTTGCAGTGACAGATCAGACAGCGAAATCGCAATCATCGCCCCGTTAATCGGCTGCCGCTTGCGGTACTTCTTGAGCAGGTTCAGGAACCCGATCCATGCTGCGTTGTCGACCTCGGCATCGCTTTCCTGCGTCGTGTAACGCCCCGCCGTATCGATCAGCACAGCGTTTTCCGTAAACCACCAATCACAGTTCCGGGTGCCACCGACGCCCCCAATCGCGGTTTTTCCCAACTCATCAGCAAGCGGAAAGTTCAGCCCCGAATTGACAATCGCGGTTGTTTTGCCTGCACCCGGCGGGCCTATCATCACATACCACGGCAACTCGTTCAGATGCCTGCGCCCGTTCTTTGACTTGCGCAACGCAGCCATCGCGGTTTTCAGCTTGCCACGCAGTTCCGTAATCTCGCTGTCGATCATGTCGCCGCCATCACTGACGGATTCCGTGATCTCTTCGGTCAGCTTCTTTTCGCGCCGCCTGCGAACGAAGAAGATGGTCAGCGCGATAGCCAGGAAGAGCACATAAATGACCCCGCACCAGATCAGGCGCGTTGTCATGCTGTCAAACGGTCGCCATTCATCTGACCCGATCAGCGGACCAAAGAAATACAGGCTCAATGCCAATGCGGTGGCTGTAAAGAACAGCACCGTGTAGATCGACATGAAGATGAATTTCAGGATTTTGAGGAAATACATCAGTTCTCCTCCTGAACCAGCAGGACTTCGATACGGCGATTGGTCGCCCGACCCTCGCGGGTAGAGTTATCGGCTATGGGTTCGCTATCTGCTCGGCCTTCGGCGCTGAGGCGATTGGGATCCGCCAAGTCGCCCGCCATCTGGTTCATCACAGATTTTGCCCGTGCCAGTGACAACGCAAGGTTGGACGGAAACCGGGACGAGCGGATTGGTACATTATCCGAATGCCCAGCAACAATGACCGAACCGGGTTCGTCGTTCAACGCGACGGCAACACGGCGGACAGGCTCGCGGAATTTGTCCTGCAAATGGTCTGACCCCGATCCGAACATCCCCGATCCCTTGATGCGAATGATCAGCGTGTTGCCTTTCTCGAAAACCTCGACCAGCCCCTCGTCGATCTCTGGCTTCAGGAAAGCCACCACTTTTTCAACCTGCGGCTGCGCCTGCGGTGGCGGCGGAGGCGGCGGAGGGGCACGACGTTGCAATTCAGCCACCGGGCCTGCGTCGATCACGGACATCTGACCCACAAGGTTCTCTGTCCGGTTCGACAAGGCGTAAGACAGACCGCCAAATTCGATCATCAGCAACAAAGCCGTGACGCCAAGGGCAATCCAGACCGGCTTCCACATGCTGAGCGCGCGGTAGGGTTTATCTACCCCTTCCCAATGTGGTGCCAAATCGCGTTCGACGTCACCCCGCTGCGCCCGGATAATCCGCGCCAAACCCTGCCTGATCTGCATGTGCTTGTCCGGGCCACCCTGTTCGACCCTAAGGCGGCCTTCGAACCCCAGCGACAGGCACATATAGACGAATTCAAGCAGCTCAATGTTGTTGGCCGGATCCTGTTCCAGACGCGCCAGCAAATCGTAAAAGCGATCTCCGCCAACGGTTTCGCGGTGAAAAGTCCCCACTAACGATTGCGTAGCCCAGCTGGATTGCCCACCCCAAGGTGTATTCAACACCACATCATCCAGTGTCGCGCACAAGGCGTATCGAGCGATCTTGACGGTCTGCGCTGGTATCCCTGCCTGCAACGCCGCATTTTCAAACGCCCGCACCTCGGCCACGACGCTTTGGCGCAGCTTGTCAGGATCCATATGCTGCGCGCGATTGCGAATTCGACTGATCAGGGAAAACAACGGGGCCGCGCAGGCATTCAGGCGATTCATCCCCGTAACGGCAACATCTTCCGCAGCACCTTGCGGAGGTTTCGTCTGCGTTGCCTGCCCCTGCGGCACGCCGAACCCTATGTTGCCAGGATCAGGCGCAGTTGGTTGAGGAGCCATCGGCTGCTGCATCGGATTCGGAAATCCCGCGGGCTGTTGCGCAGCACCCGTTTGTCGGCGACCACCCGGATTGGGTCGGATCACCGTCTTGTCGGTGTCGTCCGGTTCGGCAAAAGGATCTTTGTCGGACATCGTTTGACCTGTTTCCTCAAGGCACCCAAATCACAGTGTGACCCACATGGGATGCCCTATCAAATTGTTTCGCAGCAGCCTGTGAATGCGTTCACGTTCACTGGTTGCGGATCGCCCACAGCTCCATCTGTAGACCCGGATACTGACCGGACACATGCACGGCAATGCCACCCGAAGTTGTCATCTTGCCCCAGTATGGGCTGGCTGCATCCAGTTCGAAGTATACGACGCCCGAATGGTAAGGGATCTGTCGTGGAGCGACCGGAAGTGGGCGCAGCGTTATGCCCGGCAGGGCCGAATTCACAAGCTGGCGGATTTCCTCGACCGGGCCGGTCTTGGCCTGCCCGGCAAAGTGGCGCCGCACGTCTTCGGCCGGGATATCCGCATTCACTGCCAGCACAAAACCTGCGTTGCCTATGAGCTTGCGGTCTGCGATCACGCCCACGCTGATACCATATTTCCGCGCCTCCAGCGGGATCGATACAGCGGTCTGCTCAAGCACCGAACTCAGGTACTGGCGCAGGGTACGGATCACCGGCGCGAACGAGGTTGTTAGATCGTCATGCTGATATGCCGGAAACTGGGTCGCTTCTTTTTCGGCGCTCATGAAGGTCGCAAGCTCCCCGGCAAGAGCCACGCAAACGCGGTAGGCATATTCGGGGTGTACATTCTCGATATTCGCGAAATGGCGCACTAGCGGGAGGTTCCGGTTAATAACCATCAGCAGCAGGAAATCCGAAATCTCGGCTGCACCCTTCGCAGGACCGCCGTCGGACAAACGACCGGCCAGCGCCTGCATCCGATGCGACAGCATTCCTTCAAGCTCGTTCATGAAGCCTGCAAGCGCCGGGGCCGCGCGGACATCCATCACCGAGGGGATAAAACCGCGATCCAGAATGATCTCTTTATCGGGGCGAACCTCGATAATCCGGGCGATCGGGATGGCCAGCTTGTCGGCCAGATCATCGACCGCAAGTGCAAATTGCAGACGCAACTTGCCGACGCCCAGCGTCACCGGCTTTTTCTGCTGGCTCATCACATCGGTGATTTCCTGCTCGGCCGGGCGCAGACGACTGACCGATTGTTCGGCCCCACTAAGGTCAACCTCAGCCGCGCCCTGTCGGCGCTGCGGCACAGTCAAATAAACCACGCAGTCCTTGATCGTCTCGGGCACTTCCAAAGCGGGTGGGTGATCTTCGGCCTGTGGCACGCGGAACACCTGTCCATCCGGCGTCAGCCCCGAACAAGACTTCAATGCGAACTGTCCAACCTTCAGCACCTCATCATCAATCTCAAGCGCGCTCACGCCCCACGCATAAGGCGTCACACGCCGCGCAAGCCCGGCCACCAACGCCTCGGAATACCGGTCGGCCTGCTGAAAGTGGTGGGGTTGCAGAAACAACCCTTCGGTCCAAAGCACTTTGCTGTCCCAGGACAATGGCTGCCCTCCCTTGTTCTTGCCGCCCCAGCAGGGCGTTATTTCAGCTTTTCCAGCTGTTCCTTATACGCCTTGGCGAATTCCCGGCTAAAGAGATCATGAAAATCATTCTCTGCCTGATCCGAGATTTCTGCATACATCTTTTCGTAGACTTCCCAATATTGGGCCTTCTTACCCTTGAAAAGTGACCCAAGTTTGCCCGAGCCCTCAATTTTGCCTGCCAGAACTTCGGGATCAAGCCGGGCCAAAACACCTTTCAGTGCGGCCTCCATCCCGGTGACCATGGCCACCTCATGCGCCTTGATGTCGTTGAGCGCCTGTTCGGTAGCTTCTTCCGAGGCCAGATACCCTTTGACTCTGGGCTTCACCAGCGCCTCAATCGCCTGCTCCGGACTGATCGAGAATTTAAGCGGGTTGTTCCCGCCTGCGCTGATCATCGTTTGATCGATCCGAAACTCGGACTTGATCGAGGTGCGGGTCATCAGGATTTCCCGCAAGCCGGTGATCATTGCGCGCAGCACACGCCCCATCCGCCCCATCGTGGCTGGCAGGTCCGCATCATCGATTTTCAGATCGTCAACCTCAAGCGCCTCAAGCAACGCCCGCGCCGCCGATTGATCGCCGCCCCCCGTGGACACCGGCGCTTCGGGAGTCGGCGGTTTCGGCGTGGGTTCAGGGGTCGGTGGCTGGCCACCGGGCGTAGGTTTGACAGGAGGCGGCGGGGCAACCGGCTGAGCCTTGGTTGGTTCCGGCGCCGGCACCGGTTCAGGGGATGTACCACCCGCAGGCGACAACAGATCGTCGTCCCAATCATCCGGTATCAGATTTGCGCCACCCGCCGATTGGGGCGCGGAAAATGCATCTGACGGAGATGGGTTGTGCATCGGATCACTGCCACCCATGTCGGCGTGTACATCCTTTGGCTTGGCAAAAAACGGATCATCATCTTCGAGTGGCGGCAACAGCTCGTCCATCGGATCGGGCGTCGCAATCTGCCCCGGCCCCTTGGGAGCATCGCCCCCCAACAGGTCATCAAGAAAATCACTTCCAGGTGCCGCATCATCCAGCAGAGCCAGCGGATCAGGCGCATTCTGTGACTGACCGGGGGAAATCCCGCCCTGTTGCATCGGCTGTGGGATCATTTCCTCGAACGAAGGCAAATCGGCCCCGATTTCAACAACCATCTCAAACCCACCCGCCGTCAGGACATCACCATTGTTCAGCGGTGTGGGTGTCCGTCCCAACGCGATCTTTGAGTAGTTCAGAAAAGTCCCGTTCGTGGACAGATCCACGATCACCACATTGCCATTGTGATCTTCTATGACGAAGTGATTTTTACTGAGCGTTTTCTCCGGATCGGGCAAAACCAGATCGTTGGCCGGGCCGCGCCCCACGGTCAATGAGCCCCCCTGCATCGACACCGGGCGCCCGTCGCCCGGCACGATGCCGGTGGATTGGAATTTTAGTGTGACCGTCATTCGTTTGTCTTCATCCTCCGACCAGAACGGTGGGGCAGCAAGGCGGCAGGATCGGTCCGCCACAGGCACAGGTATCCATCATCCGCGCCGCCGGAAGTTTGCCGATCAGCACCGTCGCCGATCCTTTCAGGATCGGGTGCGGAAATGCCGGGGTCGCCAAATCCGTCATACGTGCCGCTGGCAGTTTTGACACCAGAACGGTCGGACAACAAGGTGGCATGATTGGCATTGGAACCGGCGCTGGTGGCGGTGGCGCTGGCGGCGGGGCCGGCAACGTACATGCATGCAAATCAGTTACACGGGCTTGTGGAAATCCCATGTCTACTCCTCTGTCTCTGAACCGGCATCCTTGCGGTCCAGCTTACCATTCCCACCCCGAGCAATATCGACGCCGCGATCAATCAGCAACTGCAGGTATGCATCAAAATCGCCTTCGTGATTGTCCATCGCAACAACATTCATCGCAAAGGCCACGGTTTCCGCCGCACCGGGCGGTGACGGAATATTCGCCAGATCACCGGTTCCCAGCGTACCTTCTGAATATAGCACGCCCATGGCGCAGTTCACGGTCTCGTCATCGGGCTCAGCCAGATCTATGGTTTCCCCGGCTTTTTCGCGGTTTTCTGGCGTTGGTCGAAACACCCATTCCTCTGACGCGGCCAACGAAGGTGTGTTGTTGTCAGGTGCTTCACCGATGTAGTCGCGCGCGGCCAGACAGGACCACCACACACGTTCGCGTGGCGGCAGCGCAACACCCAAAAGGCGCAGCATGTCGATAAAGGCTTCTTTTTCGTCCAGCTCAGCCAAAACAACGTCCAGTGCCGCACTGGCAGGCGCGTCAAGCTTGACACTGAGCCGGGCATTGGCATCGGCCAGCATCCTCGCCGCGGGCACCTGCGGAACTTTGACCATATCTGCAAATCGTTCGCTCATCGCTCAGGCCCCCTAGTTGATCATCGTCACGCCGCCCTTGAGGGTCAGCATGGCATCGCCGTTTACCGTGGTCATCGGGCTCTTCGCATCCAGCTTGGCATTGGCCTGAACCTTGATCATGGTGCTCTTGATCGTGATGCTGGTCGGGTCCAGTTTGATCGACGATCCGCCGACTTTCAGCTCAATGGACTGCATCGCCGTCATGGTAATCTTACCGGATTTTGCATCGACCTGAATGTTGCCGGTGCTCACAGTCGTGGTCTTGTTCCCCGTCTTGACTGTTTCGGCGACATTGCCCGTTACCGTTCGCGTGGACTTTCCTTCGATGGTTTCGGTCTGATCGGTCTTGATGCCAATTGTCTGGCTTCCGGTCTCAATCGTGAATGTATGATCCCCTTCCTTGATCGTCTCATCCACGTTTTTCTTGACCACCTGGCTCAGGCACCCGTCGCCGCCATTGCCGCCCTTATCGAGCTTGTCATAGCCGATGGTGATGGTGGACATGTTCTTGACCAGTTTTTCGTGGTCCTTCTGGGCCTGAAACCGGACAAGTTCCGCGTCTTTCTTATCTTCGAACATCAGCTCGTTATACGTTTCGGCGGTGCCCTGTTTGGTAGACCGGGTCTTGATCCCCGTCTGCGTCTGATTAGTGGGCAGAGCATAGGGCGGCATCGTATCCGCGTTATACAACATCCCGGTACAGATGGGCCTGTCAGGATCGCCTTCCTCGAACTGGATTACCACTTCCTGTCCTATGCGCGGAATGCTAACCATACCCCAGTTCTTGCCCGACCACGGCGTCACAACGCGCACCCAGCACGTTGTCTTTTCGTCGTTCTTACCTTCCCGGTCCCAGTGGAACTGAACCTTGATACGCCCGTATTTGTCGGTCCAGATTTCCTCACCGGCTTTTCCGGTTACAATCGCAGTATGCAGGCCTGAAATCTCAGGCCAAGGTATCGTGCGCAGGGACTTGAACTCGGTCTTGGCCGGTTGCGCCTCGAACTCGACCATGAACATCTCACCGCTGTCATCGGGAAATTCCAGCGCGCCGGTATCCAGATCCTTGTCTTTCTTCTCGAACCCATAGCCTTCGGTTGTCTGGAGGTAATATTTGGCGCTTGTGATCAGATATTCGGCGTTCTGATCCTTGTCGGGGTGTTCCTTAAGCGTGAATTTCCGTCCGGTTTCCAGAGACCGGACCGAAGCACGGGCCCGGCGCCGATCAAAGAGGGCATCCTCTGCCAACATGCGAACCCTGGCACGGGTATCGCCCATCTTGGTCTCTTTGTGATGACCCGGCGTGTCATACAGCTCCAGTTTTTCCTTGAAAGTGTGCCCGGGCTTTGTCGTGGTGTTCGCGCGTGCGGCCAAAGACGCTTTGGGTTTTTCAAAGTCGAAATCCCCCAAAGAAACGACACCTGACTTTATCGCTTCGGAAGTGGCCCATTCGGTAACGAAGTCGCCCAGGCGCTGTTCGTAGTCATCACCACCGCGAAATTCGACTTTGGGCTCGCCTTTGATTGGGGTATGTGCCGTCGGTCCATCACATAGAACGAGTGTCTCGTATTTGTTTTCGGCGTCAGAATAGTCGAAGTAATAGTAAATGCCTTCTTCCTGCATCAGACGCGAAACAAAATCGAAATCGGTTTCGCGATACTGAACGCAATACTCGCGCTTTTGATATGTTGAAGACAATAATTTCTTGAAGTCCGAGAACTTGTGCTTATCCTTAAAGATTTTTTCGATAATCTCCACCGCCGTCATGTTCTGAAAAATGCGGCTGTTGGTTGACTGCGTCAGCAACCAGAACCATGGGCGCAACTCGGCCAGAAACTGGACAAATCCGTCGCGCAAAGCCAGGCGTTCGACCCGTACGATTGTGCCGGTGAATTTACGCTTTGCTCCTTCTTCGGCAGCCAGGTGAATCGTCATCACCTTGCCCAGCAGCTTATCCAACTCAATCGTCGTCTTTTCCGACATGAATTCGACCTGAATCTCGGTCAATTTACCAAGCTCTTCGGTCACAATGGCGCGCCGGATGACCAGATCGTCTTTGTCGTCATCACCCTTGTATGGGAATGAACCAGTGATCCGAAGAGGCCACTCTTTACTTTGAAGACTTTCCGCCATTTACCATTCCTTCCAAATCAAGTCCTGCCACGCCGTCACAGATCGGCCAGCAGGGCTGCAAGTTCCGGGTCCATTTCTTCTTCGTCATCTTCGGACCCGTCACCAAAGTCGACATCATCTTCATCCCCAAAGGACGACAGGAAATCATCAAGATCGTCCGCGTCATCCTCTTCTTCGGCTGCGTCATCGCCGCCTGCCAGTTCGGCCATCAAGGCCGCCATTTCGGGATCGTCGTCATCTGCATCATCATCGCCGAGATCCAGATCCGAAGTATCGTCGTCCAGATCCGTTTCCAGATCAAAATCGTCGTCATCCGAGGTATCACCCGATTCAGGCTCAGGTGGGACATCCGGCGACGGCTCGGGCACCGGAACGCCGGTCCATGGGCCCAGAATCTCCTGCCCCGCGACCGAGTTGAATGATCCCAGACGGATTTCATCCCGGCCCTTGATCGACAACACCGGCATGTATCCGCGTTGCACGGAATGCTCATGTTTTTCCATCGTGATATTGCGCTCGGTACAAGGCAACGCCACCTGATCACCATAGCGGTCATTCACGAAATGGAAGGGTATGCCACCAAGGCTCATGACCGAGCCCAGCTTCATCGCCTTGCCATTTTGCTTGAACGACCGCGCCAGCAAGATCGTTACAAGAACCGCCGGATTGGCCCAGAGCATACCGCGCAGCCCTTCGGTTTCGGTGAATTCCTCAAAGTCGAATTCGTAAATCGGTTCCGACTTGGCCCCATATGGACGCCGCAGCAGGAAGCGGGGCGAGGCAAGCCCTACATGCCCGGCTTCGGGCATCGCACGGAACGTGTCCCATGCCTTGACCACAAGTGGATGCCGATCCTCTTTCTTGATATCCAGATAGGCCGGTGTGATGGCGCTGATGAACGGCGCATCCACATGGGCTGCCACACGACCGATCCGGCCCAACAGTTCGGCATGTGGTGGCGTTTCCTCGAATGTGTAAAGCCCGATCAGCGCAGAATACCCGCCGCGACCGTTTTCTTCATCCAGCGGTTCTTCGGTCAGCAGACGCACAAACCCGGTTTTGGCCAAATCTTCCTCGGCGGCCAGATCAGCGGCAATCTCTTCGGCGGACACATCGTACAAGATCACATCCAGCGTATCGTCATCCTCGACACTGCGCGCGATCAGGTCCAGACTGCGCCACTGCGCCTCAACCGATTGAAACTCGGGATGATGCAGCACCATCCGCATCGCGGCGCTCAACGCCTCATCCACTGCGGTTTGCATCGCTGTAACGTCGGGGCTGGGCAGCTTGCGGATATGCGGACCAACCACCCGTTTCAGCAAGTCATCCACCGGAGAGGCCTGCGCCAGTTCTCCGTCGGTGTCGCCGATCAGTTTCTGAAAATCGCTGAGTTTCAGGTCAGCGCGCACCGTGTTGCCACCCGAGGTTTTACGAGGGGGCACAACAGCCTTTCCAAATTCCTCACCCCACGCAATCAGCTGCTTGGCGGCATGATCAGCCGTACCACCGGCGCTGAGCTGGCTTTTCAGACCCGCAAGCCCATCAAACAGTTCGACTTTTTCATAGAGCTCGTCGGGATGCAGATCATCCAGTTCCCCCAGCTTGACCTCAATCCCCGTACCATCCTTACCGATGGGCAAAACCAGAGTGGTCGCAAAGCTCTCGATGACCTCCTCGACCGTATCCGGGTCCAGCAGAATCGGCTTACGCGCCGCCAGAGCATCTCCGGTTTCGATCTGGCCACGGGCCGAACGGCCTGAGAAATCGCCGAATAGCGCAATACGGAAGCGCGTGCGTTTCAGGCGTTCGGGATCGGGCCTGTCGGCACTCATCCGACCAAAGGCAAGTTCCGGTTCGCCGCCGGGCTCTGCACCCTTGGGCGCGGGGGGGCTTTCTGATGCTTCCGTCGTTTCATCATCACCCAGCAAAGCATCTAGCTCATTGCTGACATCTTCGGCCACGTCAGAGTCGTCCTCGGCCAGCAAATCATCCAGATCAAGGTCCAAATCATCGGCATCCGCATCGCCCGACGCCTCATCCTCGGCCTCCAAATCCCCCAACAGATCGTCGAGATCTAAATCATCCGCCTCGACCTCTGATTCATCCTCCAGCAGATCGTCCGGATCATCCGATCCTTCGTCCTCAAGATCGAGATCACCCAGAAGGTCATCCAGATCGTCATCCGAACTATCCTTGGATATATCCTCCGAAAGGTCGCCAAGAAGATCATCCAAATCTATGTCATCGTCACCAGCGGGTTCAACCTCAGGCGCGTCCTCGGAGAGGCCCTGAAGAATTTCATTCGATGCGTCATCCTCTTCGACCTCATCCAGAGCTAAATCCGAGAGATCCCCGAGCAAATCGTCCAGATCGCTATCGTCTTCGACCTCAGGGGCGGCTTCAGCGAGGTCGCTCAGAATGTCATCCGAGCCCTCTTCCTCGATGACGTCCTCAACCTCGGGCATCGAGCCGAGAATATCGTTCGTCGCATCGTCCTCATCGATGTCATCCGGGGCCAGATCAGATAGATCGCTCAGCAGATCGTCCAGATCACTATCATCTTCTGCGGCCTCCTCGGGGGCAGCTTCAGCAAGGTCGCTCAGAATGTCATCCGAGCTCTCTTCCTCGATGACATCCTCAACCTCGGGCATCGAGCCGAGAATATCGTCCGTCGCATCGTCCTCATCGATGTCATCCGGGGCCAGATCAGATAGATCGCTCAGCAAATCGTCCAGATCACTATCGTCTTCGGCAGCCTTCTCGGGGGCGGCTTCAGCCAGGTCGCTCAGAATGTCATCCGAACCTTCGTCCACGGTGGTATCTTCAACCTCAGGGATCGATGATAGAACGTCCTCAAGACCGTCTTCCTCATCACGCTCCTCAGGCTCCAGATCAGCGAGATCGGACAGAATGGCATCGCTCTGTTCATCCGGTTCGGTATCCTGGGCATCAGGCAACGAGGACAAGGCATCGTCGAGCGTGTTGTCTGGAGCGTCATCCTCGGGTGCGATATCGGCAAGACTGGACAGAACATCGTCCGAGATGTCTTGGTCTTTCGCTGTTTCCACCTCTGGTAGACTGGCGAGCGCGGCGTCAGTTGCGTCATCCTCGGGCACATCCTCGGGGGCCAGATCAGCAAGACTCGATAGCACGTCAGAGGATCCGTTGCCTGTATCTTCTGCCGCAATCTCGGGGAGCGACGACAGAGCATCCTGCAAGGACGTATCTACAGGCGCATCCTGAGGCGCGGCAGCGGCAAGGTCCGACAGTACACCATCACCTGTATCCTGCGCCTCATGTTCGGTCGCTTCGGGCAAAGATGAGAGCGCATCATCGATTGAGCTATCAACCAGCTCATCCTCTGGCGCGGCCTCGGCCAGTTCCGCCAGAACCTCCGCGGACTTGTCTGTTTTCTCGGGGCTCTCAACCTCTGGTAGCGACGCCAACGCGTCCTGAACCGAGGTATCTTGCGCCGTATCTTCGGGCACCGCCTCACGCAGAGCATCCAACGCGGCGGCGTGGTCGTGGTCTTGAACCGGGCTGCTGGCCAAAGAACTCAGCAAAGCAGGATCGGCCAGTATCTTTTCGATCAGGGTTTCGGCCCCCGCCTTGCCGTCCATATAGGCCATCAGCGTCGATAATTGCGTCCGCGCCTCAAGCAATTTGCTCAAGGGTTCAATCTTGGCCGCAATCTGCGCCGGATTGAAATCGGCCATCTTCTCAAAGGTCAGGTCAACAGCAAGATTGCCCTCGCCTGTCAGCGTATTGGGCACCGAGAATTCGACCCGGGGAGCCATCGCCTTCATCCGGTCGTCAAAGTTATCGATATCAATCTCTAGGAACTTGCGGTCTGAAACCGCAGGTGTTTCGGCGGTAGATTTGCCCGACAGATCGCTGAGCACACCCATGACGAAAGGCAACTGAACTTTTTTCTGCGCGCCATAAAGCTCGACATCGTATTCGATCTGAACCCTTGGCGCACGATTACGGGCGATGAACTTTTGCGAACTATCAGCCATTGGTTTGCCCCTTGAGTTCTGCGACCTCGCGGCGCAACGCTTTGACCTCTTGCATCAGCTCCATCACATGTTCATCAACGATATCTGTTTCGCTGCGGACGAGATCGCGCAGGTGCGAAAATTCTTCAACCGATTCATCCTCAACCGCGGATTGCATCGTATTTACCAACAGGCCAATAAACAGGTTCAGGACCGAAAACGCGGTAATCACGATGAAGGGTACAAAGAAGATCCAGGCGGTCGGATGGACCTCCATCACCGGGCGCACGATACCCATGGACCAGCTTTCCAGCGTCATGATTTGAAACAGCGAATAAAGCGACCGCCCAAGCGATCCGAACCATTCGGGGAAGTCGGGGCCGTACATCAGCGTCGCCATCACGGCGAAAACGTAAAATACGATTGAAATCATGATGATCACCGCACCCATGCCGGGCAGTGCATCCAGCAGCGCTTGAACCACCGAACGCATCTGCGGAATAACCGACAGCAGCCGCATAGCACGGATAACCCGCAACCCCCGCAAGGCCGACAAACCGTCGCGGTTGGGCAACAGGCCCAGCGTTACGACAACAAGATCAAAGATATTCCATGCATTTTTGAAGAAGGACAGCCGGTAGGCGTAGAATTTCACCAAAAGCTCGGCCACGAAGATGCCAAGAACGACCTTGTCGAAAGCTACCAGAAAATGCCCGACATTGGCCTGAACTGCAGGTGAAGTAGAAAGGCCCAGCGTGATCGCATTGAAGATGATCACGCCCAGAATGGTGTTGGTCACGGCCCTGCGCTCGACAAATTCCCGGGCACGTTCACGCAGCGTGGGGTCAGGGGCCGTACGAGATTCCAACGGGTTCACTCCTTAAACAGGACGGGCAGCGACGGAATTCATCCCGGCGCTGCCCGCGATATTCACCTTATTTTACGGCCTTGACGATCTTGGCACCGGATTTGGCAAGAGCCTTACCTGCGCTGATCATGAAGTTTGCGGTATCTTCGTGATCTTCCGCGAATTTGATCGCCTTGGACAGCTTGCCGCCGTCCCAGATACCCTTGGTTTCAAGATCCTTGATCGCCTTTGCGGCATCTGCCTTCAGCTCGTCATACTTCTTCTTTTTGACTTCAAACTTTTCGAGCTTATACGCCATCTCTTTCGCCAGACGTTCCGCCTCGGCGGCCTCGGCCGAGATGGCCTTGTCGGGATGACCTTTCATCTTGTCGGCATTTTCACGGGCTTCATTGGCCTTTACCAGCGCTTCGTTCATATGCTTGCGCATCAACAGCATCCGCGCCGCGCCATCCTCAAGGTGCTTTTTCAGCGACTTCACATGGCCCGAGGTTCCGGCCATCAACAACTTGACCTTCTCTTTCGGCCCAAGTTTGCGGAATTCTGACGCCTTCTTTTTCTTTTCCTGATAAGCGACGGCCTTGTTGATCGCTTCGATGTCCTTTTCGATCTTATCAAGGAAGCCTTTGTAGCTGTCATATTCCTTCTTGATGATCTTCCCGCTGGAGATCAGAGCCCCAACGCCGGTGCCAATCGCAGCCGCAATGACAACCGCAGCGACACCACCTGTCAGAACCGTCGCCGCAATGGACGCAGCTGCCACAGCCAGCGTGATCAGAACCAGAGCGGTGATTTTCAGACCCGTCTTGATCTTCTTGCGGGTCATCTTCTTTTTCAGCTTTTTCTCGACATAGTCATAGACTTGTTCCATGCAGGTCGTCGCCAACGACTGAACTTCGCTCTGAAAGGTTTTGAGACCCTGTTTGATCAGCTGGTTTGCAGTTTCGATAAACTTCTTCAGCTGATCTTCCGAATAGTCTTTTTTCTCGATGTCCTTTTCGGTGCCGTCCATTGCCTTTTTGAACTCGGCCGAACGCTTTTTCTCAAGCTTGGTAAAGTTCTTTTCCCACAGCTTGGCATAAGCGGCCCGCAACAGCTTGGTTTCCGTTTCGTCTTCACCCTCTGGCACGGCGTGAGCGACCGTGAACTCGCATTTGGGCTGCTTGAACATTTTGCCCTTGTACCCAATGTTCAGTTTCGCGCTTGTGGTAAATGCAGCCATTTTCTTTCTCCTAGTATGCTATGTGCTACGACCGTCGGTTGATCGCCCTTAGTCAAACCCATAAGTGAAGTCGCCGTCTGTGACATCGATCACGACTTTGGAAACTTCTTCACCCTCCATCATTCTTTTTAGAAACTCCGCCGAGATATCCGGCAACATGGTGTTGGTCACGATCGCATCGATCATGCGGCCACCGCTGTCCAGTTCCTGACACCGGTTGACGATCTCATCGACCACGGCATCGGTGTATTCGAAGGGTACACCATGTGCCTGTTGAACGCGCTTCTGAATCCGACCCAATTGCAGCTTGGTGATCTCACCCAGCATGTCCGGGCTGAGCGGATAATACGGAATTGTCACCAGACGCCCCAGCAGAGCGGGCGGGAAAACCTTGAGCATCGGGTCCCGAAGTGCCTTGGCCATCCCTTCAGGATCGGGCATCAGATCTGGATCGGCGCACATGTCCATGATCATCTCGGTGCCTACATTCGAGGTCAGCAGGATCAGCGTGTTCTTGAAGTCGATCACGCGGCCTTCGCCATCCTCCATGACGCCCTTGTCGAAGACCTGAAAGAAGATCTCGTGCACATCCGGGTGGGCCTTTTCGACCTCATCGAGCAGCACTACAGAATAAGGCTTGCGTCGCACCGCCTCAGTCAGAACACCGCCCTCACCATAGCCGACATAGCCAGGAGGTGCGCCTTTCAGGCTGCTGACTGTGTGGGCTTCCTGATATTCTGACATATTGATGGTGATGACGTTCTGTTCGCCACCATAGAGCACCTCGGCCAGCGCCAGCGCGGTTTCGGTTTTGCCGACGCCGCTGGTGCCCGCCAGCATGAATACCCCGATGGGTTTGTTGGGGTTATCAAGCCCCGCACGGCTGGTCTGAACCCGCTTGGCGATCATCTTCATCGCGTGGTCCTGACCGATCACGCGTTGAGCCAGACGGTCTTCAAGGTTCAAAATCGTCTCGATCTCGTCCTTGACCATTCGGCCCACAGGGATACCGGTCCAATCGCCGACGACGCTGGCCACCGCCTGATGATCCACGATGGGCAGGATCAGCGGGCTGTCGCCCTGAACCTCTTCCAGTTCGGTGTTCTTGGCTTTGAGTTCCGCCAACAATGCCTCGCGGTCGATGGGCTGCGCATCCGGGGCCTCTTCGGTCGCGGCTTCACCTTCGGCGGTGCCGGTGCCCTCGACCTCCTGCCCGCCTGCGCGCAGCTTGGCCCGCAGGTCGAGGATTTCTTCGACCACTTTCTTTTCGGCCTCCCACCGCCCATTGAGTTCGGCCAGCCGCGCCTCTTCCGCCTCTTTTGCGGCATTCACCGCCTCACGCCGGTCGGCAACGTCATAGCCTGCGGTCTCGTCGCGTTCGATGATCTCCAACTCGGTCGTCAGAGCCTCAATCCGGCGCTGGCTGTCATCCACTTCCGCCGGAACCGCGTGCTGAGACACGGCAACGCGTGCGCAGGCCGTATCCAGCAGGCTGACGGATTTATCCGGCAATTGCCGCGCGGGGATATAGCGGGCCGAGAGCGTCACCGCTGCTTCGATCCCTTCATCCAGCACCTGCACGCGGTGGTGTTTTTCCAGCATCGACGCAATGCCGCGCATCATCAGAACCGCCTTTGGAATATCGGGTTCTTCGACATGCACGACCTGGAAACGACGGGTCAGAGCCGGGTCTTTCTCGATGTATTTCTTGTACTCGGCCCATGTGGTCGCGCCGATAGTGCGTAGCGTACCGCGCGCCAGCGCCGGCTTCAGCAGGTTGGCCGCGTCACCGGTTCCGGCAGCTCCGCCCGCGCCCACAAGAGTGTGTGTTTCGTCGACAAACATCACAATCGGCGTCGGACTGGCCTGAACTTCGTCAATCACCTGACGCAGACGGTTTTCAAATTCGCCCTTCATGGACGCGCCCGCTTGCAGCAGACCCACATCCAGCACCAGCAGGCGCACATCCTTCAATGCCGGAGGCACGTCGCCCCGCGCGATGCGCAGGGCAAAACCTTCGACCACAGCGGTTTTGCCCACCCCAGCCTCACCGGTCAGGATCGGGTTGTTCTGACGACGGCGCATCAGCACATCGACAATCTGACGGATTTCCTCGTCCCGACCAACAATCGGATCAATCTCGCCATTGCGGGCCTGTTCGGTGAGGTCGGTGCAGAACTGCTCCAACGCCTCGCCTTTGCCCATCGCGCCGGGTGCCATCGCACCACTGGCCTCGCCGGGTTCTGCACCGCCACCCACGTTGGAGCCATCCTGCGCACCCAAAGTATCTTCGGGCGAGCCATCCGTGGCCTCTCCGAAGCTGTCCGCCAGATCATCCGCACCAATTTTTGCCAGTTCCGGCGACATGCTGGCCAGTATGTTGCGCAACGCAGGCGTCTTGAGCATCCCCAAGATCAGATACCCCGTGCGTACCTTGCTGTCGGAATACAGCAGCGAGCCCCAGACCCAACCACGCTCCATCGCATCCATCAGATGATCCGAAAGGTCCGAGATCGAGGACGCCCCGCGCGGCAGCATGTCCAAGCTGCGCGTCAGTTCCGAAGCAATCTTGCCCGGGTCCAGATCGTAGTGCTGGATGATGCGATGAATGTCGCTGTCTTGCCCGTTCAGGATCTGATGCAGCCAGTGCTGAATCTCGACATACGGGTTGCCCCGCATTTTGCAGAACACGGTGGCCCCTTCGATCGCCTGATAGCCCAGCTTGTTCAGTTTGCCGAACAGCGATACACGGCTGATTTCCGTCATCTTCAATACCTCTCGTTGTGGGCCATTTCTTCGGCCTCAAATTCTTGGTTCATGTATCCGGGATAAAGGATCAGGTCGTCCGCATCCGGTCGCGCGACGTCCGGGTCGTCTCGCGTTCGTATCCAACTGGTGTGACCCAACTGGGTTGTACCGCCCAACGATGCGCGTGGAACCTCATCCCCTGACAGGACCAGATTGACCTCCCAATCCAGCGTGTCGCCCGCATATGTACGCAGAATGGATTCCAGCCTTTGCTGCGAAACCCCGCCCGGTAACAGGCGCTTGTAGTCGTCCAACGACAACGGCCCGATCCGAACGCGAAACTTCGCAGAACGCGACCAGACACGGTTTCCGATACTGGTCGACTGACCCAGCCGAGCGGGACCACCCAGTTGCCATGTATCATCGGGTTCAAGTTCAAGCCATGAACCCACAAATTGCTGAATATGCGCCTCAACTCCGAAATAGTCCGAGATGATGGCGATCAGTCCTTCGACAGTCTTGGTTCCAGACCCCAGATGCCCCGCAAAGAAACGGCGCAGCATGTCCGGCATCGCATCGCGATCCGTGAAATCGGACCCTTTGAAACCGGCCAGCGCGGCGACGCGCTGTTCAAATGGATCATCGCCACGGTCGAAACTCGGCGCGGGCTCAGCTGCTGCCCATGCGCGATAAAGCAGACTCATCAGACGATGAGTCAGCATGTCGGCAAAGGCAACAAAGGTCGGATCACGGTGATTACGCTGACGGTCGCGGGCGAATTCAGTCAGGTGCAAAGGCAACGGACCTTGCGGACCAAAAAAGCCAAAGAACAAGTTGCTCAGCTTGCCGGGATTTGTATCTGAGGCCGGTTCAAATCGTGTCAAAGTATTCGGTGGAAAGGCCAGCGATACGTCCTGCCCAAGACGCACCTTGTCCTGACGGGGTCGACGGGATTCACCCAGACGGGGCGCATCGGCATAATGCGCCTCGATCACCCGAAGCGCCTGAAAGACGTGATGTCTTTCAGGATCTGCCGCCAGTGCGGCAAGCAGGCTCAGATGATCCTGCCCAGGCCGGCTGCCGGTCGCCATCTGGCAATCTCTCCCCTTCGTTCGGTTTTCAGCACAGTTTCGGTGAAACTGTTGATCGTCGTGTATTTGCGGAAAAACCGTTCCAGCACAGCACCCAAAACATAAACACTTGTGCCCTCATAAAAACTTTCATCAAAGGCCAGCGTGATTTCCAGACCCCTGACGGCGGTGCTGAGCACCTCATCGCTCATGCGGCGCACGATGGGACGGCTGGTGACAGACACCACGCCCTCCAGTTGTTTTTCGGTCACGCGATTGCCCAGCGGTGCGTAGATCCCCAGCAATTCGCGCAGTGCCCCGGCCCCGCCTTCCTTGCCATCACCGGCAATCGACAGATAGTTCAGGCTCAGATGACTGATCAGTTTCCACGCCGCATCACCCTGTGCCAGCGTTGCATGAGGGCGTGTGGGTGTTACCGGCGTTCGAATAGATTTGACCGGCCCGCCATCTGGCAAATGAAACACATTCTCACCGCCCGCTGCCAGCAACATCGGCAGATCGCGGTTTGAACACAGCGCTTCGACCGCAAGCTGATCCAGCGATCCGGGATACGGCGCCTGTGCGCGATCCACCAGCGTCAGATACACTTCCGATCCCAAGTACGAGGTCCGCACACCACGCAGCCGTTCCTTTTCATTGCGTTGGCGCATCCGGCGTTTGACGGTGTAATAGGCAGAGTGATTATCCCCAGCAGCGGTCAAATCGGTATCGCTATAGAACGGGCGGAAAGGTATGTCGCCCTCTTCTTCAGACTGAATACCTGTCACGCGTTCAATTGAGAAAATCTCGTAGTCCAACCCGGCTGTACGGTTCGGCACCACATGATGCTGGGTATCCATCTGAGTAATATGCACCCGGTCACAGCGACGTCGAAACAGGTTTACCGCCGGAACCGCGTTCAACGTGAAGGCCGTCGGCGTCACCGCCGGGGCCACATCCCGCATTCCATCCTGCAGCAGGATATAAATATCCACATCATTGCCTGCCGACTGTTTCAGAGCCGCATTTAACCCGGTCAGTTCCACAAACAGGAACCGTTCGGGCATCGCGAAATACTCCTGAATCAAGCGATAACCGTCAAAGGACTGGCGCGGGGTTGGCAACAATGCCTCGTCTGGGCCGAACCCTTTGGGGATCACATCCGCTTCGCTCAGCCGCACGGTCCAATCCGCGCGCCGGTCGGTCGAGCGCCCGGTCAGGCCGACGCATTGAGTCGATAGCAGTTCATGTAATGCCCAGGGCTTGCCGCTTTGCGTGTCCAGATGCAGGACAAGGTTTTCCATCTCCAGATCTGCCATCGGCTCGCCATCTGTGCGGTTCAGGCGCAATCGGATACCTGCGCGGGCGTCGGTTTCTTTCGCAACACCCGCCGCAACTAGTTCACCACGCCCGTCAATATATTCGGCCTCGGTTATTTCGATAGGCCATAGTGTCAGGTCCGAGGACGTCACAAATTCGCAAGCGGTCTGCTCACCCTCGGCCAAACGCGCGCGCAATGTTGTACCGCGCGCGATAGGATATCCC
The DNA here is from genome assembly GCF_056534225.1 of Ruegeria sp. E1. Lineage (NCBI taxonomy): Bacteria > Pseudomonadati > Pseudomonadota > Alphaproteobacteria > Rhodobacterales > Roseobacteraceae > Ruegeria > Ruegeria sp. E1. Next base: position 107,795 of record NZ_JBQFPE010000002.1, on the reverse strand, counting down.
TCTTTCAACGCAGCATTGCCCACGTCCGGTTCGAGCTGCGCTATCATCATAGATGGCGTCGGGGCCAGATAATGCGGATAGACGATTTCCAGCAGGTTTGACGTGAACGTCGGAAACTGCATCTCCAGTTCCAACTGAACGCGCGCGGCTAGAAATGCGCTGCCTTCCAGCAGGCGTTCGACGTAAGGGTCGACAACTTCGATCCCTTCCATCCCCAGTCGGGATGCGATTTTGGGATAGGCGGTCGCGAACTCGGCCCCCATTTCACGCAGAAAAGCCAGTTCGGTCTCATAGTGTTTCAGCAGTCGCGTATCCATGCGCCTAGCTCCGCTCAATCGCGACTTCGCCGGTGGTCACATCCACCCGGCTGCGCAGATAAAGTTCCAGCGGCATGGGCTGTGCCCACATCACGGCGCGGATATCAAAATCGACATGCATTTCGCCTGACTTCATCTTGGACCGCAGCTCTACCGCGACCGAACCTTTTACGATCCGGGGTTCGAAGACCTCTATTGATTCCGCGATGGATTTCTGGATGCGCTGCGCCTGTCGCAGTGTTGAAAACGAGCCCGAGGTCTGGCGAATGCCATAGTTCAGAACCGATTTGGCCGCGTATGGATAGTTATCTTCGTCGATCAAGTCAGATTGATCCGTCGTATTCAAAAGCATCGACAAATCGCGCTGGATGATCTCGCGCAGTCGGCCAACATCGATCACCCGCGCATCGCGCCCCTCTTTCTTCTGGTCCGGCGCGTCGTCGGTCAGCCGGTCAAGAAGCGAAGGTTGTAGTCGCTCGGCAAGTGTCTTCTCAGCCATCTCCTGCCGTTTCCCCGGCCTGCATTGCCACGTCGAGAACCAGTTCGCGGATATCTAACAAAGCGACGTCGGACTTGTCGGTTGTTAACAACCGTTGACCCAATCCAACAAAAGTCTCGCCCCCCGCGTCAGCCCAGCTTGTCGCCCGTGCCAGACGCGCGGCATCGTCGCCCTGTTCCGTGGTTCCGGCATAGCGCGTCGGGATCAGCGCCGCGACTTCACCGCCGCTGGCAACCGTCAGAGTGCAGGCCGTCCAGACCGCGTCGCGCAGGTCGCTGGGTGCTTCGATATCCAACCGCACGATCTGCGCGAAGGGCAGCCAGAAATAGCGGCCATTCACGATGACCTCCAGCACCGGCCCCAGTCGCATATCTGCATCTGCGATCCACTCGAACGCCTCGCCATTGACCGTTCCAGATGTCGCAGGCGCTGCATCGAACGCACGCCCGCGCATCTCGGCCGCCTGATCAAAATGGCCACCCGCAGTCAGTTTCTGTGCTTCGATTAGATGGGCCAACCACTCTTGCGGCTCGCCAAAGATCATCGGAGTTTTCTCACCCGCAAAAACCTTTTCGCGGTAAACCTCGCAGATGATCGCCTCGCGATAGGTTTTGGCCATCATGGTGGCCGCCTCATCCATTTCCGCGCTCAGCTTTAGCTGGGTGATCGCACGTTTCCAGTCGCCCATCACGCAGAGCAGCTGAAACAGAAAAATCCGCAGCTTGGCATCTGCGGGATTGGCGCGAATTTTGTCTTGTAGCGTGGCCAGCGTGGCCGCCAGATCGCCTGATTTAAGATGCTCTTCCGGCGTCATGAAACCCTCGCGCAGTCAGGATGAAGAAAATGCGAAAGGCTCTGGCGATGAAATACCGCCAGAGCCGGATCGTTTCGGAAAATCAGCTGACGTCGCCGGTTTCCAGGTTCCACTTGAACTCGTTGCAATCGCTGAGTTTGCCGGTCTTGAAGTCCGCGATCTTGTATTTGATCGAGATGCCGCGATAGGCGACGGTCCAGCTTTCGGTCGGGATCGAATCTTCGCCGCCATCCACCGAATAGCTGTCGATGATCGCATCGCGCAGGGTGATGATCAGATAAGGCTCCATGCCCTTCTTTTCGTCATCGCCAGACCGGCACAGATGAATGATCATCTCGCCATTGGCCTTGCCCGACGCAACATAAGTCATCAGTTTTGCAGACGCTTTGCTCAGCTCGGTGTTCAGCGTGACCTTGCCGAAATTCGCGTTCGCATAGCCGCGCTGGGTGGTGCCCATGTCGCTCATGTCAAGCGTTCTGGCAACTTCCCAGTTGATCGATTTACACGCGATCCAGTCTACGTGTCCTTTTTCCCGGGCCTCGCCAGGGAAGTCCATTTTTGCAAATACGTTTTCCATTTTGCCTTCCTCTAAGGTTGATGTCTTTGAAATACTGGAGAGCAAAAGCTGCGGCAGTGAAACACATCACATGCCACAAACTTTTTTGGTCTTTATCCAGCTTTTTCGGACGGAAGTTTCGAGACCAGACGCAGCGAGACCGAAAGGCCTTCCAACTGATAATGGGGGCGCAGGAAGAACTTGGACGTATAGTATCCCGGGTTCCCTTCTACGTCCTCGACCACGACCTCGGCCGAGGCCAGCGGCTTGCGCGCTTTTTCCGCTTCGGCAGAGATGTCGGCGTTGAAATCCACGTACTGGTTGATCCATTCCTGCAGCCAGGTTTCCATGTCCTGACGGCTTTTGAACGAACCGACTTTGTCGCGCACCATGCATTTCAGGTAATGCGCAAAGCGGCAGGTCGCGAACAGATAGGGCAAACGCGCTGCCAGATTGGCGTTCGCAGTTGCATCTGGGTCGTCATACTCGGCCGGTTTATGCAGCGATTGTGCGCCGATAAAGGTCGCCGAATCGCTGTTTTTCCGGTGGATCAGGGGCATCATGCCGTTCTTGGCCAGTTCCGCCTCGCGCCGGTCCGAGATTGCAATCTCGGTCGGGCACTTCATGTCCACGCCACCATCATCGGTGGGGAAAGTATGCGCGGGCAGGCCTTCGACTGTACCGCCACTTTCCACGCCGCGAATCCGCGAACACCAGCCAAATTCCTTGAAGGACCGGTTGATATTCACCGCCATGCCATAGGCCGCATTGACCCAGCTATAGCTGTCGCTGTTGGCGCCGGTGGTGTCTTCCTCAAATGCGAATTCCTCGACCGGCTCGGTTTTCGAACCATAGGGCAGACGACCAAGGAAACGCGGCATCGCCAGACCGACATATTTGGAATCTTCGCTTTCGCGCAGAGACCGCCATGCGGCGTATTCCGGGGTCTGGAAGATCTTGGTGAGATCGCGCGGATTGGCCAGTTCCGACCAGCTGTCCATCTGGAACAGGCTGGGCTTGGCTCCGGTGATCAGGGGTGCGTGGGCTGCGGCAGCGATCTTGGACATCTCGCCCAACAGTTCGATATCCTGCGGGCTGTGGTCGAAATGATAGTCTGCAACCAGCGAGCCATAAGGCTCACCACCGAACTGACCGAATTCTTCTTCATAGAGTTTCTTGAAGATCGGTGACTGATCCCATGCAGTACCTTTGAACTTGCGCAGGGTCTTGTGCATGTCCTTTTTCGAGATGTTCATCACGCGGATTTTCAGCATCTCGTCGGTTTCGGTGTTGTTCACCAGATAATGCAGACCGCGCCATGCGCTTTCCATCTGCTGGAAATCGGCATGGTGCAGGATCAGGTTCACCTGCTCGGTCAGCTTCTTGTCGATCTCGGCAATGATCCCTTCGATCGAGCGCAATGCGTCGTCCGAGATCAGGCCGGTATTGGCCAGTGCCTGTTCGGCCAGCGTTTTGACCGCGCTTTCAACGGCAGTTTTCGCCTGATCGGATTTCGGGCGGAACTCTTTGGTCAGCAGTGCCTCGAATTCCGAGGACCCAAACGCTGTTGCGCCTTCGGCGGCTTCTACCTTGGCTTCTTCTTCGGCCATCTTTTATTCCTCCTCGGCGGCATCGCCGCCCGGCTTGGGCTGGGCTGCCAGTGTCTTCAGCAAGCTGGGGTCCTGCATGATCTTGGAAATCAGATCCTCGGCCCCGGTCTTGCCATCCATGTAAGTCATCAGGTTCGACAGCTGAGTACGAGCGTCCAGCAGTTCCTTGAGCGGCTCAACCTTGGCGGCAATCGCCGCAGGGCTGAAATCATCCATGCTCTCGAACGTGATATCGACGGCCAGATTGCCTTCGCCGGTCAGCGTATTGGGCACTGTAAACGCGGCGCGCGGGGCCATCGACTTCATCCGGTCATCGAAATTGTCCACGTCGATTTCAAGAAACTTGCGATCGGCCACAGCAGGCTGTTCGACCTCGGATTTACCGGCCAGATCGCTCATGACGCCCATGACAAAGGGCAATTGGACTTTCTTTTCGGCTCCGTACAGCTCGACATCGTATTCGATCTGCACCCTCGGGGCCCTATTCCGGGCTATGAATTTTTGTGAACTATCGGCCATCTGATGCTCCTCGATTCATCCATCAGTGTTTATTTTCAATCCGCTACCCGGCGTTTCCGGTGTGGATCAGTAATCGTCGTCGTCTGTCTTGAGCCCGCCGATCTGGCGCACCTCATCCAAGCCCTCTTTTGCCATGTCTTCGATAATCGTCATAAAATCGGCATTAACAAGGCGCTTTGCCCGCTCCAGCAGGATAGGCAGCGGGCTGGAGGGTTCGCAGCGCGCATAGTAGTCCATGATACGCTCCAGCATCATGGTCACATCATCAGGGGTATTGATCGCGCCGCCCGACGGACTACGCGCGGGTGCGCCCGGCGCAGCAGCGGCAGCGGGTGCATCATCATCGCCGCCATCTTCTTCGGTCAGATCACCAACATCCGCATACCGCGCAAGCGCTTGCTTGATGCTTTTCAGTGCTTCGGACAATGGATCAAGATCCGGCCCTTCGCCCGGAGTCTTGTCGGTGAAGACCGCGTCAATAGCCGCCACATCATCTAGCGCGGATGCAGCGGCCTCGGCATTTGCCGCAAGCACATCGTCATCGGTGTCCTTGAATGCTGCCGCAACCGAGTTCTCATCCGGTATGTCGTCAAGATCAGCAGGCATGTTAATGCGACCATCAACGACATCCAGATGGCGCAAAGTCATTTTCCCGAACATGCGACTGTCGGTCAGACCAGTCCGACGCAGCGCGCGCACCATCCGATCCGATGATGCAATCCCACGCACGGCGTTGATGCGCATCGTGGCGTCGCCATCGTCTTCGTCCAGCTCAGGGTGGCACGTATCCCAAAAGTCTTCTAGCAGAGACTTAATGTAGCCTATCGAACTTGCAAATGCGGTCAGTCCCTTGGTGTGCAATACCGCCTCAGCCAGATATACAGCGGCACGCAGGTCGTGGCTTTTCTCCATGACAGCCAGCGCCTTGGATTCCACGTCGCTCCAGTCTTGCTCTTCGGCGGCGACAACCTCGTCACCCATCTGACGCTCTTCACCGGGCTGCGCCGCGATTTCGAGATCGGTGAATGCCGGATCATATTCAAGATTTTCGCCACTCGGGGGCTCGTCGTCCCTCGGCTCCAAGTAAGATGATAGGTCCATGTTCTCCCCGAAACGCCTTTCTATTGCGCAGCTTATTGTGCTTTTTGTCGCTTAGCGCAGCGCCGAAGGCCATGTGTATGAATTAGTTCACATGACCAGACAACTGGCAATTTATGAGCGATTGATGCGCTGCCTTTGTGGTAAATCAGCCGCATCCGTCGGCCAAAGTCAAATCGAATATGCGTATTCTCCTCACCTGGCATGGGTTCCCTGCAACACCTCCGGGGCGACCGGACGTACGCCGTTGGCGACCACGCTGATCGGTGCCTGATTTTCTTCTTTCCGCCTGCCCCCTGTTCCTGCAATGATCAGGCCAGCGTCACGAATGCTGCGGTTCACAGGAAACAAAGCCGGATCAGGCATCACACCCGGCCTCAAGTGGACTCGGGCAAAGTATGGGAAAGTTGACGTAAGGGAACAAGGGAAAACAGCATGAGAAACAGCATCATCGGCGCAATTGCACTGGCCATGTCTGCAACGGCAGCTTTGGCCGATGACGGTAAATTGTCCATCGAACTCAATAAGTTTGAGGCCGGTGACACAGGAGGGTGCAGGGCGTTTTTCCTGTTCCGAAATCAGACGGAAAACAGTTTCGAGAATTTCGAAATGTCGCTTGCAATCTTGGATGGCGATGGGGTGATCGACCGTTTGCTCTCAATCGACGCGTCTCCCTTGCCGGTGCAGCGCACCGTTCTGAAACTGTTTGAGATCCCTGAAATCGACTGTAACAACATCTCGGAAATTCTGCTGCACGACCTGCCAGCCTGCAAACCCCAAAATGCCGATCCGGTGGATTGCTTCCCATTGCTGTCGCTCAGAAGCAAAACCTCGGCCAGTCTGGCGCAATAAGTCATGTTGGGGTTTGAAAATCTGGGAACCGGCGGCCCAATCATCGCCGTACTAGGACTGCTCTCGCTTTTGTCATTGACTTTGATCGTGGTCAAAGTGATCCAGCTTGCGCCGGTACGTTCAGGCGACCGGGCGCGGGACGCGGCGCTGGTGGAGTGGTCAAAAGGGGACCGACAGGGCGCTCAGACCGCTGTTGCATCAGGCAAATCCCCTGCGGATCGGGTATGTGCCTATGCGATGCAGGCCCTGATGGATGGCTTCAAAGGTCCGCCGCTGATGGCAGAACTGACCCGGCGCGGGAATCTGGAATTTGCATCCATGAACACCTGGATCCGGGTTCTGGAGCTTATTGCCATGATATCTCCTTTGCTGGGGTTGCTGGGAACTGTGACCGGAATGATCCAGTCGTTTCAGGAACTTGAACTGGCGCAGGGTGCGGCAAATGCATCGGTACTGGCTGGCGGTATCTGGCAGGCTTTGCTGACTACGGCGGCTGGGCTGTTGGTTGCGATCCCCGCAGCCGTTGGCGCATCTCTTTTGTCAGGCCGTGCCGAAGCGGGGGCACAGGCCATCGAAAACGCAGTCGGGCGCCTGATGGTGATCGAGGAACGCGGAACGGACTGAGGGGGTAGCGATGTCCGTCGAAATGACCCTGACCCGACGCAAGCCATCACGGCCCCTGATCTCGCTTGTGCCGATGATCGACGTGATGCTGATCCTGTTGGTGTTCTTCATGGTCACGTCAACCTATCTGAACCTCGACATGATTCCGGCCTTGTCCAGGACTGACCGCCCTGCCCCATCGGCCGAGGCTTCAGGCGATCAGTCGGGCGGGGCCATGCTGATCCGGATCGGAGCGGACGGGTTGCCGTATTTTCAGGGCCGTGCTTTGCAATCCGACGACCTCGGCGCTTTGCTTGCCAACCGGTTGTCCGCAAATCCTGCGCTGTCTGTCATCATCCTTCCAACGGGCAGCGCCAGAATGCAGGCGCTGGTGTCGGTCATGGATACGGTGACAACTGCCGGGGTGGCCAACATGCGCGTGGTTCGACTGGAGGCGCGGCCATGAGGATCACCCGCCCCGCTCCGCGCCATCACCCCGAAACAATCATTGCCCTGATAGACGTTGTCTTCTTCCTGCTGGTGTTTTTCATGCTGATCGGGCGGATGGATGCGACCGCGCCCTTCGACGTCACACCACCCATAGCCGGAACCGGAGCGGACATGCCCGCCGGGGGATTGACCCTTTCTATCAGCGCCGAAGGATTGCTTGCGCTGGAGGGTGCGGAAGTACAGTTAGAAGATGCCACCCAACAGGTTCAAGCAGCGTTGACTGATCAACCCGAGACACGGATCAGAATCAACGCGCACCGGGATGCCACGCTGCGCAATATCCTTCCTATGATCGCTCAGTTCGAAGCCATGGGCGCGCGCGAGGTTGTTCTGGTCGTCACCCCTCCGGGGCCTGTTCGGTGAGCCGCACCCCGATCATATGGAGCGTTGGCCTCGCCCTCTCGATCGCGCTGCATATTGCAGGGGCAGGCGTTTTGCTGTGGTCGATAGAACCAGAACCCGTGGCCGAACAACCCGTACCGGAAACCCGGATGCAATTGTCTGCCCATCAGGTCAAACAAAGCGACGCTATCGAGACACAGCCCGAGGCAGATCCTGCATCCGCCGAGGATGCGTCAGGGGCAAGGCTGGCGCAGGGTGCCATCCGCGAATCCTCGGCGGTTGCTTCCGAGATTACGCAGCAACAGGTCAACGCAACCGAACCTGAAACTGATGCCATTGCGGTGCTGGAACAGGTCGCCGAAGTCGGCGTGGCTCTGGATGCCAGCCCTGCCGCGCTGACCGAAGTCAACGGCGCAACACAGATTGTGCTGGCCGCCGAGGTCATCCCTGCAAACCTGAACGCTGCAGCGTTACCTCTGACCGCAGTCGGCGCCACGATTGCACAACCTCAACCTGTTGAGGCCGCCATACCCACCGTCGAAACTGCCCCAGCCGTTCAGGCGCAGCCCGTTGCCCTGACCCAGACCGTGCCGGATATCCCAAAGGCGAAAGCCTCTGACGTGTTTTCAGCCGTGGGCGACGACCCTATCGACCCGGTTTCGTTAGCCGCATTTCAAAGCTTCATGCGGCCCGAGGACGCCGGTCAGGGCGCACAGGATCTGCGTGATGGGATTGACGGGTTGCTGTCGCAAGTCCCCTGCTCGCGCTTGCAAGTTCAGTTTCAGCCTGAAACCAATACGCTGGAATTGATCGGTCATATCCCCGAAACCGGCCTGCGCGAGCCGGTTCTGGCAGCGTTGCAGGCTCAGATGGGCGAGAACATTCGTGTGGCGGACAACCTGCTGGTCCTGCCGCGCCCACAATGCGGGGCGCTCAGCGGGATTGCAGATGTTGGCCTGCCGCAGTCCACCGATCAGATCACCAACCCGCTTTTGGTGGGCGAGGACGTACATGCGCGTGAATTTCGATATACTCAGGGCCAGCAACTGGTTCTGGACCTGAGCGGTGCCGATTACGATGCCTATATTTATGTCGACTATTTCGACGCGGATGGTCAGGTCATTCACCTCAGCCCGAATGAAGCCACACCGCTTGAGTTGACGCAGGCGAAATCGGCGTTGCAAATCGGAGCCCAAAGACAAGGTGATCCGGGTCTTTTCATCACCATTGGGCCGCCTTACGGGCAGGAAATAGCCGTCGCGTTTGCTGCGTCAAAGCCGCTGTATCAGGGTCAGCGACCCCTTATCGAGCCTGCTGAAGACTACCTGAAATTTGTCAAAAGCCAGGTATCAGCCGCGCGCGCCGAAGATCCGGACTTCAAAGGGGAATGGGTCTATTTTTTCATAACGACGACCGAACGCTAGGCTGCCACGTCGGCCACCTGAGAGCGCATACCCAAATGCAACGGGAACAATTTTCTCGATCATTGAATGATTTCGCGCCCAAAAACCTGTTTTCCAGCGCTTTTTTGCGCCAGATATGCTAGCGTCGGGCGCAAGGACTAGAATATGAGTGACGAGATTAACCAGAATAGTGCGCCTGTGACCGTCGTCACACGCGGACGTTTTACGGTCCTGTGCCCCGAAAACCGGGATCTGACCCCCGCAAACAGGAAAGAGCGTGCGGTGGTTGCACTGCTTGCGGTCAGTCCCAGCAGACGCTGTTCACGCCAGTGGCTGCAATCGATTTTGTGGTCAGAAAGCGAACCTCCGAAAGCGGCAGGCAGTTTGCGTCGGGCTTTGACAAACCTTCGCGCCAATTTCACAGATTGCGGACCGGTCATTGAATCCAACAAGCACGAGGTTTGGCTGAGTGCTTCGGTAAGCGTCGATGACAGAGCCTATATGGCTGGAGCGGAAAACCTGCTGGAACTGGTGAACGCTCCTGACCCCGCGTTTGAGGAATGGCTCAGGGATCTTCGCGCCGAAGACGCCGCGCGAGCTGCGGAACAGGCCAACCCCGATCCGGCATCTCAGCCATCCGGGGCTACGGGTGGGACAATTGTCATTATTCGCTCGGCATCCGAACACCTGGACGGGACGGGGCGGTTCTTTGAAACGGTTCTGCTGGATACATTGTCGATGCGGTTTGAGGCGGAAGGAGCCGAAGACATCTACACTCTGGCAGAGCCAGAGCCCGAACAGATCGCTCGCGCGACCACGGTTGTGACTGTCGAACTGGTTTCGCTTGTCGAAGCCGGCCACTGGTCTGTTCACCTGCGCGCGCTGGCCGACCGGGACCGGCGGTTTCTGTGGTCGGGCCGCATGAGATTGCCGATCGAAGCGGGGGAGTTTTCAGCCGGGGTCGAGCTGGATGCCTTCGCCACGCGCGCGATTGCGCAGATCCTGCTGCGGTATCGGTCGTTTCGTAAGGTGGATCAATCGCCACTGATGATTTTAGGGCGCGCGTCCTCGCGGCTCTATGATCCCAGTATCGAACGGGTTCACGCGGCAGAACGGGACTTGAAAGGGCTGATCAACGGTGAGGGAGCGCCGGTGGCTCTGGCCTGGCTCAGCTTTGCCAAACTGGCACGCTTGCTAGAATTTGGGGATGCAGAAGCTGCTGAAGAGGCCCAGACGCTGGTGCAAGAGGCGTTGTCGCGCCGTCCGGGCAACGCCTTGATAACGGCGTTGGCGGCACGTGTTGCGATGGACGTGAGCGGCGATTTTGATCGGGCCGAAGCACATGCGCGCGATGCGATGAACAACGACGATGGCAATCCCTACGCGCTGCAAGCTGCCGCACGAATATCGCTGCTGCAGGGCCGTGTTGATGAAGCTCAGGCGTTGACAAGCCGGGCGCGGCGCGCCGCCGAAGGGCTGTCCCATGTCTTTGCGTGGGATTTCGAACTTTGCCTCAGCGCCCTTGCGCGCGGCGACTTTGCCGCCGCGCAAGAGGCGGTGCGGCAGGCGCATCGCAACAATCCCTCTCATCGCGCATCCTTAAGGTATCTCATCGCAACCAGCTTGCTGATGAAAGACACCGCAATGGCCGAAACGGCCGCCGCGAAACTCGCCGAGCTGGAACCGGGCTTTGCAATGTCCGACCTTGGCAAAAAGGACTACCCGGTTCTGACGCTCAGAAATCTCGGCCTGATAGATGCGCTGGAAGGCGGTTGAGTTCTACCTCGCCGCGATCTCACCCGCCAGACGAGCCGCCGCCAAAGACGTTCCGGCCGCCCGAAAACGATCTGGCCCCCCGTTCCCAAGCACGGCGCGCCCGACAAACGGACCAATCGGTTGCATATCGTAAAGCGCACCCGATGGGTTCATATCCGACAGTGACACCGCGTGATCGGCGACCTGTCCTTTCGGCAGCTGACTGGCATAGGGTGCCGGTTGCCCGTCTTTCAGTACAGCGGTGACAACGTGGATCTTGTTGTGACCCGAAGATGCCAGCACAGACGCACTGCCGTCCCGCCGGATGACGGAAAGCGGATCGCCCGGCCTTATCGGCCGGTCCTCATGGGCTAGCATTCCGATTTTGTCCGTTGGGCTGTACCGGCGATCTTCGAACCAGGATGGGCGCGAGGGTTGAAACGGATCAGCTTCAAACCCTGTCTCATCGCGAAGGATCCAAAAATCCGCGTCGGACTCAGCGCTGCAAATCCGCCATTTCCCAAACGGTGCAACCGGCGCCTGTGGCCGGGACGCAGCCGTGGGCACAAGAGTAATGCGGGTTCGCACACGATTGCCGCTGATATCCTCGGACCAGAGCGCCCCAATCGGTCTGCCCGCAACCTCGATCCGGGCAAGACCACGCTTGTCCGGGAGATCGACCAAGTCACCGCCCGGAGGTGCGAGTTTTAATCCACCCTGCCCTTTTGGACAGATGATTTCCACCGTATTGGCCGAATGGTCATCCGGCAAAACACGCCAGCCAACGCTTTGCCCACCCGTCAACCGCGCGTGCAGCTGGTCTTGCAGTTGATTGCCAATTGGCAGAACCAGTTCGACGTCCAAACCACAGCTGTTGTAGTCGGTGAGCGCCTGCTCCAATCCGCTGAGTATGTCGGAGGTGCCGTCCAGTGGACCACCAGTAAAGCCAAAGGCCATGATAATTACCAGACGAAATCCGGCACTATCCTTTTTGTCGGCATGTTTTCTGCGTTCGCGGACCTGTTCGACCAAGGCCCGCACAGCGATCTCCATGATCGCGCCCATCTGACCGCCAGACAAATCGCGCAGAACCGAAACCGGCAGTTCGAGCCCATGCAGTCGAGCCGTCCGAGGTGCCGTTGACAGAACCATATCGGTCATCGCAGTCCCATGGGCCAGACCCTCCGGTCGGACCAAAGGCCATCGCGCCCTGTCGCCATAAACGCTCTGGGGATATTTGGCAGCAAGGGCTTGCCGGTTGGCGGCGTCGGGCCGGGCGCAATACTCTGCGATCTCATTCGGGGTCAGGGCCCCGCTGACGAATTGTTTGTCCCTGAGTTTTAGGGCCCCAAACGACGCAAATCGGCAGGACGTATCCGAAGCACTGTCCGCGAAGGCAGGGTTCCAGAACGCAATTCCTGCATCAATAAGCCCGATCTCGACGTCATCCGGTTTTGGAGGATCGGCCTTGCCTGACAAGGCCACCGGTATGCTGGAACCGACCTGGCCAGATCGGGAAACCCGCGGCCCAAGAAAGATCGGGGCCGCCCGATCCGCAACCTGCCCCGAGGCATCGATCGCAGGCCACAGATCGCTAAACGGGGCCGCGGCTGTGGGTTTAGGGTCAAACTCTTCAATGAACAGACTACCCGAACTGTCACGAAAATAGACATTGGCGACGGTATCTGGGTCGGCCAAGCCCAAAATCATGTCCGGCAGCCCAGCGGGCAACAGGTTGCGGGGGGCTGGGTCGGGGCCTGTCAGGTATTCAAATCGCAACACGGGGCTCACTCCTGACCGATGGAAAAGCCAAGCTCGGCGCGCGAAAGTTCCATCGCCGCGCCAAGGACACCGCCGGGGTTGGTGAACACCGGCTCAGTTGGTTTGGCGTGCGCAACACCGACCTGCTTGGCTGGCTGCGCCAACAGGCCTGCCTGTCCAGCGCCACTCCAGACCGGAACCCGCGTGTCGTCGAGCGCCGGATTGGAGACCCCAAGACGCGCCGCGAAAATCTTGGCCAGATAGGTGGCAAGAAGCCGACCCATATGGCCGTCATGCTCATAATGCACCCCCGCCACGATCCGATTTTCTTCGATCCGGGCGGCGATCATCCGCAATTCCTGGGAAGCGCAGCTGAAGATCATGGATTCCATCGCAAAGGCCATCGCCCAGGATTCAGTCGCATGGCCACTGGGCGTAGCCCCATGTGCCGGTGTCCGAATGACCGGAGAAATCCCTGCCGACCAATCCGCCGGGCGTGGCACGTTCAGCTTATACTTGGCTTGCACGACCACTTTCCCCGCCGCTGCCAGCACGGCATCAAGCAGCGCCATGGTGAACGGATGTGTATCGCGGGTCATCGGATAAGCCAGCGCCAGAAAGCTGAGGATGTCGGTCTGCTGTTCGATAATCTCGCTAATGCGTTCCGCCCTTAGCCAGCGACGGCTGATGATTGCGTCCAGATCGGTGGCAACAAGCGACGGCCGCGTCAGCACGTCGGTTCCCAGATCGCAGCCGTGTTCCTGCACCATGACCCCGTCCTTTGCGGGCCTTGCATCATCAATCCCAAGCCCCCGCGACAAGGCAGCCGTCAGCAGAATATGCCGATGCAACGGCTGCAAGCGACGCAGGCTTTCCTTGTCGGGATCCTTGGCCTGTGTCGTTGCGCCCGCCTGCCCATCAACAGGCAACGTTTGCCCAACAGAATTCAGCGCATGGCTAAGATGCGACGAGCTCGCCCCACCCGCATGGTTCAGCGACGGAACGGACTGGGATTGCTGCGACTGCTGAGATTGTTGCGATTGCTGCGACTGTTGCGACTGTTGCGACTGTTGGGATTGCTGCGATTGTTGTGACTGGGCAAATGGCATTGAATTCTCCGTTGTTGCAGGTTCGAAGGATACCGGTGGCAACACCGGCGGTTTTTGACTGCAGGAGTTTTGCTGGTGTTCAACACGCCAACACTTTGCATTTGCAAATGTCCGGGGATGAAAAACACATAAAACTCGTTACTCGTGCACAGGGGCGATCAACTCTACCGACCTGAAAGAGAGCGGCGTGAAAATAGTGCCCGGGGGATCGTCAAATAACAACATATTTGCATCCAACCCCACCGGATGCCTGCTTTTATGAGGTCCAGCCCCAAAATCTGATGGTCAATAGGTTTCGCGCACATCCAGATCCAGCAGCACCGAGCTTTGCCAAAGGATCAGAACCTTGTCGTATTGGCCCTGTTCGGCAGGCGCTTCGAACCGGACCCGCTGATATTCGTCCCTGGAATTTCCGGCCCCGCCCGAGTTTCTGATTGTCAGGTCCAGTTCCAGCGTCGATGGCGGTGTGCGCGGGTCCATGTTGACGCACAGATGCGGACGCTCGGAATCGCTGGGCATTTCGCCCTCACCACTGACGATCAGTCTGGATGGTCCGGTGGTGTCCACATTGATCCAACTGGCAAAGGACCGGAGTTTCGGAGGATTAAACACGATATTCTCCTTTCAAAATCGTACGGGGAACAGCACCGGGATTGAAATGCTGTGCATAAGGCAGGGGGATTCTCGCGGGTATCGGTCTCACGGCAGCGTCACCACCCAGCCGCGATCGCGATAGTTCTGAACAACGGCCGTTAAGAGCTGATCAACACTGGCCGCCGGTGGCACCTTGGCCGGGGTCAGGAACAATCCATCCGAGCGGTATCGCGGCAGGTTGTTTACCTCGTCTAGAAAGGTGTCCAGATCCGCATCGCGCTTGCCGATATGGGTCATAACCTTGTGGTTGTCGGCCACCTTTCTTCCGCTTGCCCGCTCAAGGCTGTCAAACAACGCGCTTTTGATCGCGGTGTAGCTTTGGCTACCCATGGGTGTTTCCTTGCTCCAATCCAGATATTGCGTCTTAGACGGTATCAACCCAGCGTGATTTTTGCGTGATTAGCCAAGATTGAACCGTCGGGCGAGTTCAAAACCCAACTTGGCTACGGCTCGTTCCGCCACATTCCCATCGCCATTGACGCGGCCAAGAGCTATGTTCGTCAGTGCGTTGCAAAGGGGTGGTCATGAAGAATCAGTTCAGGCTTTGTCATGGCCGTCTCTGACCCACGCCCCAAAATATCTTCGGACGCGTATGACTATATCGTCGTCGGTGCAGGAACCGCCGGGTGCCTGCTTGCCAATCGTCTCAGCCAAGATCCCACAAAACGGATCCTCTTGCTGGAGGCGGGTAATACAGACACGTATCCGTGGGTCCATATTCCTGTCGGTTACCTCTTTTGTATCGGAAATCCGCGCACAGACTGGATGTTCAGAACGGAACCCGCTGCCGGGCTGAACGGGCGGTCGCTGCTCTATCCGCGCGGCAAGATGCTGGGTGGCTGTTCGTCTATCAACGGCATGATCTACATGCGCGGGCAGGCACGGGATTATGACAACTGGGCCCGTCTCAGCGGTGAGGATGAATGGAGCTGGGAAAATTCCATCCCGGATTTCATGGCGCATGAGAACCACTACAAGCTGGACCATGGGGCTGATCCGAAAACCGGAGACAACAGCCGCTTCTCGGACCATCATGGCCATGGCGGCGAATGGCGGGTGGAAAAGCAACGCCTTCATTGGGATGTGCTGGATTCGTTTGCGCAGGCCGCCAATCAGGTCGGTATCCCTCCAACCGATGACTTCAATACGGGTGATAACGCCGGGGTCGGTTATTTTGATGTCAACCAGAAATCAGGATGGCGGTGGAACGCCGCCAAAGGGTTCCTGCGCCCTGTAAAGCACCGAAAGAACCTGACTGTCTGGACCGAGGCTCAAGTCGAAAAGCTGACATTCACGACTACGCCAAACGGCGCAACACGCTGCACCGGTGCTGTCGTGCGACGTGCAGGGCAGCATGTTAAGGTGGACGCGAAATCTGAGGTCATATTGTCCGCGGGCGCGATCGGGTCGCCGCAGATACTGCAACTCTCGGGAATTGGCGATGTGGGGCTTCTGAAATCGCACGGGATCGACATTGTGCTGGATGCACCATTTGTTGGAGAGAACCTACAGGATCACCTGCAAATCCGGGCGGTTTTTAAGGTCAAAGGGACCAGAACCCTGAATACTCTCGCCAACAGCCTTCTCGGCAAAGCCCGGATAGGACTGCAATATGCGTTGCTACGCTCGGGGCCGATGAGCATGTCACCCAGTCAGCTTGGGGCCTTTAGTCGATCTGACCCGGGGCGCGCCCATGCCAATCTGCAATATCACATTCAACCGCTTAGCCTGGACGCCTTTGGCGAGGATCTTCACCCGTTTCCTGCGATCACCGTCAGCGTTTGCAATCTGAATCCAACCAGCCGGGGCCACGTTCGCATCAGGTCTGGTGCGTTCACTGATGCACCAATGATCTCACCCAACCATCTGGCCACTCAAGAGGATCGCCAGGTGGCGGCGGACAGCCTGCGGCAGGTGCGCGAAATCATGGCGCAACCGGCGATGAAGACACACCACCCACAGGAATGGAAGCCGGGGGTTCAGTATCAAACGGATGAAGAACTGGCCAAACTGGCTGGCGATATCGCCAGCACCATTTTCCACCCGGTCGGCACTGCCAGAATGGGGCGCAAGAATGATCCGACAGCGGTGGTTGACCCTCGGCTAAAGGTCAAGGGTATCGAAGGGCTGCGCGTTGTCGACGCCAGTATCATGCCCGAGATCACCAGCGGAAACACCAATGCCCCAACATTGATGATCGCGGAAAAGGCAGCGCGGTGGATCCTCGAAAGCCGCTAGGTCAGACATCAAACGGGATTGACGACACACCACATTCCATAGATGTCGAAGATCATGCAGCCCGTCGACCAAATCCTTTTGTCCTGTCAAACTCAATCTCGCGGATTTTTACACGATCTGCGAATTCTGGAGACAGGAACCGCATCGGCAACGGCCTTGATCGCAAAATTCGACCAGGACCAGTATGCGGACAGCGTTTATGACACGCTGGGCATAGACTGCCCGGACAGGCTGAACTCTGCGGTTGTCAAACGACGGGCCGAATATCTCGCAGGGCGTGCCCTTGCGCAGTCGGGCCTGTTGTTGATGGGCAGAAAGCCTGAATTGATCGCAACCGGGCCCAACCGGGAACCGGTCTGGCCAACCGGCATTGCCGGTTCGATAACTCATTCCAAAGGGCGCTGTGCCGTCATCGTCTCGGAAAATACCAATTTGCTGATCGGAATCGATGTAGAGGATATCGCCAGCGGATCAGCGTTGGACTCAATTTTTCACGTCACGCTGCGGCCGAACGAGACCAGCCTGATCCGCACGCAAGACAAGCTGCCAAAGGATATGCTGGCAACGCTTGTCTTTTCCGCCAAGGAAACACTTTACAAGGCACTGTTCCCAATTGTGCAGCGGTTTTTTGGATTTGATTGTGTTGAACTCGATGCATTGCCCGCAACGAATGGCTTGCGCCTGCGCCTGACCAAACCTCTTGGGGATCAACTGCGCACGGGCAACTGTTTTGACGTTGGCTATGCAACGATGGGAAGTTCCGTCATCACCTGGCTTATCACCCCCAGACCTGAGCCTGAGTGACGGGATCCTTCGCGGCAACTCAACCTTTTGTCACCAGACCATCCGCGACCCAACTGTCAAACAGCGCCAGCACAGCCTGAGCGAAGACGTCATCGTTAATATGCGCCGCAACCTCGGTGACAGGCGTCACAGCGGGCATCACGGCGCGGGCCTCGTCAACCATGGCCGCGCGGGCATCTGCATCGTAGGTTTCCCCGCCAACCCGATCCCATTCCTCGACACCTTCTAGCGGAAGGAAAAAATGCATCGGGCCAGTCGCTGCAGACAGACGATCGGCCATTTCCCGGATACCGGCCCGACGCTCATCGGCATTGAACACGGCGCTTTTGATCAGACGATTGTGTTCATGGAACGGGCGATCAGAATATTGTTCCGGAATCTCCTGCCATCCGGCGAAATCCAGCAGGTCCAACGCCCCTGGTGCGACCATCTGCGGCACCCCGACGCGTCCGGCGTTAGTCAGCCGGTCCTGACCCGATGAAACCAGGGATCCTGCCAGCATATTGGCAAACTCCTGCATACAGAAATCCATCACGCAGCAGAACGCGCCCTCGCCCGCCAGTTTTTCGAACGCCATGCCGCCCATGCCGGTTGAATGAAAGACCGCCACGTCATAGCCGCGCTCTTCAAGCGCTGGCTTGAGCGTTTTCATATAGCGCAGGCAAGACGACCCCAGCGAAGTCATCCCAATCATCGGGCGATCAAACCGAGGCGGCTGAACAGCGCGCGCTGCACCCAGAACCGCGCCAGCCGCTTGGCTCAATGAGGAACAACAGACCGAGTTCATGCCATAAAGACCACCCGCCCAGAGGATCATCTGAATATCCGGGGCCAGACGATGCGGTGGGATCAATGGCGAAAAGCTGACGGTGGATACGATATATTTCGGCACTCCCATCGGCAGGGCTTGCGCACAATCCAGCGCCAGATCGGTGCCCATCGTGCCTCCGGTGGCGAGCATTCCGTCAAAGCGGCCTTCTGCATAGGTTTGCGCAACGACAAGGGCTGCGCCTTGGGACATTACGCGAAAAGCTTTGTTTTCATCACCAAGCGCGATGACCTCATCGATTGTCATGTTCACCGCAGCGGCGACATCGTGTTTGGAGATATCCGTCGGTGTCTTGGGATCACCCAGCACCGAGACATCCATTGTCAGCACCGTTCCGCCCTGCCCGATTATGCAGTCTTCGATGAAACGCATCTCGGGTTCTTTGGTGTCATAGGTTCCGATCAGCAGAATGGTCTTGTCGCTCACGGGATTATCCTTTCGTCGAGGGATCGGGTTACAGCTGAATCCACGCTGTTTTCAGATCGAAATACTTCTCCATCGCGTGCAGCGATTTGTCGTGCCCGTTGCCCGATTGCCGAACGCCACCCAAAGG
Organism: Ruegeria sp. E1; assembly: GCF_056534225.1. Classification (NCBI taxonomy): domain Bacteria; kingdom Pseudomonadati; phylum Pseudomonadota; class Alphaproteobacteria; order Rhodobacterales; family Roseobacteraceae; genus Ruegeria; species Ruegeria sp. E1. The sequence goes on along the minus strand of NZ_JBQFPE010000002.1, from coordinate 88,969 downwards.
CACCGTTCCATCCGCGCCACCATACGTATTGACATGAACAACCCCGGCACGAATGCCAGCGACCATACGGTGCGCCCGGCTGAGGTTCGACGTCCACACACCCGCAGCAAGGCCATAAACGCTGTCATTGGCCAAACGCAGAGCGTCTTCTTCGTCATTAAAAGGCGTCACCGCCAGAACAGGCCCGAACACTTCGTTTTGGAACAGGTTGTCTGTGGGTTTGACCCCGTTCATGACCGTAGGCTCCATATAATATCCGCCCGTTTCAGACAGGATACGTTTGCCACCTGTTCGAAGTTCGGCGCCTTCAGCTTCGGCCTTTGAGACAAAATCAAGATTGCTTTCAAGTTCTGGCAACGAATGAACTGCACCAATTTGACTGTCCAGATCCAAGGGGTTGCCGACACGGAACGCACGCGCCTGTTTGGCAATCTCGGCAACAAACTCTTCGTGAATATCCTGCTGCACCAGCAGGCGCGAACCGGCGACGCAGATCTGACCTGAATTGCGGAAAATTCCTGCGGCGGACACTTTTGCCGCCTGTACCAGATCGGGCGCGTCATTGAAGATGATGTTCGGGGATTTACCGCCCAACTCAAGATAGCAGCGTTTCAGGTTGGACCGCGCCGAATATTCCAACAAACGCCGCCCTGTCCCCCCCGATCCTGTAAAGACCAAGACGTCAACGTCCATCGAAAGCGCCAGCGCTTCGCCCACCACACTGCCCTTGCCGGTGACAACGTTCAGAACGCCGTTAGGAAGCCCGGCTTCATGCGCCAGTTCGACCAGTCGTATCAACGTTAGCGAGGCCGACTCCGCTGGCTTCAGAACCAACGAATTCCCCGCCGCCAAGGCTGGTGCGATCTTCCAGGCACCGATCATCATCGGCATATTCCACGGCACGATCTCACCCACCACACCAACTGGCGCGTGATGCACAAGGCCCAGAATGTTTTCACCCGTGGGCGCGATCTGACCGTAAATCTTATCGATGGCCTCGGCATAGTATCGGAACGTACCCGCTGCCGACATCGGTTCGGCCTTCATGGCCATGTTGATCTCGGTCCCATTGTCCCGCACGCCGAGAACCGCCAGCTCCAATGCGTGCTTCTCGATCAAGTCCGCCAGCTTTAGCAACACTTTCTTGCGCGCCGCTGGCGCCTGTCGCGACCAGCGCCCATCTTCAAAGGCCCTGCGGGCCGCAGCAATCGCACGCTGCATATCGGCTGGCGATCCCTCAGCGATCCGGGTCAAAATGCCACCGTCGATTGGTGAGATGACATCCAGTTGCCCACCTTCAACGGCCCCCTCGTGCCGACCGTCAATCAGATGGCGTTGGTCCGGCACTGGCAGATTTCGCAGCGCGTCAATGGAGAGTTGGTCCATCGGTTGATTACCCTTGTTGGTTTGGATGATCAGAGTCCACGGGTGGCAGATGGGGCTCTGGCGTCAGCTTGTTCTTGAACTCGAAATACAGCGTACGGAAATGCAGAATCAGGATCAGAATGATCAGTCCAAACAGGATGGCCGCGATAGGGCGGTCGATGAAATCCAGCGGGGTTTTCACACGCGCCATGGCACTGCGCAGTTTGGTTTCCATAATACCGCCCAAAACCATACCCAGAATGATAGGCACAATCGGCAGGTCCAGCCGTTTCAGGATCAGCCCAAACACACCAAATCCTGCTGCGATGGCGCAATCAGTGATCGAATTACGTAAGGAATAGACACCCACAAACGCAAGGATCAGGATCATCACTCCAAGAAAACGCGTCGGAATCTGAATGATCTTCAGCAGCAGGTTGGTCGAGAACAGCAGAAACACCAATACGATAACGTTCAGCAGGATCAACGCCATATAAAGCGCCATCACGAAATCCATCTGGGTCTCAAAAAGCTGCGGGCCGGGGATCACATTATGCACATAGAAAACCGACAGCATCATTGCCGTCAGCGCCTCACCCGGAATGCCCAAAGCCAGCAACGGGATCATCGCAGCACCGGGAACAGCATTATTCGCTGCCTCTGAAGCGACCAAGCCCTCGGGCGAGCCTTCACCGAATTTTTCGGGACTATCCGAGCTTTTTTGCGCATAGGTGTAGGACAGAAATTGCGAGGTAAACTCTCCGGTACCCGGCACCATACCCATCAGAACACCGATGCTGGAAGACACGGTGGCGACGCGTTTGATGCCCAGTAATTCCTTAAGACCCGCAAACATGTTGCCACTGACATGAGTGTCACCGGGCGCGTGGTTCTTTTCCAACAACAACAAAAACGCCTGGCTGATGGCGAATAGGCCCAACACCACAACAATCAGGTCAACGCCCGAAGCCAGCCAACTTTGATCAAAGGTGAACCGGCGGGTGTATTTCACCGGCTCAAGCCCAACGGTGTTCAGAAAGATTCCAAACGCGGCCAGCATACCAGCGGCAAAAATCTGCCCCCTATGCGCCAACACAACCAGAACGATGCCCAGAAGTGCCGCAAGAAAGATCTCTCGGCTTCCGAAATGAGGGGCAATCAACGCCAGAACCGGTGACAGCACCATCAGGCAGATGATCGCAAATACACCGCCAAAGAAGGACGCCGAATAGGCCAGCGACAAAGCCCGGTGCCCTTCGCCCCGCTTGGTCATCGGATAGCCATCGTAGGTGGTCAATGCATTGACCGCCGTACCGGGCGTATTGATCAGAATTGCCGGAATCGCTCCGCCATACATAGACGAGCCATAGATGCCCAACAACAGCGTCAAACCCACGATGGGTTCAAACGCAAACGTGGCGGGCAACAGAATGGCAATGGCGACGGCCGCCCCTACACCGGGCAATGCGCCAATGATGACACCCCCGATCGAGCCGATGAAAAGGGCCACGATGACCTGCCATTGCAGCAGAATTGAAACCCCGGACCAAAGCGTTTCCACGGGCGCCCTCCTATAGGTAGGTCAGCGCAAAGGCGCGGACTGAGTCAGGCAGGTATTCATAGATCGCCCCGGCAGGGATTTTGACCTGCAGCATGGCGCGGAACACGATGGTGACGACAAATCCAAAAAAAGCGGCAATGGCAATTGCTCCAGACCCGCGAAACCCCGCACGCAAGGTCAGAAACACCGCAAACAGCATGGTCGACGGCAGATAACCAAGCTGCGGCACCAACAGGACATAGATCAGAAAATAGGCGACGTATTCCAGCGATCTGACCCAAAAGCCCACCTCGGCCCAACGACCGCTGATACGGGCCGACAAGGCCGAACTGAGCCAGTGAAGAAACGCAAATACAACCATCGTCCAGACCGCAACTGTCGGCCACAGCCCGGGTTGTGCAAACCATTTGGTCCGTTTGACCACTTTGGTCTCGGTCCCCAATTGGCTAAGCAGGAAAAGCGCGAACAGCAAAAACAATGAGGCAAAGACAATGTCCCCTGGACGCCGATAGCGCCGGAACATGTCCTGTAGGGTCTTTGCGATCATCGCGCTCTCCTGTCAGATATGAAAACGCCCGGCATCCTTTTGGACCGCCGGGCCGATTTCTTCTTACTCGCCCAAAATCTCTTCGATTTTCGCGAAAGAGGCTTTGTCCTGTTCGATCTGAGCGTTGGACGCATCCGGATCCTGCCAGTAGATCAGAGCTCCGGTTTCCTGAGCCAGCTGCTTGGCCTTATCAGACTGCAACGCCTTTTGTGCGGCTGCCGTGATCTTTTCACGGGCATCAGCAGGCGTGTCTTTGTGCACGAACAGACCGTTCCACAGGGCCAGCGGCAGGTCGGGGTTCATTTCAACAACGGTCGGCGTATCCGGAACCAGAGAAATACGCTCACTGCCGATGCTGGCCAGAACGTTCACCTTGTCGAGGCAGGGCAAAACAAGCTGCAGTGTTGTGTTGATAACATCCACATCGCCTGACGCCAGCGTATTGCAATCAAGCGCGTCAAAGGCTGCTTCGCTTGCAAAATCAAAGCCACTGCTCACGGCTGCGGCAAAAGTTACCTGAGTGGGTGGCAGGACCGAGCCAAAATGCCCCAGCGCGACGTCGTTTTCCTTACCGTGGGCCACAAGCTCATCCCAGTTCGAGAAAGGCGCATCTTTGCTGGACGCGATGACAAATGGGTAGGTCAGAAAGATCCCGATAGGCTCGAACGGATTGGGGTTGAGTTCGGGGATACCAATTTCCGGTCCGATAACAGGAACGCCGATTACAAACGAACCAATGGTATATCCATCCGCCGGTGCGGTTGCGACTTCGACTGCGCCGGGGAACGGACCGCCACCACCACCGGGCTTGTTCACCACCGCAGCGGGTACACCGTACATCGCCTGAAACTCATCCGCGATCATCCGGGTAAGCACATCTTCCAGATCACCCGGAGGCCATGGAACGACAAAAGAAACCGGCTTTTCCGGGTATTCGGCAAAAGCCGCTGTGGCTGAGGCGGCCAACACGGCAGCCGCGAGAAACTTTTTCATTTACACCTCCCAGTGTTCGGTTCATTATTTGAACCGTGTTAACAATATTTATCTTGCTTTGTTAAATTCTATCTGTCAAGTATATGCTTGACCCACGGAGGCACCGGGAATGGGAACAGCACTCAACGCTCTGAAATTGCTGGAATACTTTTCTTATTCTCGGCCAGAGATCGGCCTGAGCCAGTTCGCACGCCTGTCCGGGGCCAACAAGGCAACCACCCTAAGGCATCTGCGCGCGCTGGAAGAATTCGGACTGATTGAACAGAATCCCATGTCCAAATCTTATATGATCGGGCCTGCGGCTTTGCGGCTGGCCGCGCTGCGAGAGATAGCGAAACCCGGACTGGATGGCGCGCGAACGCAAATGCGGAGTGCGATGCAGACGGTTGGCGAAAGCCTGCACCTTTCCTTGCTTGAAAAAGAAACACTCAAAACCGCTCTGGTTGTCGAGACAATGCAGCACAGCGTGCGCGTTAGCCTGGATCCGACAGAAATCATCCCGTTCAACGCCACCGCGTCCGGCCTGTGTATGCTGGCCTTCGGGCCCGAATTTCTGTCCCAACGTCTTGATGACGGTGATTTGCCCCGATTTACCGAGACGACAATGATCGACCCCGATCAAATCCGAAAACAAGTCGAACGCATCAAGCAAACCGGATGGTCCAGCAGCAATGGCAGCTTTGAAGCCGGCGTACACGGATTCGCGACACCCGTATTCGGCATCGACAAGCTGGCGATCGGAACGGTGGCCTTTGCCGTGCCGACAAACCGGGCCGTTCCGGCGTTATTGCCCGAAATTCTGACATCTCTTCATACCCTCTCGCTGGAGCTGACCGCAAATTTCGGCGGTCAGATGCCCGAGAGTTTTCCAACTGCTTTCCAGCCATGACCAATGGTCGGACATAAATTCCGGAGACACCCGCCATGAAAGACTCCAACTTTCTGAAAGAAAACAATGCGCGCCACTTCTGGCACCCAATGGCGCATCCTGCCGACAGCCAGAACAATCCGCCGACAATTCTAACCGGAGGAGAGGGTGTTTGCATTGTGGACATCGATGGACATAGGGCCATCGATGCCGTGGGCGGGCTTTGGAATGTGAACCTTGGCTATTCCTGCGACCCGGTGAAACAAGCGATCAGCGATCAGCTGAACGCCCTGCCCTATTATTCAACCTTCCGAGGCACCAGTAACGACAAGGCCATCGAGCTGTCCTATGAACTTGCGCAATTCTTTGCCCCGGATGGGCTGACCCGCGCGTTCTTTACCTCGGGCGGTTCGGATTCTGTCGAGATCGCGTTGAAGCTTGCCCGCCAATACCACAAGGTCAGGGGTGAACCCGGTCGGACCAAATTCATCAGTCTGAAACAGGGCTATCATGGCACACATTTCGCCGCTGCCTCGGTCAACGGAAATCAAAAGTTTCGCACGGCTTATGAACCGCTAATGCCCGGTTGCTTCCACATCCCTGCGCCTTGGACCTATCGCAATCCCTTTGATGAGACTGATCCGGAACGGTTGGCATATCTCTGCGTCAAGGCACTTGAGGCCGAGATTGCATTTCAGAGCCCCAACACCGTGGCCGCCTTCATTATGGAACCCGTGCTGGGCGCAGGAGGTGTCATTCCACCCCACAAAAGCTTTATGCCGATGGTGCGCGAAGTTTGCTCGAAACATGGTGTGTTATTGATCGCGGATGAGATCATAACTGCATTTGGCCGTACCGGCAGCGAAAGTGGCTCACGGCATTGGGGGGTGCAGCCTGATATCATGGCAACCGCCAAGGCCATCACCAACGGTTACTTCCCATTCGGCGCGGCCATGATTTCCGGCGCAGTGGCCGAGGTGTTCGAAAATGACACAACCGGTCTTGCATCAATCGATCAGGGTTACACCTATTCCGGACACCCCGTCGGCGCCGCAGCGGCCCTTGCCGCGCTAGCAGAGATCAACCGATTGAAACTCTGGAAGAATGCCGCCGCGCGTGGGGATGAGATGTTTGCAGGGCTCAAGAAACTGGCCGAGAAACACGATGTGATCGGCGACGTGCGTGGGGGCGAGGGCCTGATGTGTGCTTTGGAACTGGTCTCGGACCGCGCCTCCAAGGCACCAACGGCCAAACATATCCCAGTACAGGTTCAGAAAGCGGCCTATGAGGATGGGGTGATGATCCGCGTATCGGGCAACAACATCATCCTTTCGCCGCCCCTGATTGTCACTTCGGACGAGGTCGCCAAGATTCTGTCGGCGTTGGATACCGGACTATCCAGCCTGTAGCTACGCATTTAAGGCTTCCCGTGCGCGACGGGCTCAGATTTTGACGGCTTGCAACTCTTCTAGCAGGTCCAGCAATTGGTCAAGCTTGTCGCGACCCATCTGGTGTTCGATACTGCTGTAGATCGCCTGAGAGGTTGGTAGGTTATCCTCGAGAATAAACCGTCCGGCATCGGTGATCGTCACTATGGTACGGCGCTTGTCCTGACTGTCCTGACGACGCGAGATCTGTCCATCAGCCTCCATCGCCCGCAGGATACGGGTGAGGCTGGGCAATAGCAGGCAGGCTTCATGAGCTATGGCACTTTGCTCGATCTCGCCCATCTCGTCCAAAACCCGCAGAATGCGCCATTTCTGTTCGGTCAGTTGGATACCCTGCAGCATGTCGCGGATCGGCGCCATGACGGTTTCACGGGCGCGCAACAGCGCGATTGGCAAAGCACGCGACGTGCTGGTGGTGTGGCTTTGACTATCCATGCGGGGCTTCTAGTGCGCGGTTCGGAAAATTGCAAAGTTTGAGCGAACAAGGCTTTAGAAGCTCAGGTCACCTGTGACCGGACCTGAAAGCGATCTTGTTCCCAACTGCCGCTTTGCAAAATGGTCTCCATCCGGTTGACGGCTTCCAGAATGTCTTCCTCATTTATGAACAGAGGCGTTATACCAAACCGCATCACATCTGGTGCACGAAAATCACCGATGACCTTGGCTTCGATCAGTGCTTGCATACAGGCATAACCGTGCTCGAACCGAAAGGCGACGTGGCTGCCCCGCGCTTGCGGGTCACGCGGGCTGGCAAGCGTGACGCCCGAGCACCGGGCATCGACCTCGCGAATGAACAACTCGCTCAGTTCAATAGCGCGGCTGTGCAGATCATCCATATCGACTTCATCCCAGACGTCCAGAGCCGCGTTCAGCAGTGAAAACGCGGCAATCGACGGGGTGCCGATCCGCATCCGCTCGATCTTGCCGGGCATAGGGCGGTAGTCGGTGTCAAAGGCAAACGGGGCTTCATGCCCGAACCAACCGGACAATACCGGCTCGACCGTATCCAGCAGGCGCGGGGCGACATAGATAAACGCCGGGGAACCCGGCCCCCCATTCAGGAACTTATAGGTGCAGCCAACAGCGAAATCCGTATCAAGCCCGGCGACGTCCACGGGGATAGCACCTGCCGAATGCGCCAGATCCCAGACCACAACCGCGCCAACCGAATGCGCCTTTTCAATAAGAGACGCCATATCGTGTTTGCGTCCCGTGCGGTAATCGACCTCTGTCACCATAACAACTGCCACCTCGTCGGTGATGTTGTCCATCACATCCTGAGGGTCGGGAATACGAAGCTCATAGCCTGCATCCTTCAGTTTAATCAGCCCCTCGGCCATATAGAGGTCAGTTGGAAAGTTGCCGTTGTCCGACAGGATCACCCTGCGATCCGGCACCATGGACAGCCCCGCCGCGACCGCCTGAAACACCTTGATCGATAGAGTGTCACCAACAACGGTTGTCCCAGCTGGCGCACCGATCAAGCGGCCCACACGGTCGCCCAGCGTATTGGTCTGCATGTACCAGTTCCTGGTGTTCCATCCTTTGATCAGTTCGGTTTTCCATTCATCGTGCAGAAAATCATGGATCGCGGATGGTGCGGCCTTTGGCATTGGACCCAGCGAATTGCCGTTCAGATAAATCATGCCTTCGGGAATATCGAACATTGCGCGGGTCTTGTTGAAATCGGTCATGCTCTGCCTTTGTCGGTTGAACACACGCTGTTTTACGGCCGGATGGCTTTGACCTGTCCGGTTCGGCAGCGTTGTGTGGTACGCCTGTCTGCCGGATTGATAGCGCCAATAGCCGTGTGCGGCAATGACGCTTAAAAACGATGCTGCGCAGATCAACAGACCGATGTTTCACACAAGAAGAGCGGCCCCGCTGGTATCATCTTGAGCCGCTGGCCACTTTACGTGGCACCGATTCAGGGGCACAGTAGGTCTGTACTTCACTTATGTTCGACCTTCAGTATGCATCGGTAAACGGTGTCATGACCCTGTAGCAATTGCCATCCACAAGACGTGTCGAGCAAGAACTCAAAAGGTGCCGAATGACTTTTTCCAGCCGCAACGCAATCTCCCGCCGCCACTTTCTGGTCACAACCTCAGCCAGTGCCACCGCCATCACCCTGCACCCCTTTTCAGCCTCTGCCGCCAACAACCAGGCGCATCTGAGGATCATGGAGACGACGGACATTCATGTTCACGTGTTCCCTTATGACTACTACGCCGACAAGCCTCGTGATACCGTCGGGCTGTCCAGAACCGCCTCGATCATCAATGACATCCGGGCCGAGGCGACCAATTCACTTTTGGTCGATAACGGCGACTTTTTGCAGGGTAATCCGATGGGAGACTACATCGCCTATGAACGTGGTATGAAAGAAGGCGACAGCCACCCGATCATCACCGCCTTTAACACTGTCGGCTATGATGCTGCGACGCTGGGCAATCATGAATTCAATTATGGGCTGGATTTTCTTGAAAAGTCATTGGCCGGGGCCGATTTTCCGGTGGTTCTTGCCAATGTCGCCAAGGAAACCGGGGCAAACCCGCGTGATGACAAGACGCTGGTCAAGCCATACGCAATCCTTGATCGCGAGATCGAAATGGGCGACGGCACCAAACACCCGATCAAGGTTGGCGTGATCGGATTCACCCCACCGCAGATCATGAACTGGGACAGGAAGCATCTGGAAGGCAACGTCCAGGCCCGCGATATTGTCGAAACCGCGAATGCCTATGTGCCCGAGATGAAAGAACAGGGCTGCGATCTGATCATCGCCTTGTCACATTCGGGTATCGGCGATGCAGATCATTCCGATGGCATGGAAAACGCCTCGGTCGTTTTGGCGGGCGTTGACGGAATCGACGCGCTGGTCACTGGGCACAACCACCTGGTTTTCCCGTCGGCCACGTTTGCTGATCGCCCCGGCATCGATGTGGAAAAGGGGACGTTGCTAGGTAAACCCGCAGTCATGGGAGGGTTCTGGGGATCCCATCTAGGCTTGCTGGACCTTCTGCTTGAACGCGATGGCAATGAATGGCGCGTTGTCACCACAACGTCCGAAGCGCGCCCGATCTCGAAGCGCAACGAAGACCGTTCGATCACTGCGTTGGTTGAGGACGATCCAAAGGTTCTGGACTCGGTCGCCGCCGATCACGACGAAACGCTGGCCTATGTGCGTCGCGCAGTCGGAAAAACTGCGGCACCGCTGCACAGCTACTTCGCACTGGTTGCGGATGATCCTTCGGTTCAGATCGTGTCGATTGCCCAGAAATGGTACGTCGAAGAGATGATGAAAGGCACCGAACACGAAGGGCTGCCAATCCTGTCAGCCGCTGCCCCCTTCAAGGCAGGCGGTCGTGGCGGGCCCGAGTATTACACCGATGTACCGGTGGGGGATGTCGCCATAAAGAACGTGGCAGACCTCTACCTCTATCCCAACACGGTGCGCGCGGTGCGCGTCAACGGGGCACAGGTACGCGGCTGGCTAGAACGCTCGGCTGGTATGTTCAATCAGGTCGAAGCGGGCGCGAAGGATGCGGTGCTTCTGAACCCTGAATTCCCATCCTATAACTTTGATGTCATGGACGGCGTGACCTACCAGATCGATCTGTCGCAACCCTCTCGGTTTGGTCCAAAAGGCGAAGAGACCAACCCCGACGCGGCGCGGATCGTCAATCTTGAATTCAACGGCACGCCAGTGACCGATGATATGGAGTTCATCATCGCCACCAACAACTATCGCGCATCGGGCGGCGGGTCCTTCCCCGGCGCGTTAGGCGATACAATTGTGTTTGAGGCCCCGGACACCAATCGCGACGTGATCGTCCGGTACATTGTCGAACAGGGCACAATCGATCCGAAGGCTGACGCCAACTGGTCGTTTGCTCCGTTGAATGACACAACTGTGTTGTTCGAGACCGGCCCGAAGGCTCGCGACTATATGAATGACGTCAAAGGCGTATCGATTGAAGATGCGGGCGAAGGCGCGGATGGCTTTGCAGCCTTCCGCATCAAACTGTAACGCTGGAATAAGCCTGATGGATCGTCAGACCTTCAGGTCATAAATCAGCGAGACCACAACTTTTGGTGGCAGCCCAAGCTCTTGCCGATCGCGGTCGGGTAAGCCGGATATATCGGACGGCTTTATCCGACCGGGCTCTGAATACCTGCGCTTCCAGCGGGTTCTGACATTACGTATCATCTAAATCTCCTTGCTTCATAAAATGAGAGAGACGGCTCTGCCCTAAATGTGGGCGACCGTGGTGTCGGACCTGTGCGCAAGACGCGCGCAGGTCATTCCCGTATCCCTCGGACGCATTTAGAAACCGCCTGAGGGCTTTCTGAAAAACGCGGGCTTCAAGGCGTCGCCGGGGCTGCTGATTGGATAGTGCCAAAAGCGCTGGCGGCGCGGTTTTGACCGAACGGGATGTAGTATCACTTTGACTTCCTTCTCAAATTTTCGGCGAATGGCGTAGGCCCCCCGCATTTTTCTATTGCGCCGCGACTGGATGGGCATGTTTGCACGCGTGCCCCATTGCATCCACATGCCGGTGATCGGTGCCGCAGCAGCCGCCCAGCACGCGCAGATTGGGAAGCAGCGTCAGCAGGCGCCGATAGTCTTCACCCAACTCTTGAGGATTGCCGTCATCCAGAACCTCACTTTCGTCCAGTTCGGCATGAGACATGCGCGACGCGTTTGCGCGGATGCCGCCAATACGGTGCACCCAATCCCCGCCCTGCCGCAGCACCTCTTCGAAATGATCGGGATGCGCGCAGTTGATCATGTAATAGGCCGGATAGCTGCCGGTTGCCCTGTCGACCTCGGCAATCGCCTCGGCCAGAGGCTGACCCGTCGCCAGTGCGCCGTCTGTTTCCACTGTAAAAGCAAGCACGACAGGCACAGATTGCGCCTTTGCGGCCAGCGCAATTCCCAGCGCTTCAGGTGTGTTGTTCATGGTGATCGCCGTGACCATATCCGCGCCAGCCTTGGACATCGCGGCAATCTGCGGCGCGTGATAGTCGCGCGCGTCGCGTGGTGTCATCACCTCGCCCGGCACATAACCGTCGCCGCGCGGGCCGATGCATCCGCTGATCACCAGCGACGGAACCGAGCCTTCGTGACGATTGCGCAGCGTCCGCATCAGATAGATCGCCTCGGCATTGATGCGGTCCATGTCGGCTCCGCTATATCCAAGTTTCCGACCCCAATCGCGGCTTGACCGCCAGGTCGGGCTTTCCAGAACAAAGCCAAGCCCATGGGCTTTGGCAACTTCGATATGACTTTCGAAATAGCGCGTTAGCGCCGCGCGCCCTGTCTCGTCCTCGAGCAAGACAAAGGCCGCGAATTGCGGCAGGTCAATTCCGTCATGGAAGATCAGGGTTGTCTCGATCCCGCCATCCGTCAGAAAGAAAGCCTCGCCCATATGGGGCAGAACTGCGTGAACGGGGTTGGTGTCGTGTTGGGTCATTTGCGTCTCCTGCGTTGGTTCGATCCGGCAAAATTACCGCCGACCTGAATGCGCCGCAGGGAGCCCGGGTGGAGATTTCCGGGATATTGCAGGGATTCTCAATCCCTCTATGCTGGAAACGCAGATTATGAGAGGCAGACAGCCACCGTGATTTATGCGTTTGAACCCTTTCTTCTGAACGGCTTGCGCCGCGAATTGTTGTGTGACGGAAATCCGGTTCACCTGCAGCCACAGGTCTTTGACCTGCTGCGCTTGCTGGTCGAAAACGCGCATCGCGTGGTTAGCCGCGATGAAATCATCGAAAAGGTATGGGGTGGGCGCATCGTTTCCGAAGACGCCCTGACCAGCCGCATTCGGGATCTGCGGCGGGTTCTGAACGAAACCGGACAGAATGCCGACCTGATCCGCACAATTCGCGGGCATGGGTTTCGGTTTGCAGGCGACGTTACCTTGCGGGCGGATGCCCATCCCGAGGATCAGGCCGACCCTGACCGAACCTCACTGGCCGCACCAGACAAGAACAAACAACCATCAATTGCCGTGTTGCCCTTTCAGCGAAATGGCGATTTCGACCGGTTCGAAGCCATCGAAGAAGCGATCCCACGCGAATTGATCATGACACTGGCCAGTCTGCGCTGGATCAAGGTCGTGTCACACGGATCTGCCTTCCGATTTCGGGGATCACAGGTCGATCTGACAGAGGTCAACCGCATACTGAACGCAAATTACTGCCTGACAGGCGTCATAGAACTGACTGGAAATCAGATCACCGTGGACACCGAACTGTCGGATACGCGCAGTTCCGAAGTCGTCTGGGCCCTGCGCAAAAGCGCAAGCATCGATGACATTCACAATCTGCGAGCCGAAATCGCGGCCAATGTCATCATGGTGGCGGAACTGGAAATACCCCAGCACGAGGTCACGTCGCTGAACGCTCGGGATGCCGAGAACCTTGATGCGTGGTCTGCCATGCATCTGGGGTTCCATTACCTGAGTCAATTCAACCGCACCAGCAACGAACGCGCCGAGCAGGTGCTGAGCCGCGCCATCGAGCTGGACCCCCGGCTTGCGCGCGCCCATGCCGGAATGGCCTTCGTACGATTTCAGAACGCGTTCATGCGCTACAGGCCGGACATTGCGTCCGAGGCCGACACCGCGCGCAGGTTTGCCGAACAAAGCCTGTCGCTGCAGCCGCGCGATCCGTTTGCAAATTTCATGATGGGCCGCTGCCACTGGCTGGATCATGATCCCGAAGCCAGTAAACAGTGGTTCGCACAATCGATCAGCGCCTGTCCGAACTATACCTGGGGCTATTATGGGGCCAGTTGGGCCCATGTCTTCACCGAAGATTTCGAAACGGCGATGGACAGTGCCGACAAGGCAATTGACCTCAGCCCCATCGATCCGTTCCGGCCCGGAATGACCGGCAACAAGATGTGGATATATATCGCGCAGCAGGACTATCCTCTGGCAGTAAAATGGGCTGAAATTGCGGCTCAGACACCGTGGTCACATGCCGGAATGGCCTTTTTCGCAGCGTTCAGCAACTGGCTGAACGGGGATTTGGGCAAGGCTGAGCGGTGGGTGGCCGAGGCGCGGCGGCGCAATCCGGCGCTCGGGAAAGACGATGTTCTTGCACTTGTCCCAACCAGCAGCCCCCGGTTTCGCGGATTGCTGAAAGATTCACTATCAGCTCTGGAAATCTGATAGGGCAAGCGCGGTAAAACTAGGCAACGTGGCTCAGCTTGTAGTCCGGCGTCCCTTCCCACTCCAGTTCCCAGGATGCGCCGGGCCGAACGTTCTGCACTGCGTGCGGATCAAAACACACCAGACAGTTGCCCTCAGCCGCCCGGACCGATGGGTATATCAACCCACGTGAACCCGCGCGCCGCAATTCTGCCGCCAGACGTTGCCCTTCGGGATAGCCGATCGATGGATCAGGGTGCAGTGCCTTGTGATCAGCCATGCCGGTGAGATCGTCAAACGTGCCGATGAAATCTGCATGAAGCTCGACATATCGTGCATTGTCGATGAAACAGCCCGTATACTCCAGCTCACGCGTGCGATGATATGCGATTTCGGCCACTGAAACCATGACATCCCACGAACAATACCACGCGCCGCGTTCTTCTCCGTTAAAGCGGTTTCCACCAGGCCGGGTATAGGTGAATGCAGCATTGACATGCGATTTGCCGTACACACGAAGGTCAGATTTTCGACGCTCCCACGCCAGTTCTCGCGCGTCCAGATGCGGGTTTCTGCCCTTTTCGGCGATCAACCGAGCGCTGGTCATCCCCTCAATCTCGGCCAAAATATCCGCTTCGTCATCCGTATCGACCAAACCGCGAAGCACTGGAGGTTTGTGATAGGTGGCAGAGATAAGGCGTATAAGACCGCGATCCGACAGCCCGGTCTGCCTCATGTGCCGCCTCGCAGCGCATCCAGATAGGTTCTTATGCTCAGAATCTGGGGCAACCCCCCCTCAATCGCCACATCAATGGGCCGCGCGCCGCCAAAAAACGGACCAGAATTGGGCCGTATGATCCACGTTTTTGCTAGCGGGTCCGAGAAATAGAGTTCGAGGGATTTGAAAATCCCGATAATGGCTGAAAGCCTCAGCAGCTGATCCTTGGTCAACTCACCCGCAAAATTTGGCTTTTTCGCCCGCTTCCAAGTGCTTTCGGACATATCCGCCAGACCAGCGGCCTCTTTCACGGTAAGCCCCCAGGCTTCTGCAACCCTGCTATAGGCTTTCAGTGCAACCGCATTGCGCTCTACCGGCTGGTGGGTTCTGGCTAAGACTTGCATGGCGTTACTCCTCATCTTCAATATAGGCCATATGACCCCGATGTAAAGTCTATATGAACGCCATACGGAAGGAGACACCTGAAAGGAGAGGTCTTAGCGCCAAAACCTCGGCGGGCGATGCAAGCCGGTGTGACACTTTACTACGACAGCGGCATGAGGCACCGGTATAGTTCGATCAGAATACAGGGCGCATAAGTACTTTGGGTTTCTCTGCAACAGCAATTACTCAGAACTTGAAACAAAAAAGGGGCACGAATTGTCTCAGTTCAGGGTGAATCTCATCGGCGCCGGGAAGGTAGGTAAAACTCTTGTCAGCCTGCTGGACACGATCGAAGGCTGCACAGTCCAGGACGTTCTGAGCAAAAGCCATCGCTCTGCGCAAGAGGCCGCCAGATTGACCGGCAGCGCGCGCGTGGCTGAGAACTATGTGCACTTGCGACCGGCTGACCTTTGGATCATTGCGGTTCCTGACGCCGCTATATCAACGGTGGCCTCTGATCTGGCCAATGCGTTCCAGTATAATGAACCGCTCAGAACCCCACCTATCGCCATCCACTGCAGCGGGTTCCATACCGCAGATGAATTGAGCGCCCTGCGTGCGCTGAACTGGCAATTGGCCAGCGCCCACCCAGTACTATCCTTCGCTGACCCGCTGGTCGCGAAATCCCAGTTTCAGGGCGCATTGTGCGGGCTTGAAGGCGACAAAGGCGCGATCGCGACCATCCGACAAATATTTGAACGCATGGGTGCCAAGTGTTTCACCATACGTTCAGACAGGAAAAGCCTGTATCACGCTGCGGCGGTGTTCTCGAACAACTTCACAGTGGTCTTGCAAGCAATCGCGCGTGAGGCCTGGGTCGAAGCTGGTCTTTCAGAAGAAACCATCGATGCGATGAACCGGGGCCTTCTGAACGCGACATCAGAAAATGTTGCAGCCCTTGGTCCACAGCGCGCATTGACCGGTCCCGCTGCCCGAGGCGATGAGCATGTGGTCACAAGCCAGGGCAATGATGTCAACAGATGGCATCCTCGAGCCGGAGCAATCTATTCCGAGATGAGTGCGCTCGCCCAGACCCTCAAGAAACATGGCGTTACGCAAAGCCCGTCCCGACCGGATGCCGAGGGTGATGCATAATGGCGCGAACCCCGTTTTGAGAGACTTGATTGATACGCGTTCTGGCAAAATAGAAACCTAGGGTCGGGACCCTAACCGACCCCTCTTTTGCAAAGCACTTTCCTGCCCTATGATCCCCTGAGTTCGTAGAAGTTTACCTGTTTCAATTCGGCCAGATCTGATCACCTTGAAAAAAATTACATACTCAATTCCCAAAGTCCTTATCTGGATCTTCAGCATCTATATCACGCTGCTAGCGTTCCAGGATTTTCAGCTTGGTGGCAATTCCTGGAAACAGGGCGATTGGCTAATCAACAGCATCGAAACAACCATCCGACGCGGCATGGTCGGTTCGCTGATCCTGCACACCTCTCAGGCATTGTCCATGAACCCGGTACTGTTGGTCGTCCTGCTACAGGTCACGATCCTGATCGCTACGGTCAGTCTGATCTCGTTATCCGTCAGAAAGCTCAACACCCCAGCAACCTTGTGGTTGCTGATCCTGTCACCCGGATTTTTCCTCAGTTTCTGGTCGTTGGACGATCAAGGCGGACTGCGCAAGGAACTGATCATCTTTCTGGCGTTTGCGATCCTGCTCTTTGCATCCAGTCGCCCTATTCCGAACAAACCGCTGATCTATGTTTCGTCACTTTGCTTCGGGCTTGCGGTCATCAGTCATGAGGGTCTTCTGATATTCGCGCCATTCTTTGCGTTTTGCTACTATCTTCTGTGGTCCAAAACTGAGATTTCAAAGGCGGATTTCATCGCATTGCTGGCCATTCTTGGCATCGCGTGTCTCGGCACTTTGATTATCGCGATGCGATTTGGCACCCTGAACGATTACCAAACCGTGTGCCAACCGGTTCTGGATGCCGGTGCTTCCGCGGATATCTGCGAAGGCGCAATCAAAGCGCTGGAAGTACCGCTCCGGGAATACATGACTGCGACTTTCTGGTTGCTTCTGTCACCGCGCGTACTTTCTTTTGCGCTGATATACACCATCGCGGCGGTTTCTGTGCTGATCATCGGATCCTACCTTTTCGGAAGGCCGCTGTTTGTTCGTGCCTATCTTGTTTCAGCCCTGATATTCTTGCCGCTCTATGTTGTTGCGGTGGATTGGGGGCGTTGGGTCAGCTTCCACACCTCGGCAGTGATTTTCACACTACTGATCGCGCTCTGCCTCGGCTATTCAAAAGATGCAAATCAGCAAGAGTTGCCCTTGGGCAAGTTTCAACTGTTGCTGCTATTCTCACTTGTGCTGGGGTTTTCGCACTTTGTTGACGTAAAATGGGGCGGGATGACCTGGAAAACGGTCAACGGAATGACACAATTCATCAATTAAATACGCCTTTGAGTCTCGTTAGCATCATGGGCAAACCACCCATCACCATCAGCTTGACGACCCCGAAGAAAATTGAACTTAATCAACCGCAAAGTACGTGTACCAATTTGGAGTTTTAGCCATGCGAATGATTTGTGCCGCGATGTTTGCCGTCGCGACCCTAAGCGCTGCCCCAGTCCTTGCCGAAATCAAACAGGGTCGGGTCACAGGCGCGTATATGAACAGCCTCTACGACCGGCTTCCGCCTTTTATTGATTTGCTGACCAAGACACACGGCGGTCAAGCCTTCGCTGCACAAGGAAGCTATGGCATCCAGCCCCCTGTGTCGCCGCCGAATTGGGATCAGAACTGGGCCCGCCTGGGCGTTCGGACACCGGGGGCCGGAAACAGCTGGCCAGCGGTGGATCGGGCAAACATTACTGACATTTTCATCGTCACCGACAATTTCTCGGGGCCTCCTGTCTATACCTCGCAGGGACTGGATCCAGACCCAAGCATTGGCGGACCCATTCCAAGAGCGCCGGAACCGGGAAAGGCACAATATTGGACACAGGAAGTCGCCGACATCATCTCGTCTCACGAGACCAACACCAAAGATACGCCAATATACTGGATCTACGAAGGCTGGGCAGATGCTGGCAAAATCCTTGAGGAAGCGACCGGTGCGGGTTCTCCCAAGCAGTTCAAAGCGTGGCGCGAAAGAACAACCACTGCGATGAACTACACCGGTTGGTTCGACAACCTGTTAAGCCAGACGCAGGCAAATTTCCCTGACCAGGCGTCGCGGATCAAGATGATCCCCGTTGCCCGCACGATGGTCTCGGTCATGGAAAATACACCGGCTTCGTCCATTACCGCAGACGAGTGGTTTATCGATGACGCACCCCACGGCAGCGACACGCTGCATATGCTGGCCGCGATGATCGTCTACACGGCTATGTTCGAGGAACAAGCCCCCAAACCGAGCTTTAATGGGCTGAACATCCATCAGACGTTTCAGGACAACTACGACACCATCGCCGCGCATGTTTTTGAACTCAGATAACTGGGCGAATTACCAATAACGAACCACGGCATGGTTCAGTCGAAAAACCATGCCGTTGTCACCTTCCGCTGACAGGCGCTGTAACGAAACGATCAGCCCAACAAAGCTGCAATGTTGAAACACCGGGCACGCGCACGCACGGCATGGCCCGGAAAATTGACATTGCCCGCCTCTTGAAGTTCCTTAAGTGCGGAAAATCTGCGCCGCTTGGTTAGTTAAATTTGTACCGTATCCAGTTGTATCGGGGATAGTCGTGAAAAATGCATTGATCGGAGCCACCGGATTTGTCGGCAGCATCCTGGCAAAACACGGATTTTCAGACCACTATACCTCGGGCAACATCGATGAAATTGCCGGGCAAGACTATGGTACCGTAGTGTGTGCCGCTGCACCGGGATCTATGTTCGAGGCGAACAATTTTCCCGATCGCGATAAAGCCCAAATCGATGGCCTGATCCGACATCTGACCAGTTTCAAGACGGAGCAATTCGTCCTCATCTCATCCATCGCGGTTCTGGCTGATTTCGCGGGGCAGGACGACGAAAGCTCGACCCGGTTTCAGCAGGATAAGGCCTATGGCCGCAACCGCCGCGCGCTTGAGGTCGCCTGCGCCAACCACTTTGAAAAATGCCTGATCATTCGCCTGCCCGCGCTTTTTGGGCCGGGTCTGAAAAAGAACTTTATCTTTGATATTTTGAACCCGGTCCCGACGATGCTGTCGCCGGATCGCATGTCCAAAGCTCAGGAACTGGCATACGGGGCCTGGGCAGATCGGCTTGCGCAAATCTACAGCTGGGACGAAAATGTCAGCATGTACAGGGTCGACAGGGCCGCGCTTGATGCACTGGATGACCGGGCCGAACTCGAAGGTTTGCTGACCGCGGCTGGATTGTCTGCGGTCGGATTTACCAATCCTCAGTCCACCTTCCAGTATTACAACATGGACCGGCTTTGGGATGACACCCAAAGCGCGCTCACCTCAGATCTGGATGTTCTGCATCTGGCAACCGAACCGCTACAAGCTGGGGCAATCTACAAAGCCGTCACCGGACGCGAAATGCACGATGCCGGAGCTAACATCCATCATGAAGATATGAGAAGCCGCCACGCGCAGCTTCTTCGCGGCACATCGGGCCCTTACCTGTCCCATGCTGATCAGATTCTGAGAGAGCTTTGCGATTTTATCGCATCTGAAAAAGGTCGCGGCAGATGAAGTTCGCCGTCTCAAACATCGCATGGTCGCCCGAGGAACGCCTTTCGGCTTATGCAACCCTGTCTGAAGGTCAGGTGCGCGGGCTCGAGATCGCTCCGGGTCTTCTGTTTCACGGGGCTGAAGATGTTTTTGTACCTGATGAGTTGCTTGCCCGCGACCGGATGACCGAAATCTCAGATGCCGGTCTGACATTGGTTTCGATGCAATCTTTGCTGTTTGGCGTCGAAGGCGCGGCGCTTTTCGAAGGTGACGCCGCCTTGAAACGGCTGATTGACGGGATGAAGCGCGCCATTGATCTGGCCAACCGGTTCGAGATTCCCAACCTTGTATTTGGCTCTCCCAATCAGCGCGTTATCCCGAAGGGTATGGCGCGCGAGACCGCCCTAGAACATGCCGTGAAGATCTTTCAGGAACTGGGTGACTATGCTGCCCAAGCGGGCACCGTCGTCGCCATGGAAGCCAATCCGGAAGCCTATGGGACAAATTTTTTGACAGCAGCCGAAGACGTCGCAGCATTTGTGAAACACGTCCGGCATCCAGCGGTTCGAATGATCTTTGATGTTGGCGCCATGCACCTGAATGACGTTTTCGATGACGCTCCCAACTTTGTTGCCGGGCATTCTGATATCATTTCTCATGTCCATATCAGCGAGCCCTTTCTGGAACCCGCCCCCGCCAGAGCAGAAGATGCGGCAAAGGTTCTGAAGGCGCTGCAGACAGTGCACTATGATCATTGGATATCAATTGAAATGAAGGCCACGCCGGTCGACAGCGTCGACCAGATGGGTCAAGCTGTGCGCAGGCTGCAAGACGCTGCGGACATGGCAAAGGCGACTTCATGACGGACCAGAACACCAGCCTTCAGGCATCAAACGCAAGCCCACCACGGGATGACGTCCTGATTTCGCTTTGTTTCGCCGATGTACCCGCTGAAGAGGTGTATTTCGAAACGCTCCGACAACTCGCGGATCAAGTCGCGCAGAGATACAGATATTGGGAGATTGTGCTGGTAACGGAGGCTGCAGAAGCGCAGGCCTTTCAGTCCTTGCTGAATTCCACACAGAACGTCAGGATAATCAAACTGCGCGCTGGCGTACCGCTCTATCAGCGTCGGGTCATCGCCGCGCTCGAAGCAATAGGGGACATTGTTCTGCTATCTTCGGTATACGAGTGCCACGTGATTGACCTTGTCAGCATGATTGAAAAGGCCCGTGCGCAGGACAGCGTCGTGGTTGGAATGCGCGAGCAATCCAACATGTTGAACCCTGCTGTTACCGCACTTGGCAACCTCAGCGGATTTCGCGCCACAACGCGCAATATGGCGTCCGCAGCTTATCCCAGAACTTTGCTGAACAGATTGCTGGCCTATCCAGATCGGCAACTGGTCTTGCGCTTCATACCGCGAGACCCTGCCCTGCCCGTAATCCACATGCCCGCATCTGCCGGGCAAGCGCGGCGCGGATTTAGCGGCGTAGGTCAGCGCCTCAGCCTGATCCAACGCCTGTTGGTCAACGCCGCACCGCGAGTTCTGGGTTTTCTGTCGATCCTGTCTGCGATCACCGCGATCGCTGCGTTTTCATTCGCGATCTATGCGGTGGTTGTCTGGATCATGCTGGAAACGATCCAACCCGGCTGGCTGACGACCTCGCTCGCGCTCAGCGCGACGGCCTGTTTCCTGGGTATATCGATCTTTGGCCTATCCAGCGGGCTGCAAAAACTGATCGAGCTTGTCTCGCCAAATCAGATGCTGGATGTGGTTGGAGAGGACAGTTCAGGCGATCTTTACAGCCAGGTTATCCATGAATTGAATGTCGAACTGGAACTGGACGACGCCGACAAGCCAGAGAAAATTGCCATTTCAGCCGCTGAAACGACGCAAAAGCCTCCGATAGATGCCCACTGATCCAGATTTCGATGTCGACTACCTTATCATCGGCGGGGGGTTCTACGGCTGCTGCCTGGGTTTGTTTTTGCGCTCAATCTCCGAAAAAGTGGCGATTGTCGAGGCTGCCGCCCAGATCATGGAACGTGCAAGCCGGGTAAATCAGGCACGCGTGCATTCAGGGTTTCACTATCCCCGCAGCGTTCTGACAGCCGTTAAGTCCCAGATGTTGCACCGGCGCTTTGCCGATGATTTTCCCGATGCCGTAAAAACGGATTTTCGGATGCTCTACGCCATTGCGCAGAACCATTCAAAGGTCACTGCCCTGCGATTCGAGCGGATGTTCCGCGATATGGGTGCATCCATTCAGACCGCCAGCCCGGCACAGCTGTCCCTGTTTGATCCTGATCTGATCGATGCCGTATTTGATTGCACCGAATTTGCCTTCGACTTTTCCGTTCTCAGGGACGCATTGATGGCGCGCATGGACGCGCTTGATATGAACCTTGCCCTCAACACCGAAGTGCAGAACGTGACCGAGGAGAACGGTGGCGTCACAGTCACCCTGTCCACCGGGCGCGAAATCCGCGCGCGATATGTCTTTAATGTCACCTACGCCCATGTGAATGAGATTTTGCGCATGGCAGACCTTCCTCCTGCCAAGCTGAAATTCGAACTGACCGAAATTGCACTAATCCAACCCCCGGAAGAGATCGCGGGCGCGGCGGTTACGGTCATGGATGGGCCGTTCTTTTCGACCATGCCATACCCGGCAGAGGGCCTCTATTCCCTGACCCATGTGCGTTATACCCCGCATCTAAGCTGGAGCAGCACAAACCAAGCGCCCTATGACATTGCCCGCAGCTATGACAACACCAGCCGCGCGCGGTATATGATTCAGGATGCCAAGCGGTTCATGCCCTGTTTGTCCAATGCCAGTGTCAAAAAATCACTGTTTGACGTCAAAGCTGTATTGATCAAAAACGAAGATGATGACGGGCGGCCGATCCTATTTCAAAGACGCCCCGACACCTCGCGCGTTATTTCGATCCTCGGCGGCAAGATCGATAATATCTACGATCTGTTTGAATCGGTGCGCGCAATCGACCCAGCCCTCTCGCAAGCAAATGATCGTCACGTCCTGCAAAGGGCCAATCGATGAGCAACCTTTTGAATGCCACATACAGGTTCCTGACAACCGGACCACAAATTCTGCGGTTCGGCCTTGTCGCAGTTGCGGGCCTGGTGGTGGATATCGGCGTGGCCTGGGGGCTGGTTCAGCTTTGGGCAGTACCAATCCTTGTCGCGGCTACGGTCGGCTTTCTTTGCGGCGCTCTGCTGAACTATGTACTGCACGAGCTATGGACCTTTCAGGACAGTTCAAAACGCCTGTCCCTGACCCGGCTTATGGCCTACCTGCTGGGTCTGTGGTTCGTCCTAGGGGTTCGTATGGTAGGCGTCGCCGTTTTGAGCCTGCTCATCCCCGGTCAGTCTCTCGTTATCCTGGTGGCGGCGACCGGGTTGTCATTTTGTGCAAACTACCTCGTCAGCAAATCCCTGATATTCCGCAGAACCAAGGGCCAAGAAAGCAACGATCACCACTGACCCGCAAACACGATCACAGAAACAATGGGGAGCTAATGCACCTACTATTGCCGCATTACAAATTATTTCTTTCGCTAAATTGACAGGTGGCACCATCCTATTCATTGAGATGGCAATTCGACAATCCAAGCAATATCATTTGATGAACTTAGCTCAACGCACCAAGCTTTGTTCCGTTTCAAACCAAAACAGGTATTTCGACTTGAAGCCCCAAGACCTGAACGATGCCGACTGGCAAATCCCAACATTCGAGACAGCGCAATACGCTGACAAAAAGCACCGATATGCTTTGGTTATTCCCGTAATCAACGAAGGTGAACGTATTCGGGGTCAGCTAAAGCGGATTGCCGAAGCAGCACCGGCGGTCGACATAATCGTTGCCGATGGTGGGTCAACCGACGGATCATTGGACCCTGATTTCATCACCACAGTGCCGGTTCGAGCGGTGATAACAAAAACCGGACCGGGAAAGCTTTCTGCGCAATTGCGCATGGCTTACGCTTGGTGCTTGCGCGAAGGCTATGAAGGCATTGTTACCATCGACGGCAATGGCAAAGACGGTGTCGAGGCCATCGGTGAAATGGTCGCGTTGCTTGATGATGACTGCGACTATGTTCAGGGCTCGCGCTATCTGCCCGGAGGGATTGCTGAGAATACCCCGCTTGAGCGCACGATCGCCAATCGCGGTATTCACGCCCCGCTGCTTAGTCTGGCCGGACGGCATAGATTCACCGACACGACCAACGGGTTTCGCGCCTATTCGGCCCGCTATTTGCTCGATCCTCGGGTGCAGCCCTTCAGGGACGTGTTTCAGCGTTATGAATTGCTGTTCTACCTGACCGTCCGCGCGGGCCAGATTGGCATGAAGGTGGCGCATCTTCCCGTGCAACGCCGCTATCCTCAAAACTCTGCCGTTCCCACTAAGATTGATGGATTTTCCGGCAAGTTCGCGATCCTCAAACAAACCTTCGCCGCAGCGATGGGACGCTTCGCGCCGTAAACTGGTTTAACTGACATCCAACGGCAGGTTCAGAAAGAATGCCATGAAGAATAATAGCGACAGTTCCAACTCGATCCTGGGTTACGCCATTCTGGCGCTGGTCCTGATCTTTGGTGCTGTCCAACTGTATTTCTGGACCGACCGCAGCATCTGGATCGATGAGGTCTCGCAGCTTCTGAACTTCCCGCTGGACACTCTGGCGCAGGCCTTTGGTCCCCTGCCCGTGGCACAACAAGCCGGGCCACCGCTGTTCAATTTGTTGCTGCATTTCATTTCCGGCCTGCCTATCCCAGCGATGCGCATCATCATGATCATGGTGACACTGGGCGTCATCTTTGCAGCGCTGTTAGGCGCGTTTGGCCGACGCCCGTTACCAATCGCTGCAGGGCTGTTTGTGTTGCTGTCGCATCAGCCCTTTCTGATCAACGCATCGATGTTGAAATTTTACGCGCTGGATGCAGCCGGGTTCGCGATATTCGCCGCATGGATCTATGCCAAGGATCGGACTTCGCCGCTCAACCTGCGAGATACCGCGATCCTTTTGTTCGGAATGTTGCTGGGCGTCTCGACCATTGTCGGAGCTTGCGTTGTCGTCGGATTGTTCCTTGCACTACGCCTCGTCAATCGGCAGCTGGGTATGGGTGAAATTGCCTTTGGCGGCCTCATCATCGCCGTTGCTTTGGCATATTACCTACAGATCGGCTATGCGACCAGAATCCAGATCACGGCCTTCCCCGATGCCTACGGAGGAACTGGGCTGGATGCGATCCTAAGATTTGGCGAAGCCGCGATGCAATTGCTTCAAAAACGAGGGGCGGCGGTTCTGGCAGTGTTATGCCTTGTCGCAGTCGCCGTACTTGTTTTTCAAAAAAGCGAGAACCAAACGCAATTGGCGGGGCTTGTCCTGTTTGGTGCAACCATCACTGCCGTGTTTCTGGTGTTGGCCGCAATCGGCAAATACCCGGCAGTCAGCCCGCGCCATTTGGTATGGGTTTTGGGGCTATTCCCAATACTGGCCGGGGCCGTGACACAAGCGTTGTTGGCGCCAAAACCCAGTATTAAACGCCCCCTTGCCCTTGGCAGCTTGATACTACTGGCCTGCCTGTTCGCAGGCACCGGCGCCCGAGTGGCCATGAAATGGCCACCACAAATTGTCGAAGGGGCCAGCGACCAGATCGCATCTACCCTTGCCGAACTGCCTCCGTCTCAGGTGGTACATTATTTCGGGTCTTTCCGTCTTGTCCCACTGATGATCGAGCACGGCGCACCGATTTCGCATCATTCCTATGCGCCTGCTTTAACGACCCAAAGTGGTGCAATCGATCCCTCATATTTTAGCGCTGAATGGAACGAACTGGACGACGACGCGTTTTCTGACCGGATCGTTGATTTGTTGCGCAACGACCCGTTGGGTTGGGCAAAGATGTATGTCATCTCGCGCATTCGGGGCGATTTCCGTCCGTTGGCCCGATTTGTTCTAGACTCCGCGCCCTCGGATGGAAGCACCTTTTACATCCCGTCGATCCACGCAAGCTGGCCGGGCGAATCCGGCCGAGCAACCCACGGATTGCGCCAGATTCTCGATGAGAAAGGTTGTGAATACGCGCCTGTGGCAACGTTTGATACACTTCTCAGCCCGGGCTATGTGCTAAAGGTCGCGTGTCCCAGCAGCGGATGACCTTTCAGGACAAAGGCGCGGGATCAAATCTTCATCTTTTTGAAAATACGCTCGGGGATGTTGCAGATGATCTTCATAATCAGCCACCAGATCGGGCGGACGTAAATCACATTGCGCTCGCGCTCGACCGCTTTCGCGATTTTGTCGGCAACTTCGCTGGGTTGGGCCGTCAGCTTGGCGGGCAAATCCATATCTTCGGTCATGCGCGTAGCAACAAACCCCGGCAACACGGTGATCACATGAACACCTGTTGAGGCCAGTCGATTGCGCAACCCGGACAGGAACGCGGTGAAACCCGCCTTGGCCGAGCCATAGACATAGTTGGTCGCCCGCCCTCTCAAGCCCGCAACAGAACTGATACCAATCAAGGTGCCAGAGCCGCGCGCCACGAACCGGTTGGCGAGTTCAGCCAAAATCCCGGCTGGCCCCTCATAGTTTGAGCGCATCACCAATGTTGCAGCATTCAAATCTTGTTCATTCTCGCTTTGCTCGCCCATATATCCCACCGCACATGCCACGATCTGAGGCAGCTCGGGCAAGCTATCCAGGAAACCGGCATAGCTATCCTGATCCAGCGCATCAAATTCGTGCAACGTGACCTGAACGTTATGGCGTGTAAAAATGTCATCGCGATCGGCGGCAAGCGATCCGACATCACGCGCCGCAAGCTGAATGGGATGACCAAGGCTTGCAAATTTTTGTGCAACGGCCAGCCCGATATCCGACCGGGCACCCAGTATTAGAACAGAACCTTCGCTCATAATGCGAGCCTTTCTGATTGAGAGGACTGGAACGCCCCCGATGCTTTGGATTTTTGTCGTTTCGCTAGAAGGTCCGCAGCGCGCGGGTCGCTTTCGAAAAGTGTTCGGGCGCTCATTCTTGCGTCTTTGGCCAAATAAAAGCGGCCGCCATGGGCAATTGTGATCTGGTCAAGTCTCTTGAGCAGCTTCAGGTTTTTCTCGGTCGCAGGGAAATCCAGGGCCAAGGTATAGCCCAACATCGGGAAGGAAAACGCGCTGGTTTGTTCGCCAAAGCGCTTCAGAACCGCAAGGAAAGACCCCGCGCCCGCGTCTGAGATGGCCGATAGCAAAGCCTCAAGCCCCTGTTTCGACGTTTCCAGTGGAAGGACGCATTGGAACTGCAAAAAACCTTTGCGGCCATAGACCTTGTTCCATTCCAATATCGCATCAAGCGGATAGAAATAGCTGTCCCAATCGACAAGGCTATCACCTTGTTTGCGCATGCCGGCACGATAATAGAGCGCGTTAAATATCTTCACCACCAGACCGGACATCGCAAAACCCGGAAATTCAAAGGGTACGCGCTTTTTGCGTTTTGGCTGCAATGCATAGCGGTCATTCGTTTCCCGCTGGGTCAATTCATCCACTTGCGCGTGCTCGCCAAGCATGACCAAAGATCGACCCATGTTTGCGCCGCCCTGCAGGCAATCGATCCAAGCTACTGAATACTGGCTGGCTTCGTTGGTCTCGAAAACGTCCATCGCTTCGACAAGGTTTTCGGCGGGGATAAGGGTCTGTCTGATCCAACCCGTCTCAACCGGTTGCAGACGAATGGCTGCGCGCAGGATGATACCGGTCAGCCCCATCGCGCCGAAGGACCAGTTGAACAGATCTTTGTTTTTCCTGGGCGAAGCACGGCGCACCTTGCCCTTTGCATCCATCACATCCACCCAATCGACCGCGGCAGACATCGCGCCGTCACGGTGGTGGTTCTTGCCGTGAACATCGGCGGCAATCATGCCGCCCAATGTCACAAATTTGGTGCCTGGCGTGACCAGCGGGAACCACCCCCGAGGCAGAAATGACGTGATGACATCGGACAAAAGCACTCCGGCTTCGGCCACCAGAACACCGGTTTCATCGTCGAATGAGATCATGCGGTTGAAATGGCGCATATCGACGGTGCCACGGCGGCTAACCGCGCTATCGCCATATGCGCGACCGTTGCCGCGGGCGATAACTCCACCTTTGGCGATTGCTTCCGCCAGTTCAGCCTCGGTTCGCGGGACCACCACATCCGGCGCGTATACGACCGGAAACCGCCCCCATCCGCTCAACATCATGCTGCACGCCCCTGCGTGAGTGTTGCGTCGGTGAACACAAAACGGCGATCAAGATTGTATTTGACAACATACCCGATGGCGAGGCCGATCACCGCGCCCGTCTCGCGCATCAGATCGGTTTTCCAGATGAACCAAAAGGCCGTTTCCGTCCCCCAGAAAATCGCCGTCGTAAGCAATCCCATGGTTGTATAAAGCGTGAATTTCTTGCCGTGGGCCGCTGCACCGGAAGAGAAATCGAAGAAGATCCAGCGTTTGTCCAATATGTATTTGACCACAAGCCCCGCCAATGTCCCCGCGCCCATGGCCAGCAGAAAGACCTCGGTGCTTTCACCGGCCAGCAAAACCAGGCGCTGAGTGGCCAGATTCACAATCGTCGCGATCACCGCAAACATTCCGTATCGGATTATCAGACTGCGTAACGTCACAACAACGCGCCCCAGACCACGCAAAAGAGAATGGCCAGAAAGCAAAGCTGGCTCGTCCGGTCCTTCGCCGCAAAGACAACAGGATCGTCATGCATGTGCCCGCGATGGGTTATCATGATAATCCGCGTCAGCCAGTAAAGCAGGATCAGGCACACCACCCAAAGCGCCAGAGGTGAGGAATAAAGCTGCGTAACGATGGGCGAGTTTATGTAAAGCGCCATCACCAGAACCGAGACATATCCTGACGAAATTGCCACCTGACTGATCAGTGGCAGATCATCCACCTGATACCCGCGGCCCGCAGCCTCCATCTTGTCACGTTTGGCGGTGTCGATCAGTTCAGCCTGACGTTTGACCGAGGCAAGCGACAAAAAGAAGAAGACCGAAAACGCCAGCAGCCACACCGAGAGCGGTATCTGAGTCGCCATACCACCGGCAATTATACGTGTTGTGTAAAGGCCCGCCAGCATCATGATATCAACCACGATACGACGTTTCAGGTTGAGAGAATAGGCGGTCGTGGCGACATAGTAAAAGACCATGATCCCCAGAAACGCCATGTTGACGCTGGCCGCGATGATCGCGCCCAACCCCAGCATCCCAAAGGCCATCCAGGTACCGTGCGCAATCGGGATCGCTCCTGAAGCGAAGGGGCGTTTGCACTTTCGTGGATGGGCCCGGTCAGCGGCCAGATCCAGAAGATCGTTCATGACGTAGGCGCTGGATGCCACCATCGAAAATGAAACGAACGCCATAAACGCGGCAAAGAATGTACCCCAGTCATATTGATGCGCGGCCAGCATCGGCAGAAAGATCAGGATGTTCTTCAACCACTGATGCGGGCGGATCGCTTTGATGTAGGGCTTGATCGTGTTTGACCGGGTTTGCAGATGTTCAACCTCGGTTCCAAGCGCCTCTGCCTTGTTTCGCAATCCAGTGGGCGCATTGACGGTGATCGCACGTTCGGCCTGAGACCAGACCGGGATATCGGCCGGAGCGTCGCCCATATAAGCGTATCCGTCGCCATAATGGTCTTTCAAGAACCCGGCTTTCGCCCGCCCTTTCAGGTTATTCACCCCGTCCGAGCCGTAGATTTCATCGAATATCCCAAGATGATCACCAATCTCTCGGGCGATTTTCTCATCGCTCGCTGTCACCAAAGCAGCCTGCCCGCCTTTGGCGCGCCAATCCTTCACATAAGCAATGACATCTTGATCATATGGCAGTGTCTCTATGTCCAACGGCCCCGACCGGGCCAACTCACGCTTCAAAACAGCCCGGCTTTGCGACAAGGACCGCGCCGCCTGAAACGGCGTTCTCCAGTCTTTGGCCAGAGCGCTCCAGAACGTTTCGAACAATATATCGGAACGCAAAAGCGTTCCGTCCAGATCCACCACCAATACGGATTTACGTGATCCCTGCGTCATGTGATCTTGCAACAAAAGCTACTCTATCAATACTCAATTTCACCAACATTTATACTGGCCCGGTTATGGGATTAATATGGCGGATGTTTGTCATCGGGCGAAATCAGCCGTACCAGTTGCGGCTGTGCCATTTTTTACGCGGATACCCGTCGACTATTTGCCATCACACCAGACGATCAAGGACAGAACCCGGTTCACTGGCTGAGTTGACAGTTTATACTGAACTCCATACCCACCGGATATTCCGCAACCGCGTCAGGAACAGCTCTATGGGTCGCCCGTCACTGCAAGACCAGCGTCGAACCGAGGTGCTTGATGCGTTTATGACCTGTGTTGTTCGCTTTGGAGTCGAAGGCGCGACCCTGGAACATATTGCGACTGAAGCGGGGCTGAAACGCCCTCTGATCCGGCATCACCTGGGCAACCGCAAATCCATGGTTCTGGCCTTGGGGGAACACGTCGCCGCAACCCTCAATAGCCAGAGCGAGGATTTGCGCACTGCGCTTGCAGACCATCCCGGGGCCCACAGCCTGATTGACGCGCTGTTCAACTCGGAAGGGGATTTGGATCCACGACTCAACATTTGTTATCAGGCCCTGATCAATTCGGTCGAGAATTACCCTGAACTGCGCGCGCCTCTGCTTGGCGCGATGGAGGTTTTTTACAAGGTCGCTGCGGATATCGTGCTGGCCTCTGCCCCGCGAACCGACAAACAAACCTGCGAGATCGTCGCCCATGGCATTGTGAACCTGTTCATGACAACAGACGCGTTCATCCCGCTTAGACCACCTAAAAGCTGGGCGGCGTCATCCTATTCCGCTGCTCTGAAACTGGCCGAGACGCTGGAAATCCAAACCTGATCGGTCCATCGCATAGTTGCGATGTTCTTGCATCAAAGTTCTGATAGTTTGCGAATAAGATCATCCGCAAACACGACTTACGATTGCACCCGTCATGCCACAACACGCCCCAAAAGACCTGAGCCTCAAAGGGCTGGAGCTTTTTCAGATCTGTGCGCAGAAAGGATCGTTACAGGCCGCCGCAAAGGAAACCGGCCTGACGATCAGCACGGTTTCACACCATCTACGCAATCTCGAAGATCATTTGGGCGTGGCACTGTTCAATCATGCGCGCAGACCCATGGTGCTTACCCCAAAGGGCCGGGCTTTCCTGCGCAACATAGACGATGCGCTTTCGTCCATCCGCAAGGCCAAAGCCGAAGCCACAGCAGGAAGCATTGCTGAGGCCAGCTATCTGAGGATCGGCACGATCGAGGATTTCGACAGCGACATCATCCCCGAACTGGCGGTGTTTCTTTCGACAAATATGCCCGCCTGCGATTTCATGTACCAGACGGATTCAAGCCACGCGATCATTGAAATGCTGCGGGATCGCCATCTGGATCTAGGGTTCACAACCACCCCAGACGACCGCCTGCATGATCTGCAGGATCGCCCCTTGCTGCGCGATCCGTTTGTGGTGGTCCTTCCCCGGATGACTGAACAGTCGCTGACAGATATTGTCGAAGGGCGGACGTCGCTGCCGTTTTTGCAGTTCTCAAGCAACCTGATGATCGCCCGCCAGATAGAACAGCAACTGCGCCGCATCGGCATTTCATCACCGCGTAGGTTCGAATGCAGCAACAATCAGACCCTGATGGCAATGGTAGCCGCCGGGGCGGGTTGGACCATCACCACCCCACTGCTATTTTCCCGCGCCCAGCGGTTTCAGCCCAAACTCAGGATGCATCCCTTTCCGGGCAAAAGCTTTGCCCGAACGTTGGCCATTGTCGCCACCGCCGATTGCTCGCGGTCCGTGATCGAACTGGTCGACGGAAAACTGCGCAGCCTGATCACAGACCATGCGATTGCGCCGTTTCACCAAAGCACACCATGGCTGACGGACAGCTTCAACCTTATTCATTAGATCCTGCAAGCAGTGCCAATTTGTCGAAGCGGCTTATAGGATATTGAACCGCGACCGAATTTCTCTGTCTTGTGCTTCCGACAGATAGACCGGGTGGTGATCACGCAATATCTCGCGGGCGCGTGTTTTTGCGCGTTGCCACGCGTCCTGCGCGCCGTTCTCGGCCCAGGTGCGTGGCTCATCCCGATCCGCAAGTGAAGGATAGAAATAGTCCCGTTCCATCGCCGCATATGTGTGTTGACCACCCAGAAAATGCCCATCACCCAGAACAGCGTCGCAGATCGCCTCAAACCCCAGATTTTCTTCAGTCACTTCGATGCCTCGCAACGCGCGATAGGTGTTGGAATGCATTTCGTCGTCCAGAACAAACCCTTCGAAACTAGCCCCCAACAACGAGGCGGTCATGCCCGAACTTTCATAGATCAGATTGCCCCCCGCCAGCGCCGCCGCCAGCGAGGTGATGCCCTTCTCCATCCCGTATTGCGCATCAATGGCCTTGGCATCCGTCATTGAACAGGCAACACCCGACGGCAATCCCAGCCAGTTGGACAATTGCGCCGACGCCGCATTCAATAGCGCCGTCTCACCGCTACCACCGGAAAACGCACCGGTGCGCAGATCGATCACCAAGGGCCAGTTCGAGAACACCATTGGATATCCGGGCTGAATTGCGTGCACCATCACAAGACTGGCAAGGGTTTCCGCCAGAGACTGCGCCAGAAACCCAGCCATCGTTGCGGGCGCGGTCGCCCCCGCCTGCGCGGCGGTGATGCATGAGATCGGAATGTTGTGCCGTATACATTCATAAACAACATCCACCGCATCCTCGCCATATCGCAAGGGTGAGATCACCGGGCTGATATGGGCCTTCATAAACGGACGCTTGAAAAATTCACCTGCGCCGCCTGCGGCGATGTCCAGCATCCCAACAATCGGTGCCACGTGTTCCGCCAGCGTGAAAGAAGTCGCAGTCGGCTTGGTCGTGTTCTTTAACAGGGCAAAAGCCGTGTTGACGTCCAGATCGAAATTGTCCGGCACATCGGTCGCCACGCAGCATCGGGTGAACCAACTGACGTTTGCCAGCGTATCCTGCAGCCGGGTGAAATCGTGCAGATCCTTCAGCGTTGAGGGCCGATAAAGCCCGCTTTCCAGATCGAGCGTCTGAACTGCCGCGCCGCCGGTTCCGAAAAACACGCGATTACCACCAACTTCAATCGATCGCGTCTCATCCCGACCATAAAGCACAAATGTTTTGGCAGCTTGATCAATTGCTTCTTCTACCAGCGCAGGCGGGAAAAGAACCCGTCCCGCGCCATTATCAGTTGCGCCGATTGCCAGAAGGTCCGTGTGCAGACGCGCAGGCACCTCACCGATGCCCAGCTTTTCCAGCAGGTCTAACGCCGTGTCATAGATCTGCCTCAGACCCGTTTCGCCCAGAGGTTTATAAACCCCGCCGGGCTGGCCGGGCGGGCAAGGGTCCAGCGCCGGTTTTTCCGCCCGTTTGGCCAACCGTTCGCGCCGTCCGCTTCTTTTGCTCCGCCTTTGTGTCATTTCAGTTTCCTGAGCCTTGCCGCTTGCCAGAGATTCAAGAGGGCTAAAGCGATAAGAAACAACGACTTTCCATTTATTTAGAGAAGTTCGAAAGATAACTCATAATATATCCAAACTCACACGCGCACCCTTGCGAACCAATCCATGGGCCTCGTTAATCCTCATAAGCAAGGACGGAGACGCTCGCCCATGAAATCGCGAACAAAGGTTGTTGTCATCGGCGGCGGTATCGCCGGATGTTCCACGCTCTATCACCTGACGCAAGAAGGTTGGGGCGACGTTGTTCTGGTCGAACGCAACGAACTGACCAGCGGCACCACATGGCATTCCGCGGCGCAAGTGACAAACTTCGGCATGAACCAGACGATGGTTGGCCTGAAAACCCACTCGATCAATCTGTACAAGGAACTGTCCGAAAACCCGGAATATCCAATCAATTACCATCACGCCGATGGCGGCATCCGGTTGGCGAATACAGAACAGCAAATGCAGGGCTATCGCCACTTTGCTTCGATGGCGCGTGGCATGGATGTGAATTTCGAAGTGATCGACGCCGAAGAATGCGCGCGCCGCCACCCTTTGATTTCGACCGCAAACCTGCTGGGCGGTTTGTGGGATCCACTGGACGGGGACATCGATCCGGCGCAGCTGTGTCAGGCGCTCGCCTATCACGCGCGCAAAGCCGGAGCTGAGGTTTACCGCAATACCCCGGTCACGGCGCTGACCCAGCACAAGGACGATACGTGGACCGTGCATACCGAAAAGGGTGATATCGACTGCGATATCGTTGTGAACGCCTGCGGGTATCGGGTGAACGAGGTCGGCGCGATGATGGGCGTCCATCATCCCGTTGCTTCGATGGAGCATCAGTATTTCCTGACCGAAGACATCCCCGCGATCAAAGACGCCGGACACCGGATGCCCCTTATCCGCTGCCCGATCAGCGACTATTACAGCCGTCAGGAAAAAGGCGGCCTGTTGGTCGGGTTTTATGAACAAGGCTGCAAAACCTGGGGCATGGACGGAATTGATCCGAACTTTGTCAACGCGCTCTGCCCTGACGATCTGGAACGCGTCATGGATGTGCTGGAAGGCGCGTTCGAACGGATGCCTGCCTTGCAGGAAACCGGTATCCGTTCGATTGTGAACGGACCTATCACCTATACGATAGATGGCGCGCCCTTGGTCGGGCCGATCCCCGGCAAACGCAACGCATTCTGCATCATCGGCCTGCGCGCGGGTCTGGGCGAAGGTGGCGGCCATGGCTGGCTGCTGGCGCAGCAAATCGTGCATGGTGAAGCGCAATACGACACGTGGTGTCTGGATCCCCGCCGCTTTACAGGCCACGCCAATGTGGAGCTGACTTCACTGAAAGCAATCGAGGACTATCAGAACGAGTTCCGGTTCCATTTCCCGCATGAACACCGCCCGGCGGGACGTATGGCGAAGACAACCCCTCTCACCCCGGTTCTGGCCGCTGAAGGTGCCGAGTTGACCGTGGTCAACGGCTGGGAGCGGGTCGACTACATCAAACCAACCGCCGATTTTCACCCCTCGCTCAGCTTCAATTTTGATGAAGCTTTCGACGTGGTCGCCGCCGAGGTGGCGAACGTGCAGCAAAACGTCGGCCTGACAGAGGTTAATGGCTTCAACAGGTTTGAAATCACCGGCACGGATCGTCACGCATTTCTTGAACGTATGTTCTGCGGTGCTGTTGCCAAGCGCGACGGTCGCGTCGGGTTGGGCTATCTGCTCAACAACCACGGCGCGGTCAAAGCCGAGGCCACGGTGGCCAACCTGCCTGCCAGCGAACGCGGCCCGGAACGGGTCTGGTACGGCTCGGCCGCAGCCTCGGAATTTCACGATATGGACTGGCTACAGAGCCACCTAAAGCCCGAAGAAAACGTGCAAATTCGCAGCCTGACCAACGATCAGACCATCTTGGTTCTGGCGGGCCCAAAGTCACGCAATGTGCTGGCCGCCTGCGCGCGCGGGGACTGGTCGAACGAAGCGTTTCCATGGCTCTCGGTTCGCGAGTGTTTTATCGGCTATGCACCCGCAACGGTGATGCGCGTCAGCTTTTCCGGCGAACTGGCCTACGAAATCCATGTCCCAAATGCCGCGCTTTACGCAGCCTATCTTGCCCTACGCAAAGCAGGCGAAACACATGGCCTGAAACTCTTCGGTGCGCGCGCGGTCGAGTCCATGCGGATGGAGAAAGGCTTTCTTCATTGGAAAGCAGACCTGATCACCGAGTTCGATCCGCTTGAGACCGGGCTGGACCGTTTCGTGAAGGTCCAGAAGGGTGATTTCATCGGCAAGAAGGCCTTGTTGAAACGTCAGGCCGCCGGACCAACGCGCAAACTGGTGACCCTGAAAATCGACGCAACCCACGCCCCGGCCCATGGCGGCGCCTCGCTGATGCAGGGGGACAAGGTAGTCGGAACCGTCACCTCGGGCGATTGGGGACACCGGGTTGGGATGAATCTGGCCTACGCGTTTGTGGAACCCGATCTGTCGCCTGAGGGCAGCACGATGCAGCTTGATCTTTGCGGCGATCTGGTCGGGGCAACGGTCATTGCCCCCTGCCCCTACGATCCCGACCACAGTCGAATGCGTGCCTAGTCCTCGGTATAGTACCCGATCACGTCATTCTCGGTCGTGGCCCCCAGCCCGTTCAGAAGACGGTTGGAATAGTTGAAATAGGCACAGACCTGATTGACCTCGAGAATCTCGCCATCGTCGCATCCTGCGATCTTCAACGCCTCGAAATCCGATTTGACCAGCTTGCCCACATCCGTGGTCAGCTTTGCCGCATATCGCAGCAGGGCCAGTTCTTTGCCGTCAAATTCATCCTCGGGGCGATGCGCCTTTAGCGCCAGGAAAATCCGGTCGCTGCGGGGCTGATCCTTGATCAGGTTGCGCACGTTCATGAAATGGTGGGTCAGCGAATAAGTGCAGTCATTCAGGATCGAAGTATAGCTCGCCACAACTTCCAGAAACCAGAAGGGCAGCACATTGTCGTCGGAGTGCAGAACCGAGCGGTAAAGCGTTACGTGCCCGTTCATGGTTTCAGGGCGCAACGAATGCACACGCATCACAGTATCCACGGTTCCATGCGGCGTTCTGGCCTTGTCCAACAGTTCTTTCAGACGGCCCGAAGCCTGCTCATCGGGCACCATCTCGATCCATGCGCTCATAATCGCCTCCTGTTCTGCACAGTATTAGATATTCCATTGGCACCGTTCCTGACAGTAAAATTTTTCACCACGGAGAAATTTTTGGTGGATTGCGGACTGCCAGAGGCGCTAATCTGCGCCCAAAGGGGAATCATGTGAAAATATGAGAATGCAGCAATCCGAAATGCGCCGTGGCGCGGAAAACCTGTTGGTCACCTGTGGCGGCCTAACAGCGGGCGACCGCGTATTGGTCCTGCAGGAAGACCCCGCCAGCGGATATTACGGCCAATGTATCGTGGATGCGGTTCTGGATTGCGCCCGCGCGCTGGATATCCGGACCGAGCAGCGCATTCTGGATTTCGACCCGATGGGCGGCGGCGTATCGCCGGACCTTGTCGCTGCCATGAAACAGGCCGACCGAACCTTGTTTTTGTCGCGAACCGGCGATCAGATCCGGTTTGACGCCTCGATGGCGGGTATTCAGCCCATCATGTCCTATGCGCTGGACGGCGACATGCTGGCATCCGGGTTCGGTTGCGCCAACTACGCCGGTTTTGTCTCGCTCAAAAACGCGGTGAACGCATTGTTTGCTCAGGCCACGTCCATTCGCGTGACCTGCGCGCTTGGCACTGACTTTTCGGGCCCCGGGGCGGCCTACCCGAAAACGGGTGCCTCTGATGTCAGTGTCGCCCGGTTCCCCATGTCGGTCTTCGCCCCGATCCCATCCCAAGGCTTTTCCGGTGTCATTTATCAGGACGGGTTTCTGGTCGGAACCGGCTCAAAATTCTATGAACCCTACGGCTGCACCCTGAACGCACCGGTCGCGATACACTTTGACAATGACCGGATCACCGATATCAGCGGAGACAAAGCCGACGTTCAGGCCGCAAAAAACCACTATGAAACCGTCGGAAAAATGTTCGGTCTCGACCCCTATACCATGCACTCGTGGCACGCGGGCCTTCACCCCGGCTGCACTTTCCCCATGGCCGCTGCCGACAATTTCGAACGCTGGAGCGGCAGTGCCTTTGGTAATCCGCGCCTGATGCATTTCCACACTTGCGGGCATTATGCACCGGGCGAGATTTCGCTGAATGTGCTGGACCCGACGATCGAAGTTGATGGCGTTGCGGTCTGGAAAGACGGCGTGTTCGATCCTACGCTGGTGCCCGGCGGTGCCGAGATTCTGGCAGAACATTCCTGCATCAAAGCCGTTTTCGACAATCCCGCCCAGGCCGTCGGTCAGGGCCCCAGCGGACGGCTGTCGGCAGGCTGAACTCTCAGCCCGCCTCGGCTGCGATGGCTTTGGCCACGCGCGTACGGAACCGCATCGCCCCGGCATCAAGGCCAAGGTTCAGATAGTCCGTCTTGCGCCGGGCCATCCCGGTCTGAACATATTCCAGAACGTCCTTGTCCTCGTTGAAAGCCATGACTGCGCCTTCGAACATGCGTTCAGACAGTGCAGCATCCTCGGCATGCATATTGCGATGCTGAAACCAGAAATAGCGCGAGCTCTCTTCATCGACAGGGGTGATGAAGTTGTAAGAGATGTTCACAAACGCATTTGGCGACAGAGGCTTGTCGGCACCGCCGTCTCCCACCGGCGCATATACCGACATGTTGATCGCAGTCGACGGCAACCGGCATTCATAGTGCTGCTTGCGGTCGCAATTCGGACCAAAGGGCAGCATCGGTTTGTAGTAAGGTGCAGGCGGTTCATCCAGAATCCAGCGCGAAACGGTGACGCCGTTCTCGCTTTCTTCCAGATCCAATGGGCGATTGTCCGTTCCGGCCCCCGCGAACGAGGTCAGATGCACCCAGGCCACATGACTGGGGTCCAGCAGGTTGTCGGTGATATAAAGGTAATGGCAGGCCATCTCCATCGCACCCTTGGCCGTCTTGCCCCATGCCGGATTGTCGAAATTCGGGATGTCGATAATCTGACCCGCATCCGCTTTGCCCGGATCACCCATCCACAGCCACAAAAAGCCCCAGCGATCCTCGGCCGGATAGGAATGCACCGCGGCACGGCGTGGCGGGTTGTCCAACTGCGTCGGCGCGATCACACATTCGCCCGTGCAATCGAACGTCAGCCCGTGATAGCCACAGACCACGTTGTCACCCTCGATGGTTCCGCGCGACAGCGGCAGTTTGCGGTGCGGGCAGGCATCTTCAAGGGCAATCGCCCTGCCCTTGGTGTCACGAAAGACCACAATGTCATCGCCCAGCATCCGCAGGGCCGCCAGCTCTCGGCCAAAATCCTCGCTGCGCCCGGCCACGTACCAGCAATTGCGCACATAGCCTGCAGCTCCGGTCAAGTCCGGTCGCATCGTTTACTCCTGTTCCGAAAATATATCAAACGCCTTCAGTGCCTTAGCGCTATAGGCATAGGACGGCCCGCCGCCCATATAGGTCGCCATGGCCAGGGCCTCGCACAGTTCCTCGCGGGTGGCCTGCAGCCGGATCAGCGCGCGCACATGAAATCCGATGCAACTGTCGCAACGTGTCGCAATCGCAATTCCCAGCGCCATGAACTCTTTGGTCTTTTCGCTCAGCGCGCCCTCGGTCTTGGCCGCCTTGCCCATCAGGCCAAACCCCTTCACGGTGTCTGGCACCTCTTTCGAATAGGTAGCGATGTCGGCCTCGATCCCGGCCATAAACGCTTTCCAGTCCATGTCTTTTCTCCTTTAGCCGCGCTCGTCCGATCCCATGCGGCGTTCCAGCCAGCGGACACCGGCACTGATAATCAGAACAAGCACCAGATATTCGAGGATCAGCAGCGAATAAATCTCAAGCGGGCGATATTCTGTCACAACCAGCTCATTGGCGCGGCGCGTCAATTCCTGCATCCCGATCACGGATGCAAAGGCGCTCATCTTGACGATATAGATAAACTGGTTGGCCAGCGGCGGCAGAATGCGTCGAATCGCTTGCGGCAGGATCACATAGCGCATGGTCTGCAAATAGTTCAGGCCGATGGTCTGCGCTGCTTCGGTCTGACCCTTGGCAATCGACTGGATACCAGCGCGGTAAATCTCGGCGGTAAACGCACTGTCGGACAAGGCCAGCGTTATGATTGCGCCCCAGAACGGATCAATGGGAATATCCAGTCCCATCTCGCGAAAGATGATCGGCAGCCCATAAAACACCCAGAACAACATTGGCAGCAACGGGATGGATCGGATGAACTCGACATAAACTCGATTGACCAGTCGCCACCAGCGGTTCTGCGACAATCCCGGCAAGGCAACCATCAGACCCAGGATGATCGAGATCACGGCGGCAATGACCGAAATCAGAATCGTGTCCCCCATGCCCGAGATCAGGAACTTGATATTGACCCAACCCGAGTCGGTCATCGGATTGATCACGTACCAACCCCAGGTCGAGGAACTGGAACACCCCGCCAACGCCAAAAATGCCAGCAACAGGACAAAAGACCTTTTCATCGCGGCGCTCCCTTTCAATGTTCGAGGATCTGGCTGAGGAATTTCTGGCAGCGCGGCGATCTCGGGGCGCCGAAAAACTCTTCGGGCGGCCCCTGTTCCACGATCTCGCCCGCGTCCATGAAGATCATGTTGTCTGCAACTTTGCGGGCAAACCCCATTTCATGGGTCACGACCACCATTGTCATGCCTTCTTCGGCCAGTTCGACCATCACATCCAACACTTCCGAGATCATTTCCGGATCAAGCGCTGAGGTCGGCTCATCAAACAGCAGAACCTTGGGCTCCATGCATAACGACCGGGCAATTGCGACGCGCTGCTGCTGCCCGCCCGACAACTGCCCGGGGCGCTTTTCGGCTTGATCCGGAATATGCACCCTCTCAAGATAGTGCATTGCCCGCTCGCGGGCCTCGGCCCGTGCCATTCCGCGGGCCTTGATCGGACCCAGCGTCAGATTGTCGAGCACGCTCAGATGCGGGAACAGGTTGAACTGCTGAAACACCATGCCAACATCGGACCGGATTGCAGCGACAGATTTCGGATCATTCGACAGTTCGATACCCTCTACCCGGATCGTACCCTTTTGATGTTCCTCCAGCCGGTTGATACACCGAACCACGGTCGACTTGCCTGATCCTGACGGGCCGCAGATCACCACTTTTTCACCGGTTTTGATGGACAGGTTAATGTCTTTGAGCACATGGAACGAGCCATACCACTTGTTGACATCGATCAGTTCGATTGCCGTTTCGCTCACTGGCTAGGCCTCCCTGGCACGCGATTTTCTTGTGAGGAAATTTTTTTCTTGAGGTTAACGTTCCCTTTAACGTTAAATCAAGTATCAAAAATGCCTATAACCAAAGCCAGTCCAAAAACAACCAACGGGAGAAGTTACATGAAACGCGCGTTAAAGGCCGCAGCCGTAGCCGCCATCAGCCTAGCACTGGCCGGTGCCGCACAGGCGCAATCCGCCTTAAATGAAATCCTCGATGGCGGGGTTCTCAAGGTCGGCACCACAGGCGACTGGAATCCAATGACCCTGCGCGACCCGGCGACCAACAGCTACAAAGGGTTCGACATTGACATCATGACCGAGCTTGCAAACGATCTTGGGGTCGAGGTCGAATTTGTGCCGACCGATTGGAAAACACTGGTCAACGGTGTCGTGGCGGGCCAGTACCACATGACCGGCTCGGCCTCGATTTCACCACCGCGCATGAAAGTTGCAGGTTTTTCCAACAGCTACATCTCGGTCGAGCTTTACCCCTATACCACCAAAGACAAGGCCGACCGGTTCGACGGCTATGAGTCTATCAATCAGCCAGACGTCAAGGTTGCGACAACCCTAGGGACAACCTTTGAAAAGCGCGTGCGCGAATGGTTCCCGAATGCCGATATCAAAGTGGTCGAAGCCCCGGCGCGCGGCTTTCAAGAGGTGCTGGCCGGCCGGGCCGATGTTTTCATTACGTCAAATATCGAAGGTTCGACACTTGAGGCGAAGTTTCCGGTTGTCCGCGTAACAGGGGCCGGGCCGCGCTCGCCCTCCCCCATTGCGATGCTGCTGCCGCAATCCGATCAGGTCTGGATCAACTATGTCAACAACTGGGTCGAGGTGAAGAAGGCGCAGGGTTTCTTTGACACGATCAAAGAGAAATGGGGCCTGTAAGCTCTGAAACGCGAAACGCCCGCCCTGTCACCGGCGGGCGTTTTTCATCCCGTCACCGCCTTGGAAACCAGCGTGATGAAACTGACCTTTTCGGTTCTGAGTTCAATCACCCCATGGGCAGTGCTGGCATCATAGCTCAGGCTGTCGCCGGGCCGCATGTGGTAAAGGCCTTCGCCGCAGCGATAGATCATCTCGCCTTCGGTCACATGAACGAACTCGATCCCCTCATGCTGATACAACGGGCGCGGAACCAGAGGGCCTTCCAGTGTGACATTGAAACTTTCAAAGGTCACATGGTTCGCCTCAGCCCGCCCGATCAGCTTGTAGACATGCCCAAACCCGCTGCCAAGCCGCTGAACGGTCATCCCCTCGCCTGCGGCAACAAACGACACATCTGTAGTTTCAACCGTTCCGGCAAAAAAGTTGATCAGCGGAACGCCG
The DNA here is from genome assembly GCF_056534225.1 of Ruegeria sp. E1. Lineage (NCBI taxonomy): Bacteria > Pseudomonadati > Pseudomonadota > Alphaproteobacteria > Rhodobacterales > Roseobacteraceae > Ruegeria > Ruegeria sp. E1. The sequence goes on along the minus strand of NZ_JBQFPE010000002.1, from coordinate 46,875 downwards.
GTGGCCTGGGCAAGCGCCTCAAGCGTGCTCAGCGAGGCCGAGACCTGACCGCGCTCGATCTTCGAGATCATCGCCGGAGAGACATTGGCCCGTGCAGACAGTTCCGCAAGCGTCAAACCGGCCAGAACCCGATGGGCCTTGACCGCCGCACCGACCAGATGATCCAGTGGCGGTTTTTCGACATCGATGGGCAATGAATCTTCCATTCCTGCAGCGTATCGCCCACAAGCGAAAAGGGAAAGCGATGACGCGGTTTCTTGCTTTATCGAACGCATGAGGATTGCAGATGCAGCTTGAACACATGACCTGGTACGAAGTTGAAGCGCAGTTAGAGGCTGGTGCTGCGGTGATGCTGCCGACAGGTTCGACCGAACAGCACGGCCCCATGGGCCGGATCGGGACAGACACGATTTGCGCAAGCGCGATCGCGCACCGCGCTGCCGAGCGTTGTGGCGCAATCGTTGCGCCCGCTCTGGCTTATACACCCGCGCCGTTCAACACCTCATTTCCGGGCACGGTTTCCGTGTCTGCGGATGTCTTCGCACTATATGCGCAAGAGGTCATCGACGGCCTGCTGGCACAGGGTTTTACCGGAGTCTTTGTGGTCAACGGCCATGGCGCTAATCTTGAACCTCTGGAGAAAACTCGGGCCAGACACCCTGCTGGTATGATCGAAATCCAAAGCTGGTGGCAGCCGCAAGCCGTCGATGCGATGCGCAAATCGATGTTCGGGGATTGGGAAGGTATGCACGCAACGCCATCCGAAATTGCCATCACCCAATCGCTGCTTGGCGTTTTACCCAGCGGTGACGCTGCCGAGCCCCCTGCCAGACTAAGCGCCGAATATATTCGCAAGCACAGCGGCGACCGGCACGGCCCACCGGATGAACACCGGGCGATGTTCCCCGATGGCCGCGTCGGATCCCACTCGGCACTGGCAACCCCAGAAGCGGGTGCGCGACTGCTCGATACAGCTGCCCGCGCGATCAGCGACGCGTTCATAATGTTCTCCGAACAGCTACGCTGAGCCTTTCTGGTGCTTTTGCTGCACACCTGGTTGCAGACAGTTGCAAACCGCCGCCTCGGGTGATCGAATAGCGATCAAGACATAGTCACCAGACGAACCGGTAGGAGGTCCAGGAATGCCGACATATAACGACATGTTCGAGTTGTCAGTCGAGGATATTGACCTGATCGAAACCTCACTTCGGCGCGCGCTGACCTCCTTGTCTCATGAGCCCAGAAATGAGACCGAGCGCGACAAGTCCGAGCGCGAGGATTCGCTGCACCGCATTCAGGACCTGTTGGGGCGGCTCCACGACCAAAAGATTTTCTACCGTCCGAAGACCGGCGTTTACGTTGGCGGCTAACCAGTCATAGCCCTTAGCCCCATTTCAGCTAAACTCTTGTCCATGGTTGACAAAGGGTGATCTGATGAACGGCGCACATTCTCTGGTGAAGACTTTCCTGAACAACGGTCTGGACACGGTCTTCGCCAATCCGGGCACATCGGAAATGCACTTTGTGGCCGCGCTTGATGAACACCCCCAGATGAACTGTGTTCTGTGCCTGTTTGAAGGCGGAACAACTGGTGCCGCCGATGGATACTATCGGATGAAGCGTGACGTGGCCGGCACCCTGTTGCATCTTGCGCCAGGATTCGGGAACGCCTTTGCCAACCTGCATAATGCGCGCAAAGCAGGGTCCGGCGTGGTGAATGTGATCGGCGATCATGCGACACATCACTTGCGATATGAAAGCCCGCTTAAGGGCGATATTCAGGGCATCAGCCAGACGGTCAGCCACTGGACGCGTACATCCGGCAGCGCCGGTGACGTCGCCACCGATGGTGCGGCTGCAATACAGGCGGCGCGATCCCGCAACGGTCAGATTGCCTCACTTATCCTGCCTGCCGACACCGCATGGACCCCGGTCGAGGCGACGCCTGAGCCTATCGCACACAGCCAACCTCTGACGCGCCCGTCCTCACAAGACATCGAAGCCACCGCAAAACGGTTGCGCGCGCCGAATGCTGCCCTGATGATCGGCGGCTCGGCCCTGTTCGGGGCGCAGCGACAACTGGCGGGGCAAATCGCCGCTGCAACCGGCTGCCGTTTGCTGGCGGACACATTGATCCCGCGCATCTCAAAAGGCGCCGGGACCGCGCAGCTGGATCAACTGGTCTATCCGATCACCCCAAAGATCGGCCAGCTTGAAACCACGTCGTCGATCACGCTGATCGGTTGCGACAGGCCTGTCGCCTTTTTCGCCTACCCCGGCAAACCAAGCGTTCCCGAACCCTCGGATTGCCCGATCACAGGACTTTGCCCACCAACGGACGACATCGGCTGGACGCTACAGGCGCTGGCAGACGCCGTCGGCGTAACGCGCAAAATTAAGCCTCTTTGCGCACCACTTGACCTACCCGATATCCCATCCGGACAGATGACATTGCAGAAAGTTGGGCTGGCCCTAACCGCCCTGCTCCCTGAAAATGCGATTGTTTGCAATGAATCCGTGACCTCGGGCTTCCACGTCATCCCACCGATGGCCACCGCGCGACCGCACGAGGTTCTGTCAGGGACCGGAGGGGCCATCGGCCTGTGCCTGCCTTGTGCGACCGGGGCTGCCATAGCCTGCCCCGACCGAAAGGTTATCGCCCTGACCGGCGATGGCTCGGCGATGTATACGCTGCAATCGCTTTGGACCATGGCACGCGAAAACCTCGATATCACGGTCGTTGTCTTTGCCAACCGAGGCTATCAGATCCTGCGCGATGAGCTGGCAAATGTCGGGGTCGAAACCTATGGCCGCAATGCGCGGGCGATGTTCGACGTGGAAAACCCGGTGCTTGACTGGGTGTCCCTGGCCAAGGGGCATGGCGTTCCCGCCACCAGAGCCGATGATATCGACAGCTTTGTCAAAGCGCTGGACGATGGGCTTGCAAGCGAAGGTCCGTCCCTGATCGAAGTCGCCTGCCCGCCTGCGGCCTGAACTCCCCCGATATAGTCGGGCCGATACCAATTGGCACCGGCCCGATCCGAAGCCTTACCTATGCATGTACTTCGTTCATGGGCATCTTGCGCGGATATGGATCGCCCGGATTATGCGACCCGGCGGCAGTGAAAAGCACATCGGTTGATGAATTCAGCCCGGTTTCTGCCGAATCCTGCAACACGCCCACGATAAAGCCGATGCTGACCACCTGCATCGCCGTCGCATTGTCGATCCCAAACAGGTTTGCCGCCATCGGGATCAGCAACAACGAGCCGCCCGCAACACCCGACGCCCCCGTCGCAGCCACCGCCGCGATAATGCTCAGGAACAGCGCCGAGAGGAAGTCAACCTCGATCCCCATTGTGTGAACTGCGGCCAGCGTCATCACGGTAATGGTGATCGCCGCGCCGCCCATGTTGATCGTGGCGCCGATCGGGATGGTGACGGAATAGGTTTCCTCATCCAGATTCATGCGCCGGCAAAGCTCCATGTTTACCGGGATGTTTGCGGCCGAACTGCGCATAAAAAAGGCGGTGATGCCGGATTCCCGCAGGCAGGTAAACACCAGCGGATAGGGGTTTTGACGAATGCGCAGGAACACGATCAGCGGGTTCACCACCATCGCCATAAACGCCATACAGCCTATCAGCAGCGCCAGCAGATTGGCATAGCCAACTAATGTGCCAAACCCCGTTTCCGCGATGGTCGAGGCCACGATGCCGAAGATACCAATGGGCGCAACACGGATAATTGCGGAGACGATCTTTGTGATGCCGTTGTCCAGATCCTGCATAAGGGCTTTGGTGCTATCACTGGCATGGCGAAAGACCAGCCCAAGCCCGACCGCCCAGGCCAGAATGCCAATATAATTGGCCTGCGCCAGCGCATTCACCGGGTTGTCCACAATCCTCAGCACGATGTTCTTAACCACCTCGGCCAACCCGTCCGGGGCATCCAGGATCTGCGGCGTTCCGGTCAGATGCAGCGAAACCGGGAACAGAAAACTGGCCGCAACCGCCACCAGCGCCGCCGCAAACGTGCCCAGCACATAAAGAAACACGACCGGCCCCATGCGGGCCTGACTGTCTTTCTTGTGATTGGTGATCGCGGCACACACCAGGATCAACACCAGCACCGGGGCAACGGCCTTGAGCGCATCAACAAAGAAATCGCCCAGCAATCCCACGGCCATCCCCGCCTGCGGCCACAGGACCGCAAGAAGGACACCAGCGACAAGCCCGATAATGACTTGAGTCACCAGGCTACCTTTTAGAATAAAATTCATCGGGACCATCCTGTCTGTTGTGGGCCTTGCAGGTGAATCGGACAGCTGCCAAGGCACAGTTAAAGTCAACGGATCAGCCGCTATATGGGCGCTTCTGGCGGGAATGTAACCTGTTCCACCTGCGCGAAGCGCTTGAAGACAGACGAAATTCTATCGTTTCATTGGCTCAAAGATTGATTTTGGAGGCCGGCATGGAAATTCTCAATTGACGCTAAATAGCGTCATCTAAAGGACAATTTATGATGTGACTAGCTCCTTCGCCTTCCCCCACGTAAAGCAGCGTTATGAGGAGCAATTATTTTGCTAGAACTTCAAAAAACTTTTCAGAACTGACAGAATCCACCCCTGAAATGATCTCATCTGACAAATCTGCATAGGGTGCCGCATGAACGCGCTCATTGAAAAAACCTCAGCTTTGTTGGGCATTTCAATCTCTGCGTCACAAACCTTGCACGGCGGCAGTCTGTCTAACGTGGTCCGCGTGAGCACGCCTGATGGCCGCAGCTATGTTACCAAAACGGGGAAAACCGTAAAGACCGAGGCGCGCATGTTGCAGGCGCTCAGGGCTGCAGGGGTCGCAGCCCCACAGGTGATCGCTGTTGCTCCCAATCTTCTTATCCTAGAAGACCTTGGACCGGACGATGGCCCGCAAAGCGCATGGGGGTCACTGGGTAAAGAACTCCGCCGGCTCCACGAAACAACGGGCCCCTATTTCGGCTGGTCCGAAAATCATGCATTCGCGACGGTCGAAATCCCGAACACTCCGACCCGCCACTGGCCCTCCTTTTGGGCCGAGCGTCGCCTGTTACCATCCTGCCCGCATATCCCGCCTGACCTGGCACAAAGAACCGAAGCTCTGGCGCGTAGGCTTGGCGATCTGCTGCCAGATCATCCGCCTGCGGTATTGCTGCACGGTGATTTGTGGACAGGAAACGTAATGGCACGTTCAGGCCGTGTTACCGGACTAATCGACCCGTCCTGCTACTATGGCCACGCCGAAGTCGATCTTGCCATGCTCACACTGTTCGGCTCGCCTGATCAGCCATTCTGGCGGGCATACAGCGACATAGAATCCGGATATTCTAGGCGTCGCCCAATCTATCAACTGTGGCCTGCCCTGGTTCACCTCAGACTGTTCGGTAATGGGTATCGCAGCATGGTCGAGCGGTGCCTTTCCGACGCAGGTAAATGAGGCCCAGCTTGGAATCAGTATATAGTGGAGAATCTTGGTGGGTGCACTATTTATAGGTTCTCGATGGCCAAAATCACCAAAATCGCCCAACGGAATATACTGTACCTTGACCTAAGCCCACAAATTCAAAGAAAAGGCGCCGGGTTCAGCCAGCGCCTGATCAGAAAGCGGGTCATGCCGTGGCGATCTTACCCGTGGGTAACATCGTCCTCTTCACGGAGGTCGTCGATCAGCGTAGCGATCGCTCGTTCCAGCCGCGCGCGGTCGACGCGCGTGAAATCCATATTATAGCGCAATTCCATTCGTCCGCTCGACGCAGAACATTTTGCGATGCCCGCACGCCCCGAGACCTGAAAGGTCGTCTTGGCACGGCGCGGCTTTTCCTGACTGGAAGCACGGGGCTTGATATCACCCCCAGCATCCTGTATCGCAAAGCTGCGCAAAATCGCTAATTCCTGCGCACTGCTGCGGTCAGGGGCTTTCATCAATGCGGTGCTGAGTTGGCGTATCAAACCCGGATCAGCATCCAGTTTCCGCTTAAGCTCGACCCCAACATTGCGCGGAATATCATTGGGGTGGTTCAACACCTTCTCAAGCATCATTAGCAGGCTGGCGAATGCCCGGATATAGCTGCGCTTTGTATAGCTGGCCGATTTGAACAAAATTGTCACGGCCTTATCGACATCCGCACAATCGTTGGCGGGGTCCTCGGCATAGGCCCGCGCAAGCGCACCCATCTCGGCAAATGAGATATCCTTGCGGATCAGGTTCTCGTCCACCATACGACGATAGCTGTCATCCAGAGTGGCCGGGTCGGATATGCCCGCGGGGATCGTGGCATAGGCCCCCTCGCCCGTTTCCTCAAGCAGCGCGCGATACGCAGACAGTCGCCGCATACCCTGGATCAGATCGTATCGCCCATCCGTGCGACGTTCGACGCGGATCGGGTTCGAAAGTCCGATATCCCGGATCGAGGCCTTCAGTTCGTCCAGCTCCGGATCCGGGCCCGGCTTGCGGTCGCGCGTCAGTTTCTCAGTCACAACATCGCTTAGCGCGATATGTTCAGTCACCAGCCCTTCGGATCTGAGCCGCACAAGCTCATGCGCCAAGCGGTCATTTTCAACGCGGATCGCATCCTCGGTCGATTGCTGATCCCGTAATGCTTCGGCGTTTTCAGAGATCGCGGCCGCCATCGGGCCCCGCCTTTTTTCGAAAACCTTGTCAGGGATTTTGCCAACCGGAATATCGTCCATTGCTGGCACGTCGATTTCAAACATTCTGCGTTTGCGGCTCATGCTTCATCCTCCAGCTTATCCCAGGCCGACAGCATGACGCCCCGAAATTCTTCATACACATTGTCAAAGGTCGAGCGCGCGCGACGCCAGGTCTCGCGCGTCATCTCTCGATAATCCATCTCATAGACCGAGCTTAGAAACCGCCCCGATTGTTCAACCGCGCGGGTCATCTCGACCGGATGTTCCGCCAGATGATCTCCGAAGACTTTGCCAAAGGCATCATACATTGCCTGATGCAGCGCATTGCCGGGCTCGTATCGGGTCAAAAGGAAACGGATCTCGGCAAAGGACTTGGGCAAACCGATCTTACCCGTGGGTAAGGTCTTGTCGAAACCATAAGCCAGATCTTCAAGCGCTTCGGCCAGCTGACCGATGAAGGACGTTGTCGAGTCGTACTCCCAATAGCCAGGCCCCGACGGGATATAGAGCATGTCGGCAGCAAAAACCGCATTCATTGACTGATAGCCAATCGCGGGCGGACAATCGAACAGGATCAGGTCATACGCGTCATCGGGAATCTGGTCGAGATATCGTGAGACCGCAGCAAAGAAAGACCATTCAGGATTCAAGTGCCGGTACTGAGCTGACGCAAACTCGACAAAGGCCGCGTTGGCGCAGGACGGTATGGCGTCGATGGTCGACCATGAGGTCTGCTTAATAAAGTCCGATATCCGCAAATCACCAAGCCCCATATCAGTGATCGACGGCGGCAGCTCGCGGCGGGGCAGGGCGGTTCCGGATTCTGCCGCCGCGGGTCTGTTGTTCATCCGCTCTGTTTCGCGGATCAGGTCGCGGGCCATGATGCCCCAGACGGTGAAGTCTTCGGCCACATCCGTCAGACCCATCGAATGGCTAAGAGTCGCTTGCGGGTCAAAGTCCACCACCAGCACCCGATAACCATCGAGCGCAGCGGCATGAGCCAGATGCAGCGCCACGGTAGACTTACCTGCGCCACCCTTGAAATTCGCAACCGCGGCTCGGATCGCGCGCTTGCCAACGGGGCGTGGCGGCATCAGGACCTTTCGGTTCAATTTCAGGCGGCGACGCAGTTCATTGACTTCTTCCAGACTGAACCAACGCTGCCGTCCTTCGGGCTCGACCTCGCCGCCGGGCAGGGACGGATCAGCAGCCAGCTTACCGCGAAAGGTCGACTGATTGATCCGAAAGATCAATTCAGCCACTTCCCAGCTTGAAAAGCGGCGCAGCGTCTTTTCCATCTCGGGGCTGAAGGTTTGCCGTCGAATCCATCCCTGCAGCTTCAGGGACTGCGTGCGCAATGCGCTCAGGTCTTCGTGCGTGTACATGCCTCGGGTCTCTTCTTTTGGACGTAAATTTTCTTGTTCTTGCTATTTACGCCCGATTTGCAGTTTTGGCAAAAGAAATTATTATCAAGATGCGAGCTTACCCGCGGGTAAGAAAACAAGGTGTTTCCGGCCTCTGGGCGATTCGGAACGATGCACCCCTAGTCGGATGACAAAACCTTGGTCCGGTGGCACGATTTAGGGGGTCGCGTCTTGCCAACCCACCCCATTTAGGGGGACAAAAGGGCCCAATAGGGGGACATTCTAGGCGTCCCCCATCACCAATAATTCACCAAATTCTTTTGATTTTGATCTGGGGAAGGGTCCCCCAAAACAGCACAAGTTCACAGCAGGCTTGACAGAATCGGCGTAATGGACGCTAATCAGGGCACGATAACGAAAAGCGTTGGAAAACGGCGCAAACCAGCGGGTCATGTCCCGCAAGAGGCAGAAAGAGCGGTGAGGAGGACGATGCAGGTTGCAAAACCGGTTGGGCGCAATGCGTCCGCCCTCAAATACGATATTCTGTCCGCTCTGACTGTTTATGCGTTGTCCGGTGACAAGCACCGGCATCGCAGCATTCTGCGGATTATGTCCCTGATCACAACACGGTACAACTGGCGCAACAACGAACTGTCCATCGGGCGCGAAGAGATGGCGCGCATCTGGGCTGTGGACGAGCGAACCGTAAAGCGTGAGATGGCAAAATTGCGGGCAAGCGGTTGGGTAAGTGTCAAGCGCCCTGCTGCGCGGGGGCGTGTGGCTGTCTATGAGTTGGACCTGAAACAGATCTTGCTGGATACATCTGACATCTGGCCCGTAATCGGTTCGGATTTTGTCGAGAGGATGCAGGCCAGTCCTGATGACGTCCCACAAACCAACATCATCCCGTTTCAGGCCAAGCCGGCACCGCCCGCACCCGAAGGGGACGACAGCTGGTCACAGGTTCAGTCGATTCTGCATGGGCGCGATCCCGAATTGTGGTCCAGTTGGTTTCAGCATCTCAGCGAGGCCGAGAGGGCAGGGGGCTGCGCAGTGTTGGTGGCCCCGTCGCGATTCATGGCCGACTATATCTCGCAAAAATGGACCGCGCGTGTTTTGGCGGCCTATCGGCGGGTGGACCCATCCGTCCGAACTTTGCGGATCGAAGCGGCGGAATGATGTATCGCATGAGCACCGCTGACAGGTTTCAAAGCACCGCAAGACGATGACGTCCCGTCACTTGCCCTTGATATCCAGAGCCATGATCCCTTTGTCGACAGGTCCGGGCTAAGGATGGTGCGACCGTTACCGGTCTTGCCCCAATCGGGGTTGCCGATTATCTAGCGTAAACGGTTCGACGGCAGGCCACGCGCCAGGCTGACCCGATCCCATTGTAACGACTGTGGAATTTTGCTTTGCAAAAGTTGAAACTGAAGTTCACCCAAGGTTTGGATGAGTCGATCTTGTGGCGGCTGCTGGCCGAAAACATTCGCTCGCAGATGGTTCCCTATATTGTCGCAATCATTGCGATGGTTTTCGTAGCCGCAACAACAGCAGCGGTGGCGTTCATCATGCGCGACGTTGTGGATTCGCTGTTTGACAGCGAAAACTCAGCGCGGGTTGTGGCGGTGTCGATTGCGGTTTTTGTCATTTTTCTGATCAAAGGCATTGCCACCTATGTTCAGGTGGTGGCGATGACCCGGGCGGGAAACCGGATCATCGCGATCAAGCAGATTCAGCTATATGACAAGCTGTTGCGGCAAGGCGTATCGTTCTTCAATCTCACCGAAAGCTCGGATCTGCTAATGAAGGTGACGCAGTCGGCAAATGCTGCGCGCACGGTGATCGAGTTGATTGTGACCTCGGCGGTGCGGGATACACTGACGCTGATCGGTCTGCTTGCGGTGATGTTCTATCAGCAGCCGGTCCTGTCGTTGGTGACGCTGGTGATCGGGCCTTTGGCGATCTGGGGCGTTCGGCGACTACTGGAGAAGGTGCGAGAGATTGCGGATATGGAACTGCAATCTATGTCCGCGATCATGAAGGTCATTCAGGAGACCTCACGCGGGATTCGGGTCGTCAAGACCTTCAGTCTTGAAGAACGCATGGCAGGGCAGATGTATGCGGCGGTCAAGAGCGTCGAGAAACGCCGCAACAAGCTGGCGCGTCTTAAGGCGGCGACAAGCCCGTTGATGGATATTCTGGCGGGTTTCGCCATCGCTTCGGTCATCGGGTTGAGCGCGGCCAGCCTGTTTGGGTCACGCGGTTCGACACCGGGCGAGCTGATGTCGTTCGTGACCGCCCTGATGATGGCATATGAGCCCGCCAAGCGTCTGTCCAAAGTCCGGGTCGGGCTTGAGATCGGTCTGCGCCGGGTTCGGATGCTCTATCAATTGTTGGATGAGCCGGAGACACTGCCCGAGCAAGAGAACCCGGAAAACCTTCCGGACGGTCCCCGCCGGGTTGTCTTTGACGACGTTACCTTTGGGTATCGCCGCCGGGAACCCATCCTGAAAGACCTGTCTCTGACATTCGAGGCGGGGCAAACCACGGCGTTGGTGGGGCTATCAGGGGGCGGCAAGTCCACGATCCTGAATCTGGCTTTGCGTCTTTACGATCCGCAAACGGGCTCGGTGTCGATTGACGGGCAGGATATCAAACAGGCCTCGTTCAAGACCCTGCGCGACAACATGTCCTTTGTTGGGCAAGAGACGTTCCTGTTCTCGGCGTCAGTGGCGGACAATATCCGCTTTGGCCGCGAGGGGGCCACACGCTCCGAGGTTATCGAGGCTGCCAAGGCTGCAAATGCCTATGACTTTATCATGAAACTGGAAGACGGCTTTGACACGATGGTGGGCGAGAACGGCTCGTTCCTTTCAGGTGGTCAAAAGCAGCGTCTGGCGATCGCGCGTGCGCTCTTGCGCGACAGCCCGATCCTTTTGTTAGATGAACCGACAAGTGCGCTGGATTCCGAATCTGAACATCTGGTGCAGGAGGCGCTGCATCGCCTGACCAAGGGGCGCACCACCATCATCGTTGCGCACCGGCTTTCCACCATCCTGCACGCCGACAAGATCGTCGTGATCGAAGGCGGTCAGGTCTCGGAACAGGGCAGCGCAAAAGAGCTGCTGGAAAATCCGGGCCCATTCCGCAAGCTGTACGATCATCAGTTCTCTGGCGCCGTAAAGACGGGGTAGGGCGGATGGATGTGGCAACCCGCGCACGGGGTCTTGTCTGATGGAGGCCTCTGTCATCATCCCGACCTATCGCTGTTGGGATCAGTTGCAGGTCTGTCTGGATTGTCTGGCAGGGCAAACACTGGATGTGGACCGGTTTGAGGTTCTGGTGGTCAATAATGACCCGTCCGACCCGGTGCCTGACGGGTTTCGCCTGCCGCCGAACGCACGCGTTCTGGACGAGGCAAAGCCAGGTTCATATGCGGCACGCAATCGCGGTATCCATGAGGCGGCGGCGGACCTGTTGTTTTTCACCGATTCCGACTGCCGGCCCGTTCCAGGATATCTCGAGGCCGGTTTGAGCATCGCGCAGGTGCATCCTGAAATCGGGCGGTTTGGCGGAGATGTGGTGTTGATCCCAAATGGCAAGGATTGGACCACTATTGAACTTTACGATCGGCATCTGGGGCTTGAGCAGCAGAAATGGGTCGAACGGGGGCGGGCTGTCACCGCCAATCTGATCGTCCGGCGCAGCCTTCTGGACCGGGTTGGCCTGTTCAATGACACGGTGTTGTCGGGTGGCGATATGGAGTGGAATGATCGCGCCAAAGCCGCTGGCGAGCCGATCCTCTTTGCTGCAGACGCCGCCGTTCAGCACCCAGCGCGCGGTAGATTGCGCGAACATATCACCAAGGCCCGCCGGATCGAAGGCGCTCGGTTACGGCGCAATGCGGGCCGGGGCTGGGTGAACTACATTCCTCCGATCCACAAACTGTTCCCATCCTTCAAAACATTGGGCAAACTGCTGAAAGCCCCGGACCTGAGCATTGCTCAGGCGGTGTCGGTCTGGTGGGTCCACTACGTCCTGCGCGTTGTGAAAATCACCGAGACGGTGCGATTGCTGTGGCTGCGCCAACCAGATCAGCGGACCTGATCCGGCTGGCGACAGGAAGAATTTCAACCGCTGTGTGGCAGGTCAGTTGCCGACGCCGACCCCGATATAGGTCTCGAACCCGGCGCCTTCGGCCATTGCCGAGGAATAAACGTTGCGCAGGTCGACCATGCGCGCGGTTTTCATGGCCCCGGCCAGCTCGGTCAGGTTGAGCGCGCGGAATTCGTTCCATTCGGTCAGGATGACCACCGCGTCCGCGTCTTTGGCGGCGGCATAGGGGTCATCCATCCACTCAACACCCGGCAGCAGCGCTTCGCCTTCAGCGCGGCCCTGCGGATCAACCACGCGAACCCGCGCACCACTACCGATCAGTGCAGGGACAATGGTTAACGACGGTGCATCGCGCATGTCGTCGGTATCAGGTTTGAAGGTCACACCCAGAACGGCAATTGTTTTGCCGTTGAACCGATCATCGCAGACGTCGCGGATTTTCTCGATCATCCGGCTTTTGACGCCGTCATTCACTCGGATCACCGTCTCGGTGATCTGCATCGGATAGGCGTGCTCCTGACCTATGCGGGCCAGGGCTGCGGTGTCCTTTGGGAAACACGATCCGCCATAGCCGGGACCGGCGCGCAGGAACTTGTTGCCGATCCGACCATCCAGACCGATGCCGCGCGCGACCTCTTTCACGTCGCCGCCGACCCGTTCGCACAGGCCCGCGATTTCATTGATAAAGGTAATCTTGGTCGCCAGAAAGGCGTTGGCGGCGTATTTGATCAGTTCGGCGCTTTCCAGATCGGTGGTGATGATCGGGAAATCACGCAGGTAAAGCGGGCGGTATATCTCACCCATCACCTCGGCAGCACGGTCGGATTCGACACCGACAACCACGCGGTCGGGACGCATGAAGTCATCAATCGCCGCACCTTCGCGCAGAAATTCAGGGTTCGATGCCACGTCGAACTGGGCGTTCGGGTTCGCGGCTGTCACGACCTCATGCACCTTGCGGTTGGTACCGACGGGGACGGTCGATTTGGTTACGATGACCGCGTACCCGGTCAGAGATTCAGCGATCTCGCGCGCGGCGGCCATTACATAGGTCAGGTCGGCGTGGCCGTCCCCGCGTCGGGTCGGTGTGCCGACCGCGATGAAAACCGCATCTGCGCCATCGACAGCAGCGGCCAGATCGGTGGTAAAAGTCAAACGACCCGCCGCCACGTTTTTGGCCATCAACACATCCAGCCCGGGCTCATAGATGGGAACCGCGCCGGATTGCAGCATTTCAATCTTTTCGGCGGCCTTGTCGACGCAGATCACGTCATGACCGAAATCCGAAAAACACACCCCGGACACCAGGCCAACATATCCGGTGCCGATCATTGCAATGCGCATTTGTCCAAGTCCTTTCCTGGGCTTTCGCGCCGGAATACGCCGTTCAACGGCTGGTTTTCAAGCGGATTTTGAAATGCGCGCCGGTGGCCGCAGGATGGTTTCGGGGTTTTTGACCCACTGGAAACGCAGCGAGTTTCCCAACCGAGCGACATCAGATGTATCGGTTGCCTAACCTGTTGGATAAAGAGTAAGGGAGGCCAAGGCAGGGCCGGTGCCGAGACATCCATTGAAATTGTGGCCCATTGGTTAAATCGATGACGGTGAACTCAAAAAACACGCTCAAATCGCCTTCAGCGCAGGACCGCAGAGCCCGGCGCAATCGTCTGCTTTTGTTGCTGTCGCCGGTTCTTCTGTTGCTATCGCCCGTCCTGTTGCCGGTCTATTACGTCATACGCAGACGACAGGGAAAGTCGCTGTTTTCGGGGAAAAAGCGGCTTGCGCGATCCCCCTTGGGGCCGGTTGGGAAGATGGGCAAACTGGCCGGATCGCTGGCTTCGGTGCCGCCGCCGGTTCTGGATCAGGCGGAAGAGGCGCGTATTGATGCGATGCCGGACACCTTTGCATTGTGCCGTGTGATAGGAAACGATCTTGTGCCGCGCCACAAGGCCGGTCAGTCGCTGGAAAACGTGCGCTTCATTCTGGAAAACGAGCCAGAGTTCGAAGATTGCACCAAGCTATGGGTTCTGAACCGGATTTTTGATCCTGAAAATGAGGCCAGGCTGATCGCGTTGCTGGAACATCACGGGCAGATTTACCAGCGCATCCCTTTTGACGACGATACGTTGCAGTCCATCGGATACGATTTTTCGACCTTCACGGATGCGGCAGTCTTTTTCAATGGCACGATGGATTCGCTGGATGAGTTGATCCGGTTGCCGATGATTGCGCAGGCCTATCGGCTGCGTAACAACTATGTCATGAACAACAACGGTGCGCGGAACTTTGCGCTGGAGTTGTGTTTGAGCCACGCGAAATGGGCGCTGCCATTCGACGGCAACTGCTTTTTCACCCAGACTGCATGGCAGGCGATGCGCGACGACGTTCTGGCGGCGCGGGACAAGCGGTATTTCACGGTGCCCATGGCGCGGATGCTGGACAATCAGGATTTGCTGAATGACGGCGCTCCGCCCAATGCAACCGAAGAGCCGCAACTGGCCTTTCGTTGTGACGCGCCGCTCAGGTTCGATGAAGCCCATCCTTATGGGCGCAGACCGAAGGTTGAACTGTTCCTGCATCTGGGCATTTCCGGGCCCTGGGACAGTTGGCTTGTTTCACGGTTCGACATCCCGCCGCGTAAAGTGTGCGCTGAAGGCCACCGCGTTGGGCAGGCCGGTTGGGTTGCGCGGCTGTTTTCAGGTCAGGCTAAACTGGAACAGGACAAGGGCAGGGCGATCCGTGATCGCGGAGTTGCGCGAAATCTGGCTATTCGTGCGACTCTGGATATGCTCGAAGCCCGCCGAATGACAAGGGCATTGAAACACCCCGTTTTCTACGACAGGCGTCATATCGAAGGTCTTGCCAACGATCCGGCGCATGGCGATCGCCAGATCATAATGGCTGCTGCGGATGAAGCGTTGAAAAGGGGCCCATTCTCGGTTGTCGACAAACCCGAACCGGGGCCAAGCGGGGATTTGCACGACTATTTCCATCCAGCACCCTATTGGTGGCCAAACCCGAAAAACCCCGACGGGTTGCCCTATGTGCGGCAGGATGGAAACCGGGTTCCGGGCACGATCTTGTATGCACCCGAGAGCGACCAGTTCGACAGGACGCGCTTGCAGCGATTGTTTGATGACACAACTGCACTTGCGCTGGCGGCGCGGGTCACGGGGGAGAGTACCTATCGCGATCACGCCAGGTCGCTGGTCCGAACATGGTTCATCGATCCTGCCACGCGTATGAACCCGAACCTGAACTATGCGCAGGTCCGGCGTGGGCACAATGGAGATCGCGGTTCTGATAATGGGTTGATCGAGACCAAGGATTTTTACTTTTTCCTCGATGCTGTGCGGTTGCTGGACGACGAGGCGATCAACGATGGTTTGCGGGATTGGTGCTCGGATTTCCTTGAGTGGTTGAAAACCAGTGAACAGGGAATGAAGGAATGCCGGAACGCGAACAATCATGGCACTTGCTTCGATTTGCAGGTGGCGGCTTTGGCAGCGTTTCTTGGCGATACAACCACGCTGCAAGAGGTCAACCTGCGGGCGCAGGCCCGTGTCCTGGGGACCATCACCGCCGACGGAGCGCAGCCGCACGAGTTGAAACGGACGATGACGCAGCATTACTGCGCCTTCAATCTGCAAAGTTGGATCAACCTGTTTAACCTGCTGGAAGGGGCAGGGCTGCGCCCGTGGAACAGCGCGTCGGGGGAACGGGTCTTGCAGGCCATGCGCTCGCTGCTGGCAGACTCGGCTAAGGGTTGGAGCCATCCGCAGATCGAACCGTTCGAAATGGCCCGTCTCGCGCCCATCGATGATGCCTTGCGGCGCAGAACCGGGCAGGGGATCCTCCGGGTCGACGAGGTCCCTGCGCGGTTCTATCCCCATGATGGTATTGCCCCGTTCTGGAGACAGGCGCAGCGCGGTTCGGAAAATCCCGACGTGTAACATCACGTGCGGCTTGAATTGCCGTCGCGGTCGCGAGCCGGGACGATCACCCGCAATCTGCTGTTGCAACTTTTGCAATGATCTGGATGATCGGCGCCACAAAGACCGGAAAAGCCGGTCAGCCGCGCGGATGCGCGGGCAACAAAATAAACGGGGAGAACAAGATGTCTTTCAAATCTCTGATGATCGCCGCCAGTGCGACCGCTATGATTGCGGCCAGTGCTTCGGCGGAAACGCTGCGTTGGGCGCGGGCGGGGGACTCGCTGACGCTGGACCCACATGCGCAGAATGAGGGCCCGACCTCGACCTTTGCGCACCAGATCATGGAAACGCTGGTGATGCGCGATCACTCTGGTGCATTGGTGCCGTCGCTGGCAACCGAATGGGCACCGTCCGAGGACAATCCGAATGTGTGGGTTTTTAAACTGCGCGAAGGCGTGACCTTCCATGACGGTGCCGAGTTCGATAGCGAAGACGTGGTCTTTTCGCTGAACCGCGCGATGACACCGGATTCCGATTACAAGGAATTGCTGGCCTCGGTGAAAGAGGTGCGCGCGCCGGACAAATACACGGTTGAGATTGAAACCAATGGTCCGAACCCGATCATGCCCAACAACCTGACCAACATGTTTATGATGGACAAGGACTGGGCCGAGGCGAACAACGCGGTGAAAGTTCAGGATTATGAGGGCGGTGAAGACACGTTCGCGGCCAAGAACGCGAACGGTACCGGCCCTTACAAGCTGGTCAGCCGCGAGCCGGATGTAAAAACCGTTCTGACCGCCAACGAGAACTACTGGGGCAAGGATGAGTTCCCGCTGCAAGTGACCGAGATCATCTATACCCCGATCCAGAACGCCGCGACCCGCGTTGCCGCGCTGCTGTCGGGTGAGGTCGATTTCATTCAGGACGTTCCTGTGCAGGACCTTGAGCGGGTGGCCGGTACCGATGGTCTGGACGTGCGTACCGCGCCGCAGAACCGGGTGATTTTCTTTGGCATGAACATGGGCGATGCTGATCTGGGCTCGGACAGTGTTGATGGTGCCAACCCGTTGGCGGATGTACGCGTTCGTCAGGCCATGTCCAAAGCGATCAACCGCGATGCGATCCAGCAGGTCGTGATGCGCGGGCAGTCGGCTCCGGCTGGCATGATCTCGCCGCCTTTCGTGAATGGTTGGGACGAGGGCATGGACGCCTCGTCAACAACCGATATCGAAGGTGCCAAGGCGCTGATGGCCGAGGCGGGGTATCCCGATGGCTTCTCGCTGACGCTGAATTGCCCGAATGACCGCTACATCAATGATGAGGCGATCTGTCAGGCGGCGGTCGGGATGTTGGCGCAGATCGGCATTACCGTGAATCTGGATGCCAAGCCCAAGGCGCAGCACTTCCCGCTGCTGTCGAACCTTGAAACCGACTTCTACATGCTGGGCTGGGGTGTTCCGACATATGACTCGGAATATATCTTTAACTTCCTGGTCCACTCCAAGGGTGAGAAATACGGTTCGTGGAACGCGACCCGCTATTCGAACCCGGATCTGGATGCGAAGATTCAGGCCCTGGCGTCTGAAACCGATCTGCCTGCACGGGATCAGCAAATTGCTGATATCTGGCAGGTTGTGCAGGACGAACAGCTTTACATCCCGATCCACCATCAGGTGCTGAACTGGGGGATGAAGTCGAATGTCGGCACAATCGTCGAGCCGGAAGATTCGCCGAAGATCAAATATTTCGAGATGAATTGAACCATCTCTTAAAGTGCAGGGCAGGGCGCGGTTTCGCGCCCTGTTTTCGTTCGCGCAGCCGGTAACGGGTACGTGATCTCATTGTGAGAATTTCTTTACGTGGCGGCGAAAACGCGGGAAGGTTTGGGGATAAAAAGGGAGATATCACCATGATCCTCAGACACAGCGCCATTGGCCTGTCCATGTTGCTTGCCAGCACTGCACAGGCTGCCGAGTTCAAATGGGCCTCGACCACCGATCCGCAGACGATGGACCCGCACGCGGTCAACTCGGCCCCGGTGCTGGGGTTTCTCAACAACGTCTACGAAGGGCTGGTTCGGCGTGGCAAGGATATGCGGGTCGAGCCCGCGCTTGCAGTCAGTTGGGAGCCGATCGGCGATGGAGACGGCTGGCGATTCAATCTGCGCGAGGGCGTCACGTTCCATGATGGCAGCGAGTTCAACGCGCAGGACGTGCTGTTCAGCTATCAGCGCGCCTCGGGTGAGGCGGCGGATACCCGCAGCTGGTTTGCACCTGTCAGCGAAGTGAACGTGGTGGATGACTACACCATCGATTTCATGATGACCGCGCCAAACCCGCTGTTCCCGTCCTCGATTGCCAACTGGATGATCATGGATCAGGGCTGGGCCGAGGCAAATGAAGCTACGGTGCCGGACAAAGAGACCGGGAACTATGCGACTCTGAATGCCAATGGCACCGGTGCGTTCAAAGTTACCGCGCGCGAGCCCGGTCTGCGGACAGTGCTGGAACCTTTCGACGCGTGGTGGGACACGGCCGAGCATAATATCACCAGCGCCGAATTTACCCCGATCCAGAACCCTGCAACTGCGGTGGCGGCGATGCTGTCTGGTGACGTGGACATGATCAATCCGGTTCCGATTCAGGATGTTGCGCGCTTGCAGGGCAATGACGAGGTTGATGTCATTCAGGGGATCGAGGCGCGGGTGATCATGCTGGGCTTTGATCACGCGGCCGACACGCTGAAATACACCGATGACGCGGGCAAGCCGAACCCGTTCCAGGATGTGCGCGTACGGCAGGCGGTTGCTCAGGCAGTTAATGTCGATGCGATTCTGGCGACGATCATGCGGGGCAATGCAGAGGCGGCTTCGCAACTGGTAAGCCCGGCCATGAGCGGCTATTCCCGCGCCAATGCAGATCGCCCCGCATTTGATGTCGAAGCGGCCAAAGCCTTGTTGGCCGAGGCGGGTTATGCGGATGGGTTTTCGTTTGGTCTGAAATGCCCGAACGACCGCTATCTGAATGATGAGGCGGTGTGTCAGGCGGTTGTCTCGATGCTGGCCCAGATCGGGATCACGGCAGAGCTTGAGGCGATGCCGGTGCGCAACTACTGGCCGGAACTGCGCGAGGACAATTACGACATGTACCTTTTGGGCTGGAGCCCCGGTACATTTGACGCTGAACATCCTGTTCGGTTCCTCGTGGCAACGCCAAACGAAGAAAAGAAACTGGGCAGCTGGAACTTTGGCGGGTTCTCGAACGCGCGGGTTGATGAATTGCTGCCGCAAATACAGTCTGAGCTTGATCAGGACAAACGGCAGGCCATGCTTGATGAGGTCGCCGGCATTATTCAGGACGAACATGTCTATGTGCCGATGTATGTGCAGCCGCTGGTTTGGGGCACGCGCAGCAACATTGAGTTGACCCAGCGCCCTGACAACTTCTTCCTGTTGCGCTGGGTGACAGTGAACTAAGCGCATGGGCGTCATGATCAGCGGGGTCTATCACATCGATGACCCCGCACCGGACTCCGGGCTTGATGGCGAATTCCGCCGTCAGGCCTCGACCATTCGGAACAGTTTGCCTGATGGAGAATTGGAGCCCGGTCGCTTTCATCTTTATGCGGCCTGGAATTGCCCTTGGGCACACCGCGTTCTGCTGACCCGCGCCGTCAAAGGATTGCATTGTCTGATTTCAGTGTCCTATGCCAAGCCACGACGTACACCGGATGGCTGGGTGTTTGATGTCGAAGGCGAATACTCGGATTCGTTGTTTGGCGTCGCAGCCCTGCATCAGGCCTATGCACGGGTTTCGCCGGGCTATACCGGCCGCATAACTGTCCCGTTGCTTTGGGATCGGATCGAAGATTGCGCAGTTTCCAATGAATCCGCGGATCTCGTGCGGATGCTGGGGACGTTGCCGGATTTTGGGCCGAACCTTGCACCGTCGGAAAAGCTGACTCAGATTGATGATTGGAACGAAAAAATCTATCCGAGGCTGAACAACGGTGTCTATCGTGCCGGGTTTGCCCGCACGCAAGAGGCTTATGAGGCCGGATGCCGCGATGTGTTTGCCATGCTGGACGAGATCGAAACCCATCTGTCCAACAACAGATACCTGTGCGGAGATACCCTGACCGAAGCCGATCTGCGCCTGTTTCCGACCCTGGCTCGGTTTGATGTCGCATATCACTATGCGTTCCGGTGCAATTTGCGGCGGTTGATCGACTATCCAAACCTGTGGGGTTACGCCCGTGACCTATACGCGATGCCGGAAATCGCTGAAACCGTGGCGTTTGACATCTACAAAACCGGGTACTTCTCACCGTCCGAGTTGCGCAATCCGCTGGGCCTTGTGCCCATGGGGCCCGACATAGACTGGACACTGCCGCACGACCGGGGCAAGGCCACAGCCGCGACATCTTGACCATCCGGTCGGGGACAGCATAGAGAGACGGACCAACGAGGAAATCGAATGTTCGCTTATATCGTCCGCAGGATGTTCCAATCCGTGATCGTGCTTTTGGTCGTGGGTCTGGTCGCCTTTTCAATGTTCCGCTTTGTCGGAGATCCGATCGACAACATGCTGGGGCAAGAACGCACGCAGGCCGATATCGACAGGCTGCGCACCGAATTGGGCCTAGATCAGCCCTTTGTTGTGCAATATGCCAAGTTCCTGCAAGGCGCGGTTCAGGGCAATTTCGGCGTCTCTTACCGGCAGGGCCGCCCGGTTTCGACAATCCTTGTAGAACGCGCCCCGGCAACGCTGGAATTGGCCTTTGTTTCGGGATTTCTGGCGATCACGATGGGTATCGCGCTCGGGGTGTTTACGGCCATCCGACGACAAGGGATCGCGGCCAATGTTATTATGACGGTATCCCTGATTGGCGTATCGCTGCCCACCTTCCTCATTGGTATTTTGCTGATCTATATCTTTTCGGTCGAGCTTGACCTGCTACCCAGCTTTGGGAGGGGTGAGACCGTTATGATTGGTGGTTGGTCAACGGGATTTCTGACGGCCTCAGGGCTCAAGGCGTTGATATTGCCCGCAATCACGCTGGGGCTGTATCAGATGACGCTGATCATGCGGTTGGTGCGGTCTGAAATGCTTGAGGTGCTGCGCGCCGACTATGTCCGTTTCGCCCGTGCGCGCGGCCTGTCGGATCGGGTGATCAATTTCCGCCACGCGCTGAAGAATACGCTGGTGCCGGTGATTACGATCACCGGCTTGCAACTGGGCTCGATCATCGCCTTTGCCATCATCACCGAAACGGTGTTCCAGTGGCCCGGCGTTGGCCTTCTATTCATCAATGCGATCCAGTTCGTCGATATTCCGGTCATGGCGGCTTATCTTATGCTGATTTCGGTGATGTTCGTGACGATCAACCTGATCGTCGATCTTCTTTACTATGCCATTGACCCGCGCCTGCGTGTCGACGCGAGGGCCACATGAGCGATACGATGGAAACCCCGAAAGTGGCACCCAAGTCGCGCATGGCCAAGTTTTGGGACAGCGATTTTGCCTGGTCGTTTCGGCATTCGCCGGTGGCCGTTATTGCCTCGCTTGTGGTCGTGATCCTTGTGCTGGCAGCGATCTTTGCACCGCTGATCGCGCCCTATAACCCGTTTGATCCGGCGACTTTGAACCTGATGAATGGGTTTACGCCTCCGGGGACGCCCAACGCCTTCACGCAGGAAACCTTTCTGCTGGGCACCGACGATCAGGGGCGGGACGTGTTTTCGACCATCCTCTATGGTCTACGCATTTCGCTGTTCGTTGGTACGGCGGCGGTTTTGCTGGCGTTGATCATTGGCGTGATCCTCGGGCTGATCGCGGCCTATTATGGCGGCTGGATTGAAACCTTCATCATGCGGGTAGCCGATGTGCAGCTGACCTTCCCCGCCATTCTGGTTGCCATGCTGATCTTTGGCATCGCCAAGGGCGTGACGCCGCCCGAATACCGCAACGAGATGGCGATCTATGTTCTGATCATCGCCATTGCCCTGTCCGACTGGGTGCAGTTCGCGCGTGTTGTGCGCGGGGCCGCCTTGGTCGAGAAAAACAAGGAATACGTACAGGCCGCGCGCCTGATCGGGCGCGGGTCATTCCCGATCATGTTCCGTCATATTCTGCCGAATGTACTCAGCCCCGTGCTGGTGATCGCAACCATCTCGCTGGCGCTGGCCATCATTGCCGAGGCGACGCTGAGTTTCCTTGGCGTTGGTGCTCCGCCAACGCAGCCCTCATTGGGCACGCTGATCCGCATCGGTCAGGGATTCCTGTTCTCGGGTGAGTGGTGGATCCTCTTCTTCCCGGCCTGCACCCTGCTGGCACTGGCCTTGTCCGTGAACCTGCTGGGTGACTGGTTGCGCGACGCATTGAACCCCAAGCTGCGGTGAATTCATGAGCCTTCTGACGATCGAAAACCTCACCGTCGAATTCCCGACCCGCCGCCAGCTGTTTACCGCGGTGGATCACGCAAGCCTGTCGGTCGAGCCGGGCGAAATTCACGGGCTTGTTGGCGAATCCGGCGCAGGCAAATCCACCATCGGCGCGGCCGTCATGGGCCTGCTGGAACGTCCCGGCCGGATAGCCAGCGGCGAGATCAAGCTGGGCGGCGATCAGATCAGTGGAATCGATGCCGAGGCGATGCGCGGGCTGCGGGGCAAAAAGATCTCGATGATCTTTCAGGACCCGCTGACCTCACTAAACCCGCTGTTTACAGTGCGCGAACAACTGACAGAGACTATTCTGGCCCATATTGGCGGATCTGAGGCCGATGCAAACAAACGCGCCCGCGATCTGATAGACCGCGTAGGCATTCCCGACCCGGACACACGGCTGGATCAGTATCCGCATCAGTTCTCGGGCGGAATGCGGCAACGTGTGGTCATCGCGCTGGCGCTGTGTACCGAGCCGGATGTGATCATCGCAGATGAACCTACGACGGCGCTGGACGTGTCGGTTCAGGCGCAAATTCTCGACCTGATCAAGGAACTGGCGCGTGAACGGCAGGTCGGCGTCATCCTGATCACGCATGATATGGGTGTTATTGCCGATACCACCGACAAGGTGACGGTGATGTATGCGGGCAAGGTGGTCGAATCCGGCCCAACGGCGCAGGTGATGGGCCAGCCCAGCCACGAATACACCAAGTCTCTGATCGCCGCGGTGCCACGCCCGACGCTTAAACTGCATCGGTTTCCGCAGATCAGCTATGGCGGGCGCGAGACGCGGTTTGCCATCGAGGATATGGCGCGGCACTGGCCGAAGGTGGACAACGACACCTCGAAACCGGTGTTCGAGATTCGCGATCTGACCAAGAAGTTCCTGCAGCGCAAGGGGTTACTGCCCTGGGATAAGACCTACTTTACCGCAGTGGATCAGGTCAGTTTCGACATTCGGGCAGGAGAAGTGTTTGGCGTCGTGGGCGAATCCGGGTCCGGTAAATCCACCGTCGCGCGGATGATTGCGGGCCTTTATCCGGTTGATGGCGGCTCGATCACCTTCAACGGGCAGTTGGTCAGCGACCTGGGCAACCGAGCGGTGCAGGATGAATACCGCAAACAGATCCAGATGATCTTTCAGGATCCCTATTCCTCGCTGAACCCCCGGATGCGGGTGGACGAGATCGTGGCCGAACCGATACGCCATCATCGCCTGATGGATGGCACTGACATCAAGCGGCGCGTGGATGAGTTGCTGGATCAGGTGGGGCTGGGGCATGAGGCCGGGTTGAAATATCCGCATGAGTTCTCGGGTGGCCAGCGCCAGCGGATATCGATCGCGCGGGCATTGGCAACGCAGCCGCGATTCCTGATTTGCGACGAACCGACAAGTGCGCTGGATGTCTCGATCCAGGCGCAAATTTTGAACATCCTGAAGGATTTGCAGGAGCATCTGGGTTTGACTATGCTGTTCATCAGCCATGACCTGCCGGTTGTGCGTCAGATGTGCGACCGGGTCGCGGTGATGAAGCAAGGCCGGATGGTCGAGATACAGGGCACCGATGACCTGTTTGCCAAGCCGCAAACGGACTACGCGCGGGAGTTGCTGCATCTCATGCCGAAACTGGACGATCTTTCGACCGATGGGCTGGGTCTTGAGGGTTAGTCTGGTTCAGGACACGTCTGTACGGTCCGGACCGTGCATCGTGGCAAAACCAACTCAACTGTTTGAACTAATCAATTATGTAAATATAAGCCGGTTTCAATGTGATCTTTTGCGACCCAAACTGGACGACATTGATCAGGAAATTGAAACGGATATTGAGGTGAACTAAATGGAGAACGATCCTCTGACGCGACGCAAAAACACTTTGTTGAAACCGTTTCGTTCACTCGCTTCCAAGTTAAGAAAACCCAAGCGCAGCAAGCTTAAGAAAGAAGCAAGAGAAGCTTGCGCGCGGTCCCGTGCGCGGGTGACCGAACTGCTTGGTGAAAGAAATTACACTGCCGCTTTGCAAGTCTGCCGCGAGGTTTGCAAAAGCCCGTATGCCTGGCCGACCGATCATTCGCGGCGCACCCGGATTCTCCATGCGTTGGGCAAAGCGCATATTGTAAAGCGATACGTAGCTTGGCTTCACAACATCTACGAGCAGGGACGAATTTCGCGGGCGGATTTTGCAGCGCGCTTGTGGGCCGCCTGGCTTCCGAAGTCGGCTCTTGAGATATTGGGTGAGCGAGAGAATTGGCAGGAAAACACAACTGCCGAAATTGCCGCCCTGCGATCATTGATCGATTTGCGCCGTTTCGCCGAAGCCCGAGAACTGGCTGAATCCTCTGAACACCCCACAAAGATAAGTACTATGCATGATCGAGCGACCTTAGCGCTTAATGCGCTGTCAGATCACGGCATTGCGACACAGGCAGGGCAGGATGCGGCCTATCCTGTGCTTGAGAATTGGCTTGAGCATCACAAGACCCAACCTGCGCCGGCGTATACTTCGGTTTCCGGCCGGGTGCTGCTCTACAGCCATTCTTTGGGGATCGGCGGTGCAGAAAGACAGGTGACGCATCTTGTTGCCAATCTCGCTCAGGATACCGAAGTCAGCTCGCTCCATCTTCTTCTGAAAGAGCAGCCTAAGAACGCGTTTGAACTCGCTGGAAAGTATGAGAAATTCTCGACGCATTTGCTGTCTGATATGGGTGGATCGCTCCCTGAGCCTTGGGACGAGGCGCCAATCTACAAGAAAGTCATCCCATTGGCCGAGGTGGCCGGATTGCGCTCATTGAATCCGGTTTTGCGCGCGATTTACGAACTGAAACCCGAAGTGATTCATGTGCGTGGTGGCCTTCATGCCGAAGTAGCGCTTGCCGCTGTTTTGGCAGGGGTGCCTCGTGTTGTCGTCCACTTTGGATCGATGACACGCGGCCAGCAGTCCTTTGGATCTGAGATCGAAAACCTTCGCGAGAAACTCACCGAGCATGTGCTTGGACTGTGCGCGCTATTCCCACAGGTTGTGCTGACCGCAAATAGCCGGGCGGCGGCGGACGACTGGGCGCTTGCGACCGGGCTGCCCAAGGATCGTTTTACCACGATCTACAACGCAATCGAACCTGGCGAGCTTGGGTTTAGTGATTTGGGACCATTTGATGCAAAAACCGATCGGCCCCTGACCGTTGGCGGGGTGTTCCGATTTTCGCCGGTAAAAGATCCGTTGCTTTGGGTGACAGTTGCACAAAAGGTAAACGAGGCGATCCCCGGTACGCGGTTTCTGATGGTTGGCGACGGCCCACTCAGGCATGATATCGAAAAGGCGGTGCAGTCCGCTGGCCTTGGCGATCAGTTCATACTGCCCGGAATGGTTTCAGGCGATTTGTTCGACTATCTTCGACAAATGGATCTGTTCCTGATGACCACGCAAACCGAAAGCCTACCCAATGCGGTGATCGAGGCGCAATTGGCCGGACTACCCGTTGTTGCCCCAGACGTGGGTGGAATCAGCGAAGCCATTGCGGCGACCGATACAGGTCGTTTAACGGATAGGGACGCAGAGACGCTTGCGCAGGCTGTTATTGACGGTCTGCGCGATGAGCGATGGCGTGCGTCAGTTCATGAGCGCAGTCCGAAGTTGATCCTAGACAGGTTTTCGCGTAGGGCCCAGCTGGATGCAGTTAAAGAAGCTTACGGCTGGAACTAGTCAATGAAATACAGGCCCGAGGTCGATGGTCTCCGCGCGCTTGCGGTTGTACCGGTTATTCTCTTTCACGCGGGATTTTCCATTTTTTCCGGCGGCTACGTGGGCGTTGATGTCTTCTTTGTCATCTCGGGCTATTTGATCACCACGATCCTGGTGAATGATCTTGAGCAGGGTCGGTATTCGATTGCCAACTTTTATGAGCGACGCGTAAGGCGGATAATTCCGGCGCTCTACTGTGTCATACTCGCCAGTTTCATCGCAGGTTGGTTTATCCTGATGCCTGCAGACTTCGAGAGCTTCTCGCTCAGCGCTGTGGCCGTCACGACGTTCTGGTCGAACATCTTGTTTTGGATGGAAAGCGGGTATTTCGATACCGAAACGGAACTTAAACCACTGTTGCACACATGGTCATTAGCGGTTGAAGAGCAGTTTTACATTTTCTTTCCTGTCCTTCTTGCCCTTCTTTGGCGTTTTGGGCGTATAGCCGTTTGGGCCGTATTGTCGGTGATCGCCGTTGCAAGCTTCGCGCTGGTCACATGGGATTTTGGTGCGCTGAGCGAACCCGAGGCCGCATTTTATCTGTTGCCGACCCGAGCGTGGGAGCTGATGGCTGGGGCACTGGTGGCGCTGTACCTGACGCGACCCAACCCGTGGCGACCTTCGCCTGCAGTTTGTGGTGTGCTGTCTGTTTCCGGAATGGCTTTGATCCTGTTTGCAGTTTTCGCCTATGACAAGCATACGCCGTTTCCCAGCCCCTATGCGCTGGCGCCGATCATCGGAACGATGCTTATCATTCTGTTCGAAGGCAAGCAGACATGGTCGTATCGCATTCTTGCCAATCCGGTGTTTATCGGGATCGGCTTGATAAGCTATTCGGCCTATCTGTGGCATCAGCCTGTGTTCGCATATGTCCGCTATATGAGTCTTGATGAGCCGTCCCATTGGATCATGGCGGCGTTGTGTGTCGTGACGCTGGTGCTGGCATTTCTAAGCTACAAGTTTGTCGAGACACCGTTCCGGCGACCAGTGCAGCGATCCCGGTCGCGTGTCTTTATCCCGGCGGCCTCGGTAGGGGCTTTGTTCATCGTTGCGGGATTGGCCTTTGCTTGGTCGCAAGGGATGCCCGGGCGGTACGCTCAGGTACATCAGGCGGTTTTTCAGCAATACGACAACCCGGGTGATTATGTCCGTGAGCGTTTTAGGAAATATCGCGGCGTTGAATTCGAGGCCCGAGACGACAAACAAAAACTACTGATCATTGGCGACAGTTATGCGCAAGATATGGTGAATGCTGTGATTGAATCGCGGTTGGATGAAATGTTTCAATTGTCGACGTTTTACATCTCAGCTCGCTGCGGCAACTTGTTCCTCAAGCGTGATTTCACTGATTTGATTGCACCCGGTGACCGGAAATTGTGCTCGAAACGTGCAGGGTACGAAGATGAGGCACTTCAGGAACGTATCGCGCAGGCAGATGAGATATGGCTGGTGTCTAGTTGGCACGATTGGCAGGCAAATCACTTACCTGAAAGTCTTGAGAACTTGAAACAAGTAACAGATGCAAATGTTCTGGTAATGGGTCGCAAAAATTTTGGCTCGACAATGTCGCTCAAGCATTACATGGCTGAATATAATGACGGAAACGAGGATATCGTTGTCGATATCAGAGCGAGCCATCAGCAAACAAATGATCTGATGCGCGAAACACTGTCTCCATCTTTGTTTGTCGATATTTCCGAGATGATGTGCGGAAGCGGGCCAACCTGTCGGAATACGACCGAGGAAGGTCTGCTAATTTCTTACGACGGTGGACACCTGACCCAGGCTGGCGCGGCTCTCATGGGGGAGCGCCTGTCGGTACTTTTGCAACAACGACTTGAGTGACGTTCGATTTCGCTTCATATGTGCGCCGATGACTGCCCGACTGGGCAAACAGGAAGGTTTGGATTCGTGCAAAAAGTTCTGATTACAGGCACTGCCGGTTTTATCGGATTTCACCTCGCTAAATTACTGCTTGCCAATGGGGATCGGGTTCACGGTTTCGACGGGATGACGGATTACTATGATGTGCGCTTGAAACAGCGCCGTCACGCAGCCTTGCTGCAGAATCCGAACTTCTCGTGTGACGAGGGTATGTTAGAGGATGTACAGACTTTCGACCGGGTGGCGGACGGGTTCGAACCTGACGTGATCGTGCACCTCGCTGCGCAGGCTGGCGTGCGGTACAGTCTTGAAAATCCGCGGGCCTATATCGACAGCAATGTGGTGGGCACTTTCAACGTGATGGAGGCTGCGCGGCGCCACAAAGTGCAGCACCTGCTGATGGCATCGACCTCGTCCGTTTACGGTGCGAACACGGACATGCCATTTGACGAGTGCGAAAAGGCGGATACGCAGCTTACGATCTACGCTGCAACCAAGAAGGCCAATGAAAGCATGGGGCATTCCTATGCCCATCTCTGGGACTTGCCGACCACGATGTTCCGCTTTTTTACGGTTTATGGCACTTGGGGTCGCCCGGACCTTGCGCTCTATAAGTTCGTAGATGCGATTTTGGATGACCGGCCTATCGATATCTACAATCACGGCGATATGTACCGCGATTTCACCTATGTGGATGATTTGGTGCGTGCAATTTCGCTTCTGATCAAAGCCGTCCCAGTGCGCCCCGAGACGCCTGAAGATATCGAAGACGGCGATAGCCTGAGCCCGGTTGCCCCGTACCGTGTGGTAAATATCGGCAATTCGGATAAGGTTCGCCTGCTGGACTTCATTGATGCCATCGAGGAAAGCCTGGGCAAGAAGGCCATCCGCAACTACATGGACATCCAGATGGGTGACGTTCCCGCGACATGGGCCAATGCCGATCTTTTGCAGCGGCTGACGGGGTATCGACCTCAGACGGATTTCAAGGACGGGATTCAGAAATTCGTCGACTGGTTCCGAGATTACTACGACAAATAGAGCGCGAAGCTGCCTGTCGTTAATCGGTGGGCTGCCCTTTTGAGTTGCCTGTCATTCGACACGGTGTTAACTGACGCGGCAATTCGTGAGATGTACAGAAAACAAGCGCTTGATTGAGGTTTTGGCGGGACCGATGATGAATTTTGACGACAAGAAAATTGCTGTAATCGGTCTGGGTTACGTAGGCCTGCCCCTGGCCGTCGAATTTGGCAAAAGCCGTGCAGTGGTCGGTTTTGATCTGAACGGCGAGCGGATCAACATGCTTCGATCCGGAGAAGACAGCACGCTGGAGGTTTCGCCCGAAGAACTGACGGCTGCCAAGCATCTGAGCTATACCACTCAAGTCGAAGATATTCGCGATTGTGACATCTACATCGTCACGGTTCCCACCCCGATCGACCATGTGAACCGGCCTGATCTAACGCCCTTGCGCAAAGCGTCGGCTTCGGTCGGTTCGACCCTGTCCAAAGGCAACGTTGTTATCTACGAATCCACAGTCTTTCCCGGATGTACCGAAGAGGTTTGTGTGCCAATCCTCGAACAGTCGTCAGGTCTGACGTTCAACGTGGATTTCTTCTGCGGCTACAGCCCCGAACGCATTAACCCTGGTGACAAGACGAACACGCTGACCAACATCGTCAAGGTCACATCCGGCTCGACACCGGACGTGGCTTCGGGAATTGATGCTTTGTACGGATCGATCGTCAAAGCTGGCACGTTTCCTGCTAGCTCGATCAAGGTTGCCGAGGCGGCAAAGGTGATTGAGAATACGCAGAGGGACATCAATATCGCGTTGGTGAATGAGCTTTCGGTGATCTTCAACCGCCTTGAGATCGATACGAAAGACGTACTGGAAGCCGCTGGAAGCAAATGGAACTTTCTTCCGTTCCGCCCTGGTCTGGTTGGTGGTCATTGCATCGGTGTTGACCCGTATTATCTTACGCACAAAGCCGAAGAGGTCGGATATAATCCGCAGGTTATTCTTGCGGGGCGTCGGATCAACGACAATATGGGGCGCTATGCCGCGCGCAACGTGATCAAGATGATGTCGCAGAGCGAGATCAATATTACCAAGGCGCGCATCGCCGTTCTGGGCATCACGTTCAAGGAAAACTGCCCGGATATCCGAAACTCGAAGGTCATAGACCTGATCCGCGAGTTTCAGGACTGGGGCGTCGAAGTTCTGGTCGCTGATGCCTGGGCAGACGCAGACGAGGTTCTTGCCGAATATGGCATTACGCTAACGCCTTTCGACCAGATCAAAGACGTCGATGCAGTGACCGTCGCCGTCGCGCATCAGGAATATGCACAGCTGGAGCCGCGGCAACTGCGTGACATGTGCGGTGCCGACATTCCGATGATTGCTGATCTGAAATCGGTGTTTGATCGTGAGGCCCTGACGGAAACGGGCTTTAAAGTGTTCCGCTTCTAGACGCAGAATGCATATTTGCGATCATCATATGCAAACAAGTTTCAGACGATTGTCTGTGGACCAAGCCGGCGGTGATTGCCGCTGATACGATATTGGCAAATTGCCGAACTGAGTTAAAGGATCGCAATTATGGACATTGCTGGCAAGAAACTGGTTGTCATTGGTGGCGCAGGGCTCATCGGATCTCATACGGTTGATCTGCTGACAAAAGAAGGCGCTGCCGAAATTGTGGTTTATGACAATTTCGAACGTGGCCATCGCGAAAACCTGTCGGGGGCTCTGGCCCATCCGAATGTCAGCATTTTCGATGTGGGTGGTGACATAACCCAGACCGACATTCTCAACAAGGCGTTGGCAGATGCAGATGGTGTCTTTCACTTTGCGGCATTGTGGTTGCTGCAATGTCACGACTATCCACGCTCGGCTTTCGATGTAAACATCCGCGGCACCTTCAATGTGCTTGAGGCTTGTGTCGCGCAAGGCGTAAAACGTCTGGTCTATTCCTCATCGGCGTCCGTCTACGGCGATGCAGTAGAAGAGCCGATGACCGAGGCGCATCCGTTCAATAACAAGAACTTCTATGGCGCAACCAAGATCGCGTCCGAGGCGATGGTTACGGCCTTCAACAACCGGTACGGGCTGGAAACCGCCGGGCTGCGCTATATGAATGTCTATGGCCCGCGGCAGGACTATAAAGGGGCCTATATCGCGGTGATCATGCGGATGCTGGATGCCATCGACAATGGAGACGGCCCGACGATCATGGGCGATGGCTCTGAAGCGTTTGACTTTGTTTCGGTTCTGGATTGCGCCAAGGCCAATGTCTGCGCGATGAAGGCGGAAACGTCTGGAGAATACTACAACGTTGGCACCGGCAAGCGCACGACTTTGAAGGAGCTGGCCGAAACGCTGCTGTCCCTCACGGGTTGCAATCAGCCGATCCAATACAAGGAACGTAACCAGGCCACGCTGGTGCGCAACCGGATTGGCTCACCCGACAAGGCAACGAATGAAATTGGCTTTACGGCCAGCATTGAACTGCGCGAAGGTCTCGAGCGGTTGATCGAGTGGCGGCGCAATCATATCGAAGAGGTCAACACGCGCCGTATGTCGGCCGGGTAACACGTCACAAAGGAAAGCAGGATGAGCGCATCTGAGCGGATCGATATCGCAAAGCCGTGTCTTGGCGAAGAAGAGTGGGAAGCGCTGAGAGGGCCGATTGAAAGCGGCTGGCTGACGCAAGGACCTCGCGTTGCCGAGTTTGAGCGCAAGTTTGCGGCCATGCACGATGTCCCACTTGCGCTGGCCACGACATCCTGCACGACCGCTTTGCATCTTGCGCTTGTTGGTATGGGCGTGGGGCCCGGTGACGAAGTCATCGTGCCCGCTTTTACATGGGTCGCGACCGCCAACGTGGTTCTTTATTGCGGCGCAACGCCGGTATTTTGTGACATCGACACGACAACCTTCAATATCAAGGTTGAAGATGTCAGCGCGCTGGTTACAGAGCGAACAAAGGCGGTTATCGCCGTTCACCTGTTCGGACTTTGTGCCGACATGGATGCGTTGCGTGCGGCGTTGCCGGATCACGTCCGTATCCTTGAAGATGCGGCTTGTGCTGCAGGCGGCGAATACAAAGGGCGTATGGCCGGTGGCCTAGGTGATGCGGCGGCGTTCAGCTTTCATCCGCGCAAGACGATAACCACCGGTGAAGGCGGAATGCTCACCACGCATGATGATGCGCTGGCCGAGCGATGTCAGATTCTGCGCAATCATGGCGCTTCGGTATCAGAGGAGCAGCGCCACCATGGTCCTGCCCCATACATATTGCCGGATTTCGATGCGCTTGGTTTCAACTATCGCATGACGGATTTGCAGGGTGCAGTAGGTGTTGTGCAGATCGACAAGCTTGACGGATTTATAACCGAACGCGCGCAATGGGCTGCCTATTACCGCGAACATCTGTCTGGTCTGAACTGGTTGTCGCTGCCCCTTGAACCTTCGGGTGGACGGCACGCGTGGCAGGCGTTCGTGACGATGGTTGATCCGGATGCCGCCCCGCGTGCGCGCAATGACATAATGCTTTACCTGCAGGAGCTGGGCATCTCGACCCGGCCTGGGACGCATGCTGTCCATATGCTTGGATACTATCGAGACCATTATGGCCTCAAGACCGAGGATTTCCCGCAGGCCGCATGGGCAGATGCGCATTCGATGGCGTTGCCACTTGGAAACCATATGTCCAAGGATGACTATGACCGCGTGATCACCGCGCTCAAAGCGCTCTGATCGCGATTGAATAAGGGCAGGGATTCCGATGTGCGGTATAGCTGGTTTTCTGAATATTGGCGGCGCTCCGGCGGACCTGCACCTTGCCCGTGCGATGGCGGATGCGTTGCGCCATCGCGGACCCGATGCGTCAGGTGAATATGCGGATGGGCCGGTTGCACTTGCGCATCGCCGCCTGTCGATCATCGATCTGTCAGATGCCGGTCGTCAGCCCATGGTCACGGAAGATGGCCGCTATGCGCTGACTTACAATGGCGAAGTCTACAACTTTCGCGAGCTGCGCACCGAATTGGAAGCGCTGGGTTGCAAGTTCAAATCCGAAACCGACAGTGAAGTGGTCCTGAAAGCCTTCGCAATCTGGGGCATTGATTGCGTCGAACGCTTTAACGGTATGTTTGCCTTTGCCTTTTGGGATAGCCAAGAAAAAACGCTCTTTCTTGCGCGTGACCGGTATGGGATCAAACCGCTCTATTTAAGCCAAGCAAACGGGTGCCTTTTGTTCGGCTCCGAGATCAAGGCGTTGCTGACGCATCCAGTGCTTACCGCACAAATGGACCCGCGGGCACTGCTGCAATACCTGACCTTCCAGAATTTCCTGAATGAGGAAACCCTGTTCAAAGGTGTTGAAATCTTGCCTGCAGGCCAATGGATGCGCATCAATGCGGATGGAACCCGCAAAACGCATACCTATTGGGACTACGATTTCACCGAGCCATCCGAAGGTATCAGCCGCGAGGACTACAAGGCAGAACTATCGCATCTGTTCGATCAGGCTGTGAACCGGCAGCTTGTTGGCGACGTCGAAGTCGGCTCATATCTGTCTGGTGGAATCGACAGTGGCTCGATAACCGCTGTGGCAACGCGGACCTTCCCATCGCTGAAATCCTTTACCGTTGGTTTTGACCTGAACTCGGCGTCCGGTTTGGAACTGGCTTTCGACGAGCGGAGCAGGGCCGAATACATATCCTATCTGTGCGGCACCGAACATTATGAGATGGTGCTTAAGGCAGGCGACATGGAACGGTCGATGAAGCAGGTCGTCTGGCATCTGGAAGAACCGCGTGTTGGTCAAAGCTACCCCAACTACTACGCCTCGCGCCTTGGCAGTAAATTCGTCAAGGTCATGCTTGCGGGTGCCGGTGGGGACGAGCTGTTTGGCGGATATCCGTGGCGTTATTACCGCGCTGTGACGAATTCGAGCTTCGAGAGTTACGTTGATAAATATTATGGCTTCTGGCAGCGACTGGTTCGCAACGCGGTCATACCTAAGGTTCTGGCCCCGGTCTGGAACGACGTCAGCGATATTCAAACGCGTGATTTGTTTGCAGATGTATTCAAGCACCCGGCCGAACGGCTGCAAAGTCCCGAAGATTACGTGAACCACTCACTATATTTCGAAGCCAAGACGTTTCTGCACGGGCTATTGACCGTAGAAGACAAGCTGTCGATGGCGCATTCCATGGAAACACGTCTGCCGTTTCTGGATAATGATCTTGTCGATTTTGCCATGCGCATACCGGTTGGAATGAAATTGGGGAACCTTAAAAAGGTAGTCGATCTGGACGAGAATTTGCCAGGCGCAGATATGTCCAAATATTTTTCGAGAACCAAAGACGGCAAACTGATCCTTCGCGAGGCAATGCAGAGCTTTCTACCCGGAAAAGTCACTGCCGCTGTAAAACAGGGCTTTTCCGCTCCGGATGCTAGCTGGTTTCGAGGGGAAAGTATCGATTATGTTCGTGACACGCTGCTAAAAAGTAATTCGGCAATCTACGATTTCATGGACTACAAAGAAACGACGGCCTTGATCCAAGAGCACCTGTCGGGTCAAACCAATCGCCGCCTTCTGGTTTGGTCTCTGCTCTATCTGAATGAATGGTGTGGCCAGTTCCTACATCAGCGCGTTGGCTGAAGCTGGCGTGTCAGATTAAGCGTGTGACGCCGTTATGGGCACCAGCCAGAATCCAGGGCATCTTCAAGTGACTGATTGCGCATCACTCGGTCGGCATGCGTCTCCAGAACCCAGCTAGTCCAGTCAGCTGTGCCAACGTCGGTGTTTCGACATGTGCGGATTGTGTGAATATCTGCGCTAGCAGTGAATTTTTTTACTTGGGCATAGTTTCGGGCGTCGCCGACGTTAAACGCGAAGTTGAAAGGGTGAACGTTGATGATCTTTAGCCCGCCGCTGTCAAAGGCATAAGTATCAAGCGCTCGATGGGGCCCGTATTCGGTCTGTGCCCAATGGATATCGTCTTCCCAGAAAACCGGCGCACGCACCAAACCATTCCAGTGGCGAAATGGGCGTAGGCCGGTTTCACCCACCATCAGGCTATTGCTGTCGTATCGCAATCCAGCCTTGGCGAACATCGCATCCACTTGTGAGTTACCGAAGAAAGAATGTGACCGCACAGACCGCGCGTCAGGATAGAGTTTGCGAAGGTGGTCCAGCACTTCCGTCGGCGTTTGACCGTGTGTTGAGCCGGGCAGGAAGTTTGGATGTAGACCTATGCTGACGCGCCCATCTTCGGCAGCGCGGCGCAGAACCGCGCTTTCATGGGTGGCAAACAGCAGCGGCTTAACATTACGATTGGTGCAAAAGTCCAGGAACACGGTCAGGCAGGTCTCGGAACACCAATCGGTGTCGCCGGTAACGAAGATAGTCTTGTTGGTCATGACCTGAGTGAGCCTAAGAAAGTGCCTGGTTGCGATTTCCTAGAATACCCGGACCGGGCTGTCAAAACCATGAGCGTCTAAGTGCTTGCGCCACGCTAAGCGGTGGTAGCTCAGTTGCTGGGATTACCTGCGTATTTCATGCCTCGATTGGTATTTTGAACGGTGTCGAATTTTGGGTCGATTTTTGTTTCGCCTCTACGTATTGAGTAGTGTCTGAAGGCGTTTGAGAGTTAATCGGCTTGGTTTCTTTCAAATCACAAGCAGCGCGTAGCGCTTTCCAAGACGATAAGGTGTATTCGAGGTGCCGACGCAGGCATGTCGCAAGGCTTACGCGGGAGTAAACTGACAATGACACAAGGCTGGCGGTCATTTCACGGTGTCTTTGACGAGGTCGAGTACGCTCATATTTTTCCAGGGGCATATTCGCTGCAAACGCCAAAGTTGCGGCTGAACTATACCCTGTCTGGTGACTGCATTTTTTCTGGGCCTGGTGCCAGTTTTGGTGGCCTTACTTTCTGTTCTGACCTTGCTCATCGCCCGCGATTACTGCCGCTGATTGATGCGCTCGAAGAACTTAAATCAGCCTTGCGGGATCGGCACCGCGATGCACGGTCGCTGACGCTGCGCCTTGCGCCCGATGTATTCTATTCCCCAGAATTTGCAGCGGCTCTGCGAACTGTTTTTGAATGCACCGGTGCGTGCTCCACTGGCGAAATCACGCACATTATTCCACAGACTGGCTGGGAGCCGAAATCAACCGTTCGACGGAATGCGAAGAAAGCTGAGCGTGCCGGTCTTGTGGTCATGAGTATCGACCCTCGGTTGTGCTACGAAAAACTGTCAGAGTTCAAAGCTGCAAAGAACTATGCTTTTGGTTTTCAAAGCGATCTGCTGTGCAAACAGTTCGAACTTTTTGGTGAGGCGTTTGGGTGTTTTGCATCATTTGCGCCTGATAGAAATATTTGCGCAGCCATATTGGAGGCCCGTATCGGTGAGACTGTTATTTTGATTGCCTGGGATCAGGATGAAATCGGAAAAAAACATGCGGCTGTAGACCATCTTCTTGTGTCACGTATCGAGAGTGCTTTCAGTGGTGGATTTCGGTTTGTCGACATGGGAACGGTTTCTGACCGGGGCAGACAAATCAACGCCGGGTTGGCCAGACACAAAGAGAATTTCGCGGCGACGCCTTTTCTGAGAAACACCTATCAACTGGATTTGACCGAAAATGACTGAAACGAAACGGTTTATTCTGGCGACTGAAATGGCTCCGGATTCCGCATTGATGCATGCTCTTGAAGGCTGCGAAGCTGTTGAAAGAATTGTGCATGACGAAACCGATCTTTTATCCCGCCATGACAGCCGGATAGTATTGGTTTCATGGTCCAGACTACTGCGCCGCGAATTTGTTGCTAAGCAACAACTGGTTTTGAATGTTCATAACTCGCTGCTACCCAGATATCGTGGGCTTCATGCGTTTACCTGGGCGCTTATCCACGGTGAGGACAAGGTTGGATATTCGCTGCATGAAGTAACTGATGAGGTAGACGGGGGCCCCGTTTACGAGCAATGCGAAATAGCTGTTGGACCCGAAGATGACATAAACACTGTGTTTGCCAACGCTGACACTACTTTGTGTGCTTGGCTGCCCGATGTGCTCTGCAGAGTGTGGAAAGGGGCCATAAGCTCCTATCCGCAAGTAGAACACCTAGCTACACGGTTCCCGCGTAGAACCTTGTCAGACATGGAAATTTCCGGCGTATGGGATAGATGTTCGATCAGGGATTTTGTCCGTGCCCATCGACCACCCTATACCAAGGGGGCCTTTGTTGAGATCGGCAGAATTCGATACCACCTTGATCATGTCATATCCAGCCAACCAACGCCTTCCGAAGGCCAATTGCCGGTACGCGTCAACGAGGAGGTGCTTAGGTATCCCTGCCGTGACGGTACGGTCGATATTTCGATTGCTTCCGAAGAAGCGATCTAGCGCCTCTGATCTGCAGACCAGTTACTACTTTTCAATGCAGATGCGGGAGACTGTCTGATTCATCTTCGATCATTGTCGCGAAATTAACCCGGGCGTGAATGTTGCGCATTCTCGCCAACACACATATTGATCCCGGATCAAATGCCGCTTCGCAGAAGGATGTTAAAGAGTGTTGCTTGAGCTCGCTGTTATCGTTGTTTTTTCCTGGGTGTTTCGACTGCAATTCGTAACGACCAGTCAAACCAGCCTCAGCAATGATACGATGGCTCATCTCTATATGGTCAAGAGTCAGCAGAAACACAGATGGCTGAACAATAATTACGATAAGGCTGTTCTGAAGACAATTTTTGGGTATCCCAAGCTTCAACACTATATCGTCAGCCGGTTTCCTGAAGAGCGCTGGCTGCAGGTCGGTACCTGGGCCGTGTTGTTTTACGACGTGTTCACGGTTGCTCTGTTTTATCTTCTGGTCAGTCACTATGTCCCCGGTGATGTGGGAACGGGTTCCGTAGCCTTCTGGGCGTCTATGCTGTTCAGCACAACGCCCGTATTATTTGCAGTGCCCGCGAGACTGGGTGGAGTGGGCAATGCACGCACATTTGGTATGCTTCAGATATTTGTCATGCTGATCGCATGGTACATGATTGGCTCCAGCAACATTCCTGCTTTTTTTGCGGTGACGCTGCTTACGATGCTGATCATCATCTACAGTTCCTCGTTTGGCTTACAGGCAGCTATCGCCTTCGCGGTAGTGATTTCAGTTCTCACCACAGATCCGGTCCCTGCGCTCAGCGTTTTCGCATCAATCGCTGTACTTTATGTTTTGCCCGTGGGCGCACGCCAGGTCTTAGTGCACAAATTCCAGCATTGGGTTTGGTACTTCCGAAATCGCAACGTTGGCACGTTACCGGGAATTCGCAATCGCTGGAGCGATGTCAAAGCTCTGCCGGAAATGTGGAACGCAAGTCGTGCACGTTTTATGCAGGTAATTCTCACGCGGCTAACACCGACGATCTTTTTATACACGGTACCGATGGCACCTGTGATCCTGTACTTTCAAGTGACGGGGGGCTTGGTCATCAACGACACTTTCACAGCCTATGCCCAAACCGTGTTTTGGGCTGGTTTGATCACGTTTGCCTTAATCTCTATCCGCGTGTTTTCTTTTGTCGGAGAAGCAGAGCGATATATGGAATATTCCGCACCGTTTCAGGCGTTGCTTTATGTTCTTCTGGTTCAACAGGGCGCATTGCCGGGTATTGCGCTGCCTGCGATGCTGGCGCTACACCTCACGTTCGCCGTTATGGTGTTCCGCTTTCGCAATCGTCAAATCTATAAGCAATCGACGATGAAGTCGCTGGTTACGCCACCGGTGAGAGAAGTCTATGTCTATCTGCGCGACCTAAAGCCAGAGATGGTTAGTATCCTGACAATCCCGACAAAACACGCATTTTTCTGGAGCTTCGTCCTCTATAGATTGAAGCACGTCAAACTCTATCAGGTGTTCATGGGGTCTGATAATGGGTTCGCGGCGATGCAATCTGAGACCAAGCAGGAGGACTTCAACATGCCGGTTGAAAACCTGACTTTGTTCAAAGAACGTTACGGTATTAACCGGGTGCTTGTGCAAAAGGCCAATGCAAAAAGAACGGCAAAGATCGTTGCTGACTATGGCTTGGACAGCAGCATCATGGAATATGAGAATGATGAATTTATCTTGTTCAAAATCTAAGAACTTCGGGCATATCGCGCGGCAACAGTCACTGACAGCCGGTTGTTGGTCCACGAGGTGTTTTTTCGCTTAAGTTCCTGTGTTCTTTAGGGCTAAAGAAGTCAGACTTTGAATATGCCTCTCTGCAGAAAATTTGATTCGCGGATCGGATCGCTAAAGTGAATATGGATCAGAAAAACGACAAAAGCAGGCCCGTGCCGCGCTCGCGTTGGAGTCGCTTCATGAATTTGATGCGCAACCCAAGGCATATGTTTTTGTCCAGAGAACGTAAGAAAGAACTTCGTGTCAGCGTTCTCGAGGCGTATGAAATTCTGTTGACGAGGGGCATCAAGGAAGCACTGTCGTTTCTCAAGCGCAACAGGCTGTACCTCTCGCCGGGTACGCAGGAATTGTTTAAGTCTATCGTTGCGCAGGATGACCAGACCTGGATCAAAAATATGAGTGTCTGGCTGAAAGGGCACAGTCGCTCCAAGATCGTGCTTTCCAGGGGGCAAGAGCCGAGGTTTTTCCGAATTGGCTTTGAAGAACTGCCTTCAGTTGAATGGGAAATGCCTAAGATTTCGGTCATAATGCCCGCTCACAATGCGCAGGAGACCATAGAAAGCGCGGTTCAGTCGATACTGAAACAAAGCTGGCATAACCTCGAACTTATTGTTGTGAATGATAAAAGTTCTGATGGTACTGCTGAGATTTTGACCGACCTTGAACAATGCGACTCGCGCTTGTCGGTTTTTCATAATCCGGTAAATGTTGGCCCATATGTCTCGAAAAACCTCGCGTTGGCCAAGGCTGCGGGGGCCTATATTACCGGTCACGATGCGGATGACATTGCCCTTCCGGACCGGCTAGAACGGCAAGTCCGCGCCATTACGGCAAACCCCGACTTCATCGGCTCATTTGGCCATATGATCCGTCTGGACGAGATGGGTCGCTTCAATTTTCCCTCACGCATGGCCGCTTATAGTTTCGACGGGGTTTTGCGCCGCGCAATGGTCTCACTCATGCTGAAGCGAGATGTGTTTGAGAAAGTGGGGTACTGGGATTGCGTTAGATTTGGAGCGGATAGCGAGTTTTTGTGCCGGATCGAATCTGCGTTCCCGGACATGATCGCAGAAGACCGCTGCTGTACGATGTTCTGTCTGAACCGCGAGGGAAGCCTGACCAACAATTCCGTTTCTGGCATCGCCTATGACACCGGCTTGTCGCCCATAAGAATAAAATATCGAGACAGCTGGCGCGAATGGCACGAAGCGCATCCGGGAGAAACGCTATATCGGCCATTTAGCAACAGTGGGCGCGAATTTGATGCGCCGAAATCCATGGAAGTCCCACAAAGCAGCATTGATCAGTTGAAAAAAGAGTTTTCCGAATACTTTGGACTGAACCCGTAATATGCACTACGCTGGCTGATAGTCCGGCCTTCTTCGTGTCGCAATCAAGACCAAGCCTCTGCTGCGCAAAGTACTTCTATGAGGGCCGCTCGGGCGACCTATTTCAAAGCAGCCTTTAGGGTTCTGATGACGGTGTCTTGTTCATCTGCGGTAAGATAGGGGTGCATCGGCAAAGAGAAAACTTCGTTTGAAAGAGCTTCGGATGCCTTTAGACCAACCGGATCGATTGGATAGCGGTTGTAAGCACCCTGAACATGCAAGGGCTTGGGGTAGTAGACCTGAGTAGGTACCCCGGCCTTGTTCATCGCAGCCTGGATGTCCGCGCGGTTTTTGCCCGCCGGGGTTTTCACCGTGTATTGAGCCCAGATCGAGCGGCTTTCATTGCTGATAACGGGCGTGCCGATTACATCCCGAAGGGCCGTTGAATACCGCTCAGCCACGCGCTGCCTCTCTTCAATTTCAGAGCCGTAAATCGCAAGTTTTTCCAGCAGAACTGCAGCCTGGATCGTGTCTAGACGCGAATTCAATCCGATCCGGACATTGTCGTATTTGTAGTCACCCTTACCGTGGAATCTGAGGGACACAAGAAGGTTTGCAAGGTTGTCGTCGTCGGTAAATATCGCGCCCCCATCACCATAACAGCCCAGCGGTTTGGCCGGGAAAAAAGATGTTGTGGTAATATCAGCCAGACTACCAGTTGTGGCCCCTCGATAATTCCCGCCGAATCCTTGCGCGCTGTCTCCGATGAGTGCCATGTCATTTGCATGTGCAATCGTTCGAAGGCTGTCATAGTCCGCAGGCAGTCCGAATAGGTCGACGGCTATGATTGCCTTGGGGGATAGATCACCACTTCGAACAATGTGTGCGATGCTACGTTTAAGACTGTTCGGGTTCATATTAAAGGACTCCGGATCTGCATCGACAAACACAGGGGTCGCGCCCACAAGAGGCACGACTTCGGCAGTGGCGGCGAACGAGAATGACGGAACGAACACTGCGTCTCCGGGCCCGATACCCAGCGCCATCAACGCCAGCTGCAGAGCATCCGTTCCATTGGCGCAGGTGATGGCGTGTCTGGCACCGCAGAATGCAGCGAGCCCGGCTTCCAGCTGTGCTACTTCGGGTCCAAGAATGTACTTCCCATGGCTCAGAACAGTCTGAATGCGGGCGTCGAGCTTGTCCTTTATCCGCGCCTGTTGCGCCCCAAGGTCAATGAAATCCATGCGGTTACTCCGATATCAGAGCCAGACGTCCATCTTTTTCGACGTAGCGCTCATTCGTTCGCGGGCAGATCAGCCTTTCGTCAAGCCGCTCTCCTGCGCGTGACACCCAGCCGATTTGCCGCGCCGGGATACCGGCCACCAGCGCATAGTCCTCTACGTCCTTGGTAACGACCGCACCAGCGGCGACCATTGAATAGGCTCCAAGCGTGTTGCCGCAAACGATTGTTGCATTGGCTCCGATCGTCGCACCGCGTTTTACCAAAGTCTCCCGGAATTCATCCTTGCGCTCGACATGTGCGCGGGGGGTGAGCACGTTGGTAAAAACACAGGAGGGACCGCAAAAAACGTCATCCTCCAGCGTCACGCCTTTGTAGATCGAAACATTGTTCTGTATCTTGCAACCGTCACCGATGGTAACATAAGGACCGGCCACGACATTCTGGCCCAACGAACAATTCTGTCCGATTAGTGTGTGCCCAAGAACGTGGACGAAATGCCAGAGTTTGGTCCCCTGACCAATAGTGGATGGCGTATCAACATAGGCGCTTTCATGCACAAAGGCGTCTGGATGCACGCTCATTCAGAGATTCCAGCCAAAAGTGGGTGTTGCGAGCCAATGTCGGGTTGAATTGGCGCGGTTCGAACATGACTGACCACTTCGATTGAAGGTCGTACAAGTTCTGTTCCGTATCCGCTGCCAGCCAGAATATTCTGGTAACTCTGGGTGTGCAGATCAGTAAAGCCTTGGGAAAACTCGATTTCTTTCCCATCTACTGTAATCGACCGATAGGTGAGCAAGCCATCTGGCGTTTGTGGTGGTAGATTGGATCGGTCGATAGAAAGAATCCAGCGAACACGCGCGCGTTGATATTCCAGATACCCGGCTGCGCTGGTGTCGGTCAGATGATGAACCGTGTTGTGTTCGAGATTGCCGAAGATATGCGACAGCATGTCAAAGAAATGCACGCCGATATTCGTCGCGATGCCGCCTGACTTGTCATCAATACCTTTCCACGAACTGTGATACCAAGAGCCTCGAGACGTAAAATATCCGATGTCGACGTCATGAATTGTACCCGCTGGAGCACGGCCCACCCGTTCCTTCACAGCAATGATCGCCGGATGCAATCGCAACTGCAGGATCGAATAGACTTTTCGGCCTGTCTCTTGCTCGGTTGATTTTATCAGGTCGATATCATCCGGTTCAAGCACAAGCGGCTTTTCGCAGATCACATCACAGCCTGCGCGCAAGGCTGCATTTATGTGGGCCATATGCAGGTAATTGGGTGAGCATACTACGACATAATCCACGTTCTTATGCCGATACAAAGCGTCCTGAAACAACTCGAACTCGGTGTAGAACGCGGCATCGGGATAGAAACTGTCCATGATACCGACGCTATCCGTCAGGTCGTAGGCCATCACCAGATTGCCACCGGTTTCTTTGATTGCCTTGAGGTGTCGTGGCGCAATGTATCCCGCGGCACCGATAAGAGCGTAGTTCTTCATTCGAAACCCGTCATTATTGTTACGACTGCGTGGCCGTCGCTCTGGTGACTACACAAAGGACTTACCTTAGACAACCACCTCAGCATGCGCAGCAAGTTGTATCCTGAACTTTGACAACGGCTGCTGTGGGTAGATCCAGAACATGTGGTTTCATTTGATTTGTCTCGGCGACCGATAGTGCTGGCGCTGCTCGTTTCCAATAGTTCAGATTATCTGGGATTGCGACTTACCGGGGTGACCCTAGATACTCAATGCATTTCCGGTCTTGATCGCATCCATCGATACAAACGTCCGGAATTTGCGGATATTGCCATTCGCAAAGAACATCCGACGGGTGAAGTCTTCGTAGGCTGACATGCTCTCGGTGACCACGATGAGTACGAAATCGATGTCGCCGGTTACGTAAAAACACTGCTGCACTTCGGGCGCGTTGCTAAAAGCGGTTTTGATCGCGTCGATTTCTGCGGGCGTTTCGCTGGCCAGTTCAACGCTGACAAAGATGGTCAGGGGTAGGCCGACTGCCTGCGGGTTGATTTGCGCCACGTTGGCGGCGATCACGCCTTCGGCTTCCATCCGCCGGATGCGACGTTGCACCGAAGGGGCGGAAAGATTGACCGCTTCGCCGATCTTTTGCTGCGGCGTGCGGTTGTCTTTCTGCAGGATACGCAGAATGGCGCGGTCAAAGTTGTCCAGATCCGTCATGTGAAAAATTCTTGCATAAACTTGCCAAAAATATAGCAGATTATTCCAAAAGTTTGCAATATTCTTT
This sequence comes from Ruegeria sp. E1, assembly GCF_056534225.1. Taxonomy (NCBI): domain Bacteria; kingdom Pseudomonadati; phylum Pseudomonadota; class Alphaproteobacteria; order Rhodobacterales; family Roseobacteraceae; genus Ruegeria; species Ruegeria sp. E1. Next base: position 2,651 of record NZ_JBQFPE010000002.1, on the reverse strand, counting down.
CCCTGACTCAATGATCAAGGAGGAGCGCTGTCTTGACCCGTTTCGCCGAACGTTTGCGTGCACTGCGCCACGACTTTCACAGGCACCCCGAGCTTGGGTTTCAGGAACATCGGACCAAGGCCCGGATTGCCGGGCAATTACGTCAGCTCGGCATCGAAACCCATGAAGGGTCGGGGATTGTGGGTGTTCTGAAATCCGGGGACGGCAATCGCGCGATAGGTCTACGCGCCGATTTCGACGCGTTGCCCATCACCGAGATGAATGAGTTTGTCTACCGTTCAGAACATGACGATATCATGCACGCCTGCGGCCATGATGGCCATACGACAATGTTGTTAGGTGCGGCAGAGTTGTTGTCGCAGTCCCTCGATTTCGACGGAACCGTCGTTTTTCTTTTCCAGCCCAACGAGGAACATGGGCTTGGCGCGCAGGCGATGATTGATGAAGGTGTGTTGGAACGCTTTCCGATTGATGAGGTTTACGGCGCGCATAACCTGCCCGGTGAACCGGTGGGGCGTGTGTCGACCCGTGCAGGCGTGATCTGTTCCAGCGAAAGCATTTTCGAGATCGAAATCATCGGTCGCGGGGGTCATGCGTCAATGCCCCATGTGGGGCGCGAAACCCTGTCGATCGGTGCCGAGTTGGTGCTGGCGCTGCAGACCATTGTGGCGCGTAAGCTGCCGCCATCGTCGGGCTCTGTGGTTTCGGTGACAGAGTTCATCACCGATGGTCAGCGCAATGTGCTGCCGGGATACACCCTGTTGAAAGGCGACGCCCGTGCATCCGCGCCAGAGTTTCGCGACCAGATCGAGGCGCATATGCGCCAGATTTCGGCTGGCATGGCGGCAGCGCATGGCGTTGAAATCGCGGTAAACTTTCGGACCGAATTTATCGAAACTATCAATGATGCCGATGCGGCCCGCAACGTTGTCCAAGCTGCCAGATCGCTGAACCTTGAAGCGATAGGAGATCGTTCCGCGATGTCCTTTTCCGAGGATTTCGCAAAATTCGCGGCGCAGGTTCCGGGCGCTTTCCTGTTGATCGGGAACGGCACCGAGGGCAGCAACGGACGCCCGCTGCACTCGCCAGACTACGACTTCAACGACGCATTGTTGCCCATCGGGGCCGAATTCTGGGCCGAGCTGGTGCGCCAGCGTCTGCCCCTGAAACAGTAGGACAGATCAGATGACGACACAGAACATCGCTTATCAGCCCGGCAATCCATCCTTCGGCGATGCCGCGCTGGCGGTTATTACGCCCGAGGACTTTTCCAGCGCATCAGCCGAGATCACCCAATGGTCGGGCTATGCGGCAACGCCCTTGTACACGTTGCCCGCAATGGCAGCCGAGTTGAATTTGGGCGCTGTTCACTACAAGCACGAAGGCCCCCGGTTCGGATTGGGCAGTTTCAAGGCTTTAGGCGGGTCCTATGCTGGATTGCGTGTTCTGCAACGCGAGGTTTCGCGTCAACTGAGGCACGAAGTTTCTCTTGCAGATATTCGCAACGGGAAATACCCGGACGAGGTTGCCGGGATCACGCTGGTTTCAGCAACCGACGGCAACCATGGCCGCTCGCTGGCCTGGGGGTGCCAACGTTTCGGCGCGCCTTGCCGCATCTATATCCATGCCGAAGTCAGCGAAGGTCGGGCGCAGGCAATGCGTGATCTGGGGGCCGAGGTCGTGCGTATCGATGGCGATTATGACGCGTCCGTTGCGCTGTGCCGCGACGAGGCCGAAGCAAATGGGTGGTTTGTTGTTTCTGATACCTCGTGGCCCGGTTATTCGCAGCCGCCGCGCGATGTAATGGCAGGTTATGGCGTGATGGCGGATGAGGTCGTCGCATCGCTAGATACGGCCCCAACCCATGTCTTTCTTCAGGGCGGGGTCGGCGGTCTGGCCGCGGGTGTGGCCGCACGTCTGCGCCAGCGCTGGGGTGACGTGTCTCCGCGCATCGTGGTGGTGGAACCGGATCTTGCGCCTTGCCTGTTCGAAAGCGCCCGACAGGGGCAGGCCACAAGGGTGGCGATCCACGAGGAAACCATCATGGCAGGTCTGTCCTGCGGCGAACCCTCACCCCTGGCCTGGGAGGTGTTGGCCAGCGAAGTCTCTGATTTTATATTGATTTCCGATGATCTTGTGCCGGCTACGATGCGCCGCCTGGCACGTCCTCAGGGCAATGATCCGGTGATCGAAGCAGGTGAAAGCGGTGTCGCCGGACTGGCTGCGCTGATCGAAGCCGCAGGGGTCGATGAAATGCGCGCGAAACTCGGCCTCAATCCCGATGCGGATGTTCTGCTGATTGGTTCAGAGGGTGTGACTGATGTCGAGATATTCAGGCAGATCATGAGCGACGCTTAAAAAGGGCTTCGTTACAACCCGGTTCGAGGTCAAATCCACAGGCAACGCGGCAATCTAATGGCTTGCATCTGCATTCAGATGCGGGTTTTTTCAGAGCGATATTGTTTTAGCATCGCCGATGATCGTGAACCGATCCGTCGCGTCCATCTATGAAGAGGAGATAGTAGATGAGCATAGCTTCAGAATCCGGGTCGCAGACGTATCCCCCCTCTGAGGAGACTGTTGCGCGTGCGCATGTTGATGCGGCGAAGTACGACGAGATGTATGCGGCTTCGGTTGCTGATCCTGAAGGG